>CAZIRN010000067.1:0-10820 GCA_964541495.1 uncultured Rikenella sp. | reverse complement strand
AAACTTTTCCAGTAAGCCTGGCTGATAGAACTGTGAAAAATTCTATTGTAGCTGCAGTATTTTTTACAGGAAGTCCTGGAGCTACAAATGTAATAGTTGATTTGGACAAGACAGTCGAGTTTCAGATTCATGGTAATAATTTAAAGGCACAGTCGGGCCGAATGAAGATTCCAATGCAAACGTTATCTTCTCTGGGCCATGCAGATATTATTGACCTGGAGCCGGAAGATGATATCGAAATTGAACGTGGTAAAATAAAATCCGGAGTATTGAGATATAATATCATATCAAAAACAAGTCTTTCAAGTTCCATATCCATTTTACTTCCTACATCAAACCGTTCAGACAGTCCGGTTTCTGAAGTTATCAATATACCTTCTGGACAAACCGTCAGTGAAAGCATTGATATCGGCAATACCGAAATTGATTTCAGCTCTGATATAAATAATCCTTTCAATCGTATTCCGGTTAACTATGAAATAAAAATAAGTTCAGACGGAAATATGGTTAATTATAGCAGCACCGACAATATTTCAGTTTCTATCCGGATGCCTGATCCGGAAATTGATTACCTGAAGGGATATTTCGGACAGTTGCAGGAAAACATCGAGCCAGATACAATGGAAACTGATATTGAAGATATACTGGAAAAAATAACAGGTGATTTCCATATTTCGAATCCTTCCATCAAGGTAAACTATTCCAATTCATTCGGAGTGCCTGTAAAGGTTACTCTCGATGCGAAAGGCAAAAGAGATAATAAAACAGTTGACCTGGGCTTCGCACCATTTGTAATAGATTATCCGGTTTATCCTTCACGCGATATATCCTCTTCTTTGAAGATTGATAAGACAAATTCTCATCTTCCCGACCTGGTTTCGTTACCACCCGTTGAAGTAACTTTTTCTGGTTCCAGCCAGATGAATCCGGCAGGCCCAGCAGGAGGACGGAATAATTATATTTTTGGTAACAGCAGACTTCTTGCTTCTCTTGAAATAGAAGTTCCGGTGGAATTCTGGGTAAACAATTTACAGTTTGCCGATACTGTTGATAATTTCCTTAAAAGCGATGAAGAGGATGATGATGATAATCCCCTCAAGGCTGAAAACATTGATTTGTTGAGGTTAAGAATAACTGCCTCGAATGGTTTTCCGCTCGGCGCTTCGCTTAAATTAGTGTTATACGACTCAATTACACAACACCACCTTAAGACCATAGACGCTTCGGATATTATAAAACCTGCGGAAGTTGATGCTTCAGGAAAAGTTATCAAGCCAGTTGAAACTATCACAAATATTGATTTTGACAAGGACTTTTTCGAAGCATCATCGGATGCTGATAATATAATTTTCATATTTTCTATTATTACCTCAGGTGGAGGAACAAAAGACGTGAAATTTTATTCCGACTATAAAATTTCATTTAAAGCCACGGTCTTAGTGAAACCAAACATTATATTCTAAAGAAAATTATATCTAATATGAACAAACGGACTATCTGTTGTTTTTTCTTTCTTCTGACCTTTTTGTCAGGTCCACTTTCAGGGCAGACTGGCCAGGCACTGTATTACATGAATTTGCCTCAGAATCATCTGTTTAATCCGGCTTTGCGACCCTCAAACTCATTCTATCTGGGAATCGGTATAACAGGAATAAATGCAAACATAAACAATAATTTTTTTAACCTGTCAGATGTTTTGATCCATGGGAGAGCCGATTCTATAATTACTTTCCTTCATCCCGATTACGACATTAATAACTTTCTTGAAAAGATTAAACGAAACAATTTTCTTAGTGGCAAAGTAAACGTTCAATTATTTAGCATTGGATTCAATGCAGGAAAGGATCTATACATCTTTTTGGATATAAATGAAAGAGCTGAAGTGGATGTTGCTTTGCCTGAAGACATAATCAGAGTTGGTCTGGCCGGCAATGAAAACTATGTAGGCAAAAAAATTGATCTTAATAAACTTAATGCAGGTCTTACATATTTCAGAGAAGCCGGTTTAGGATTTTCTAAAATGTTCGGGAAAAATCTGAGAATCGGGGCAAAAGCAAAGCTTCTATTTGGGATTGCCGGATTTTCTCTTGACAATAAAAATCTTACACTTACGGTAAACGATGATTATACTCATACATTCAACGCCGATCTGACGGCAAATATAAGCGGACCTGTAGATTTCTATTTCGATGCGGATAATTATCCCGACTCTGTTGTTGTTGATGAGGATATTCTAAAATCTACAAAGTTTTTCCTCAATACAAAAAATACTGGTATTGGAATGGACATTGGAGCAGTTTATAATCTTACACAAAAATTGAGTGTTTCTGCTTCAGTTACTGACATTGGTTTTATAAGGTGGCACGACAGGATAACAAATCTTAAGTCGGAAAGCACTTTCGAATTCAGCGGTTTCAATATAAAAGATGTGGCGAATGGAACAAAAACTTTCGATGAACTTGCCGATGATATGCTCGATTCCCTTAAAAATTCTTTTACTGTTTCAAATGATGAAAAACCCTTTAATACATTTCTCTCTCCTGTTATAACTTTAGGGGCAAATTATAATATCACAAAAAAATTTGGTATAGGTCTTTTGTCACAAACTCATTTTGAAACAAGACATATTCGTGAATCATTTTCTGTTTCGGCAAACCTCAACCTTGGGAATGCCTTTTCAACCACACTGGTATACACTGCAGCAAATCGCAGATTCGATAACCTTGGCGCAGGTCTTGCTTTCAGAGCAGGAATACTTCAGTTTTACATTGTCACCGACCGCATTCCTCTGATGTGGAATAAAATAATTTCAGAAGATACTGAAATACCATTACCTTCCAACTGGAATACTCTTAATATAAGGTTCGGATTTAACTTTGTATTTGGGAATAATATTAAAAAGAAAACTGACAAACCAATGATAATTATTTAAATGTTTCAAGTAAAAACTTATGCTTAGACTTATTCTGATTTTAATTCTTGTTTTGCTGATTCTAAAGTCATTGGCGAGAACAGATTCCGAAAAAAAGACATCATCATGGGGGAAACCTTTTCATTACGATAAAAAAATGTTCAATAAAAAAGAATCGCTCAAAGGCCTTGGTGAGTATATAGATTACGAGGAAATAAAGAAAGAAAAGAAAGAGATAAAGGAGAAGTAAAATTATTTATTGATAAGCTGCTTTGCCAGCACATTGGCAAAAACAAAATCATTCAGCAGTTTGCAGTCGGAATGAAGTATTTCATTTTTGTTTCCTTCCCAGTATTTTAGCCCGTCGCTGATAAAGATAACTTTTTCTCCGATTTCCATAACTGAATTCATATCATGGGTGTTGATTATTGTAGTTATTGAATATTCCTCAGTAATCTCTTTTATCAGTTTATCAATAAGATTTGCGGTAATTGGATCGAGGCCTGAGTTAGGTTCATCGCAAAGCAGGTATTTTGGATTAAGTGCGATGGCACGAGCTATTGCAACCCTTTTTTTCATTCCTCCTGAAAGTTCAGCAGGATACATTTTGTTAGCATTAATGATATTTACACGTTCGAGGCAAAAATTGACCCTTCTGGTTTTTTCTTTCATAGTCATATTTGTGAACATGTCGAGAGGGAACCTGACGTTTTGTTCAACTGTGATAGAGTCGAAAAGTGCACTGCCCTGGAAAAGCATACCCATTTGTTTTCTTATCTCTTTCTTCTGCCTGAAGTCGAGTTTGTTAAACAAAACGTCGTCAAACCATACTTCACCGCTGTCAATATCATGTAGCCCTACAATTGATTTAAGTAACACTGTTTTACCAGATCCACTTTGCCCGATTATTAAGTTCGTGATTCCAGTTTCAAATGTTACATTGATATCGGAAAGAACTTTCCTGCCGTTGAATGATTTATTGAGGTTTTTTACAATAATCATGAGAGTAACAATTGGGTGAGTATAACATTGAACAGAAGGATAAAAACACTGCTGTAAACAACAGATTTTGTCGAGGCCTGACCCACTTCGAGCGATCCTCCTTTCACAAAATATCCCTGGTAAGCTGAAATGCTTGTAATCAGGAAAGCAAAGACCACGGTTTTAATAAGTGAATAAGTGATATAATAAGGTATAAAAGCATACTGTATCCCGTAAATAAACTGTTCCGATGTAATCACTCCGATGATTTGTGTTCCAACAAACCAGCCTCCGGCTATTCCTACCATAATGCTAATCAATGTAAGAAAGGGATTGAAAATAAGAGTTGCTATCATTTTTGGAAGTATCAGATATGAAGCCGAGTTCACTCCCATAATCTCTAGAGCGTCTATCTGTTCTGTAACTCTCATTGTTCCTATTTCAGATGCAATATTTGAGCCAACTTTGCCTGCAAGAATAAGTGCAACTATGGTTGACGAAAATTCAAGTATTATCGAGTCGCGGCATCCCAGACCTATAAGATATGCAGGATAAATAGGATTTTCAGTATTATATGCCGTCTGAAGAGTTATGGCGGCGCCCATAAAAAATGAGATAATCACAGTTATTCCAATTGAATTGACTCCAAGAAAAATCAATTCTCTAATAGTCTGTTTGTAATAAACGGATATCTTCTCGGGCTTTGAAAAAACCTTTCCCAGTAGAAGGAAATAACGTCCTAAGCTTCCAAGAAATTTGAACATTTTGCCTGTTTTTTCGGAGCATAAAATTACAAATAATTGCTGTAATTACCTGCCCGGCTTCTATTGTAATAACATGTCGGCTGTATAAATAGTTCTTATATTTGCAATAATGTGAACCAAAATCCATCGAATGATGAACAACCGATATGTTATAATTATGGCTGGTGGTATTGGCAGCCGTTTCTGGCCTTTAAGCCGGAAGGAAAAACCCAAACAGTTTCTCGATATTCTTAGAAGGGGTGAAACGCTCATTCAGGAGACTTACAGACGTTTTAAAAAAGTATGCCCCGAGGAAAATATTTTTGTGGTTACAAATGCCGAGCACAAAGAACTTACAATTGAACAGCTTGGGATTCGTCCCGACAGGGTACTTGCTGAACCTCTGAGGCGGAATACAGCGCCGTGTATAGCTTACGGGGTTTTCAGAATAATGAAAGAGAACCCCGATGCCGTAATAGCAGTAACACCTTCCGATCATCTTATTACTAAAGAGGATGAGTTCATCAATGTGATTAGCATAGCTTTTGAATTTGCCTTAAATCATAATGCTCTCCTCACTCTCGGAATAAAACCCGACAGGCCTGAAACAGGATACGGATATATACAGGCGAACAGGAAAAAACCTATGGCTGGATATGATAAATTGTTTAAAGTGAAGACATTCACTGAAAAACCGGATATCGAGCTTGCAAAAGTTTTTCTTGAAAGCGGAGATTTTTTTTGGAATTCCGGAATATTTTTCTGGAATCTCAACTCAATACTCGAAGCTTTTTCGAAGTATTTACCTGATATATACATGGCTTTTGAGGAAGGAAAAGATTTGCTCGGCACTGAGAAAGAAGAATCTTATATTTCACGGGCATACATCTCTTGCAAAAATATTTCGATTGATTACGGAATAATGGAAAAAGCCGACAATGTTTATGTTATATATACAGATATAGGATGGTCGGATCTTGGTACCTGGAGCTCTCTATACGAACATTCTGCGGCTGATAATTCCGGAAATGTAGTTTTTGACGGCGAATTGTTTACCTACAACAGCTTTCGAAACATTATAAATATTAAACCGGGGAAAATAGCTGTTTTACAAGGACTTGAAGATTATGTAATTGTTGATTCAGGCGACATCCTGATGATAGTCAGGAAAGAAGACGAACAGAATATTAAATATTATCTCGAGGATGTAAAAAAGAAGACGGGCGAAAAATATCTTTAACTGTAAAAAAGTTTAAATTAAAAAAGGGGCACTTAAGCCCCTTTTTAATTTTTCAATTTATTCTAATATTCCCACAGATCGTGTTCAAAATTAAATATTTCATTTTTGATTCTTTCAGCTTCGAACATTGCATCTTTCCCTGTAGCATATTCGACTATTGACCGGTCGTCAAATACGTTCGATTCGCCGTAAATATAACTACCGAATTTTCTTAACATAAAAAGATCATCATAGGAAATCCTTTGTGAATCATTGAATGCATTGAATACTTCCTTTTTAGCAAGCAGGTCCCTTATCTCATCATATCTTACCCAGAAGGTAGGATTACGTACTGTACGTTGAGTTGCCTGATCGAAATAAATATAAATAGGACAAATGCCAATTATTCTGACATCGAGTTTCGAATGTTTTTTATCGAAGAACCACTGTTCGTAAAGAAGAAGCTGTTTTACATCAGCCGGATTGGCTTGTTGTTGTATAACAGTATCTTTCATTATCTGTGTATTGACGTCCTGAATTTGGGTAGTAACAAGTTTTGCCCCCAGTTTGGCTTCAACATCCGCATAAGTCAGGCTTACAGGTAAAGTATCAACAACCAGGTTATAATCATAAGCATTAAGCCGTCCTGCTTTAATTTCTTCAAGTAAAATACCCATAAAGTTTTTTCGTCCATCGGGCATAGTTTTGGTTGGATAATAGAGCGGTTGGTTGACTTTTTCACGCAGGTCTACTATTCTGTAAATGAATTTTGACCATACAACGTCTGCTTCTCTAAGGTAAGGATAGTTTATCTTCTGATTGTCTGGAATGGATTTCTGATAAATATCTTTGAATGTTTGCGCATTAGAAATTGTGCCAAACATTAAAAGAAGGACTCCGTAAAATATTTTTCTCTTCATTGCCAGTATTTATTTTCTCTAGTTAACTGTTATAATGATAGGTGCAAGGTCCTGCGGTCTTCTGTCGGGTCCCATAGCCTTTATATTCTCGATAATTAATTTTCTGCCTCTTGTAAGTCCTTTTATGAGTGCTTTCTGGTCAGCAGTTAAAAGATTGTTCTTACTGTCCCTTGATATATCGAATCCTTTTTCGGTTGTTGATATTCTGAACTCGGTTATATTATATCTGAGGTCGAAATCAAAACCTTCAAGCACTGCGAACAATGCCTGTTGGGCTTCAAGTTCACTCTTGCTTACAGATGTACTTCCGGTTTTTCCTGCGAACATGGCAACCGGTTTTGGTATTGCTTTTATTCTGAACTCCATTGGCTGGAAAGGCTGTAATTTACCGCTTATTTCTGCTGATACAATTATCTGGGCTGTTTGTCCTACAGCTTCATTAGCGGGCATTGCCTTCCATTCGCCCGGGAAGTTTTCACCTTTTGTATTTTTTACTTTACCCTTCAGGATAGTTCCGTTTTTCATGTTTGCCCTTATTTTATCGGAACCGACACCCGGAACTGATATATCAATAGGATTCTCTATGCCGGCATAAAGAACATTCATTGCAGTTGGTGAAATTACAACGTTGGGTGCGCCAACCGAATACTCTTCTTTAAAAGGATAGGAAACTATTGTTCCGTCGGGTGCTTTAAGAGTAATCAGACCGCCCCATGTTTTCGGGCCGATAGAAGAAGCCCTGACTTTATAAACTCCTCTGCCAGCCTGATCCACAGGCAGAGTTATATAATCGCCAGCCATTTCATATTTCACCGTTCCATCGGCGTTTACAGTAGATCTGTAATCTCCGACAGTAATTGTAGGGACTTGTGTAGTATCAATAGCCGTCAGAAAAACCTCAGCCATATAATCATTGCCTTGCATAACATAGGTTGAAGCTGGTTTTACAGTCGCAAAAATCTTATTGAACTTGAATGAGCGAGCATCAATTTGTTCATATAAGAAATTCAGAAGGTCGGTTTCAGCATTTCGTACATCAACCTGCATTTTTGAAAGGAGGGTGACAGCTGCAACTAGAGGTAGCATTTGAAAAGTATAGTTTTCCCACCTCTCTTTTTCTCCTTCTTTGTTAATCACATCGTCGGTATTGAATATGCTTCTGAGCGATTCCTCGATTGATACGCTCTTCCCGTTTAATAAAGTTATCATATCATCCCTGTAGGAAGCAATGAGTGCTTTAAGGTCATTTGCCTTCCCATTTTCATGGGCTCCGATTAGTATTTGAGAGGGAACATCTATCTGGTCAATTTTTTTAACTTCCTCAATTATTACTTCTCTTCCGTTTACTGCGGGAGTGTCGTCTCCTTCAGCTGTTTTTATTATTTCAATCTTGAGATCCTGCAGATAATCGAACAGTTCATCCGATCTCTGTTTAACTTCATAGGCTTTATCTCTTGCAGGCCCTGCCTTTGCGGGATTTTGTGCAGCAACCCTGTCGAATGTCTCATAAATCATGCTGTTTTTTGCCGAATAGTTTGCAAGAGTTTGTGAAAGACCTTTGTCAATATTCTTAAACGCTTCCACGGCTTCCTTTGATACGTTCAGGGCAAGCATAGCAGTAAGGACAAGGTACATCAGTCCAATCATTTTTTGCCGTGGAGATAGCTTTTCTTGAGCCATTTCTCAAATTATTTGATTAATAAATGAACATGGGTTCCAGTCTTATTTTATACTAGCCAGCATATTCCCGTAAACGTTATTCAATTCTGAAAGATTTTCGTTGAGTTTAGCTATCTGCTCGCGGTATTTTTTAGTATCATCGGCCGAGTGGGCCAAGTCTTTTACCAGGCCTTGAAGTTCCTTGTAAAGAGATTCGGATTCTTTAACATAATTATTTGCACCTTGCAGTTGAAGCTCATATGTTGCATTCAGAGCAGAAAGATTTTTATTAAGGGCTTCAATCTGTTCCTGGTAAGATTTGCCTCCCATTTCAATAATTGACAATGAATCTGATATATTTTTGTAGTTTAAGCCGGTTTCATTTATGACTTTTGTAGTTGCCTGATATGATTCATTAAGTTTGCTAAGGGATTCGTCGGCCAATTTGATAGTTTCCAGATATTTTTCAGAGGCTGTAGAAACATCCACCATTGCATTCATATTGGCAGTAGCTTCACTAATTTTTTTCAAGCCTGTACCAAGATTCTTGAAAAGTTCAGGAGTGATTTCCGACTTTTCAAGCATCTCATCAAATTTTGCAAGTGCAGCTGATCCTGCACCTCCACCCCCGCCGCCACCAGCAGCTGCTGCCCCAAGTCTCTGGAAATAAGGGTCGCGATATTTTCCGCTTGCAGGAAGTTGTTCTTCACCTTCTTCTGTTATTCCTGCAAGTTCGGGGTAAACAAGTGACCAATCTACTTCTTCATGCAAAGGTTCAAATGCTGAAAAGAAGAATATTATTGACTCAGTGCAGAGCCCAACTGTAAGCATGGTTCCTGCCATAGGCCAGTGCTGAATTTTAAATAGAGCGCCTATAATAACTATGGAAGCACCAAAACCATAAAGTTTTGCAATTAAATTCTTCCATCCACTACTTTGTACTAATTCTGCAAGACTCATATATCTCTGTATTAAGTATTATTAAAATAATTTATTTTACTCCAATATAAGATCTGACATTACGAAATCCTATGTAAGGTTTTGTTGAATCCTGATATTCAAAATCTCTCGAACTTGTCTGAAGAAAGTATGCAATATCTTTCCATGAGCCTCCACGGATTACCTTACGTTTCATTATAGGAGGATCCTGTGGTTTGGCATTATATTCGTAATTAGGATTAAGATCATGTGTAAAAATATAAGAAACAGGCTGATATGCCGTTGATGTCCATTCAGCAACATTGCCCGACATATCGTAAAGCCCATATTCATTAGGTTCATAAGATCCAACTCTGGCTGAATAAACTGAGCCGTCGTCAATATAGTTACCTCTCAGGGGTTTGAAGTTTGCAAGAAAACATCCCTTGTAATTACGGGTATACGGACCTCCCCATGGATACATTGAAAGGTCGAGACCTCCTCTTGCAGCATATTCCCATTCAGTCTCAGTGGGAAGACGATAGGACTGAACATCAGGAATGCCGTTTTTCCTGAGAGCCGAATTCATATAATCGGTTCGCCATATACCGAATGCTCTGGCCTGAATCCACGAAACTCCCACAACAGGATAATCGTCAAATGAAGGATGCCAGAAATATATGGAAGTCTGAGGATCGTTAAGTGAATAAGTAAAATCTCTTATCCAGCAAAGTGTGTCGGGATAAACATTGACAATGTCATGAACAATGAAGGCTGAACGATCGTTGACAGGAGAACTTACTCCTTCAATATTATATGATTCACCAACGTATTTCCCGGTTCCTGACTTATAATCCTGAACATAAGGAACTCTTGCTGCCTGTTTATAGTCAACCCAGTAATAAGAATAATTAAGTTTTCTGGTATCAATTTCTTTTTTCCCGTTAAATCTTTCCTGTGGTGGATAATACATTTCTTCCATTATTTCAGCAGTCTGTTCATCACGAAGGTCAATTTTCTCGTCCCAGTTAAGAATTTTTGGCTCAATTACATTACCCTCTTTATCAGTCATATAATATTCGCGGCCTTCGATGCCTGCTTCACCTAGTTTTGTTCTGAGAATCGAGTCGCGGACATAATATACAAACTGACGATATTTATTATTTGTGACTTCCGTCTGGTCCATCCAGAATGCCTCAACAGTTACTGTCTTTGAAAGGGAATTCACCGCATGAACAGCATCCTCATCGCTGGGACCCATAACGAAACTACCTGCCGGAATGAAAGCCATCTGGTAAGGCTCCGGTTCAAAAAACTTTTTCCTTCCCATTACTCCGGTCAGTTCACCGGTATCCGATGTGCCGCAGCTATTTAATAATAGAATCAAAACCAGACTGAAAAAAATTGCCTTTTTCATAATTATCTTTTGATTTTATATGCAAGTAAGTAATTTTTTATTAAATAATCAC
>CAZIRN010000066.1:0-10965 GCA_964541495.1 uncultured Rikenella sp. | reverse complement strand
TATGATCAAGCTTGTTGACTGATTCACGGGACGGGGTTAATTTGACGCTTACAAAGAATGAACAGGTATTTGAAGCTCCAGCAGCCATAAAAGAAATAGCTTGCTGATAGGAGATATATCCATCGATTCCGATGCGGTATAATAAAATAAAACAGACAGATTATAGTGAAGAACAATAAATAAGCGAGAGAATGGAAAAGCATTAGCTGTTTGTTTCCTGGTTATTGTAATAACTATTTGCTAGATGAAGATATCAGCCATCCATAATACCATAAAAAAACCCTGCAAACCCGCATATGATATCAAAGTATTTCCTATGACTTTAATTTTTCACTCCACTTTATAATTGTTTCACATATGAAATCAACCTTTTCGATAGAAAGCTCATAATACATTGGCAGTCTCAATAATGTATCACTAAATTTGTCACTATTAGGTAGTTCTCTGCCATCGTGCTTGTTTTTATAAAATTCGCTTTTATGTAATGATAAATAATGGAAAACCGCATTGATCTCATTCTGCTTGAGATACTCTATCAGCGAACTCCTTTCCTCAAGGCTTTTGCACAATACATAGAAAAGATGGCCGTTATTCGTCGCATATTCAGGTATTACAGGTAATATTAATAGTTCTTTTTTCTGCAATTCTAGTAAATTCTGGTAATACCTTTTCCATAAAGCTATCCGTTTAGACTGAATTGTTTCTAAATGTTCTAACTGCGCAAAAAGATACGCCGCGATAATATCTGAAGGTAAAAAAGAGGAACCTATATCTATCCAGCCATATTTATCCACCTCCCCGCGAAAAAAAGCACTCCTGTTGGTTCCCTTTTCTCTGATTATCTCGGCTCTTTTAATAAACCTCTCATTATTGATCGTGAGCAGGCCGCCCTCACCGCTGATGATGTTCTTTGTCTCATGAAAGCTAAAGGTTCCAAAATCTCCAAGACTTCCAAGGGGTCTGTTTTTATAAAAAGACTCAATAGCCTGAGCAGCGTCTTCTATTATTAATAGATTATGCTTTTTCGCAATAGAAATAATTTTATCCATATCACATGAAATGCCAGCATAATGCACTAATACTATTGCTTTTGTTTTGGATGTTATTAAAGGTTCGATTGCATTTTCGTCAATATTAGGACTATCAACCTTGCTATCAACGAAAATGATTTTCGCACCCCTGAGAACAAAGGCATTAACTGTGCTCACAAAGGTGTAGCTCGGTGCAATCACTTCATCACCCGTCTGAATATCGCACAATATGGCGCTCATCTCCAGGGCATCGGTGCAAGAGGTTGTGAGCAATGTTTTTTTGAATCCGTAACGGGCTTCGAAAAACTGATGGCATTTTTTTGTAAACATGCCATCACCGGATATCTTTTCAGACTGAACTGCTTGTTTAATATATTCCAGCTCATTGCCAATTATGCATGGTTTGTTAAAAAAAATAGTCATAGAAGTATACCGTTCAACCAGCCATTTATTAAAGAATTATGGGGGTTCATTTAGTTGCAAAAATTGATTTATAATCTCCTAGAGCCCGATGACGCGTCAGTAACAGTATCAATTCACCGGCGTAGTATCCCACAGCTGTCAGCCATTGGGGCCAGTTCCAGAAAGCCAATCCAAGGCGAAAGGGCCAGCAATGTAAATGCCGAACTTCCTGAATATGAAAGCCAGCATCCTCCATTATTTGGCAGAACTCTTTAATATCCATATTCAGTACCCTATGAAGGAATCCCTTATGGATGGGTTCCATGAGAAGGATTTGGCCTCCTTTTTTTAATGCAGCATAGAGACGTTTTAAAACTTGTAACAGCTCTTGTTTGTTCTGACATGCGATAGTCACAGTCCCCCAAGCGACGATTATATCATAAGCCTGCTCATCTGTAAGCTCAAAGACCGATTGAACTCGATAAGCAGGATTTTCTCTCTGAGATTGTTTTTTCGCAATATCAATCGACTTAGTGGAAAAATCGAAACCAAGGACTTTCGCCTCTTTCCCTGCAAAATATCGACTAAGGCGACCTGTCCCACAACCAACATCCAGTATGAACTTATTTTTTACATCAGGGAGATATCTCTCTATATTATCCAGAACTTCAGTGTGATAAAAATGATTTAGATGGTTATTGGGCCACATGGAAACAGAGTGGTCCTGATGAATGTCCGTTTTGGAGTCCCAGTATTCAGGTGTACAGTATAAAGATTCTCTATTGCGCCGGTTTCTTATCATTTCCATTAAATTTGGCATAGTTACCTCTGAAGTTCAGCCAATTGATCTGAGTACATTCACTACTTTTTTTCGTTCCAGCTCATCGAGTTTAGCATAATAAGGAAGATCAAGAACAGATTCAGCCAGTATATGTGCCTTTTTATAATTCGTAGGACAAGGAGGGTATGTAAAGCTGAATGCAAAATCAACTCCTCGTTTAACTGCTTTTTTATAGAAAGCCATTTTATCTCCTTTGATACGAATCGGAAAACGGATACAAGACCACTCCTCATTAATGTCTGCAGGCGGCAATTCAAACGAAGACAATCCGGAGAGTTCTTTTAAATAGGATGCATACAATATTCGTCTCTTTTTAATTATTTCATGGATATTATCCATTTGTTCTGATGCAATAAAGGCCTGCCACTCGGCCATTTCATATGAATAAAAAGGGCCCTTTTGCAGATCAAGATTCGACGAATCTTCTGTACATTTACCACGGAGTTCGAAATAGAGAGTGTAAAATATCCTATAAATCAGAGGATTTTCTATCACAATTAACATTAACGCCATTATTAATAGTTTATATTTATGCACAGCAGGCATGGGCAGCAGTTCATCATGACATATTCTTTTTATCTCTTTCATTATTTGTTGATCCTCAGAGATGACAAATCCGCCTTTCATTGGAATATTAATGAGTTTTGTTGAATCAAAGCTGAAAAATGCCGCTTTACCAAAAGTACCCGTAAGTTTATTCTGGATTCTTGAACCCAGGGAAGCGGCAGCATCTTCAATCACAATTGTTTTCTTGTCTTCGGCAAGTTTAATAATATCAGAAATCCGGCAGGGGATTCCAAACTGGTGCGTTGCAATAAAAATGGAGTTTTCATCCATAACATCTTTTAAAGCAGCAACATCTACATTAAAGCCGTTTTCTTCAGCATCCACATAAACAATATCTTTTCCCGCAAGTATTGCGGCTTCTGCCACAGCTTTACAGGTATATGCCGGAATGATAACTTTCTTTCTTGGGATAGCTTTAAGAATGCAGTAAAGCCCACAGCGGCCCGAAGGCATTAAAAGAATATTTTCCGTCTGCATAAAATCGCTTATTTTTTTTACCAACAGTTCCCGATATCCCGTTTTTTCTTCGGTAATACCAATTGCTTTTAATAAGTGCTTCATCAGATAATTTACTTTGGTTCGGGAAATCATAAACCGTCTTCTCATATGAATATTTTTCAGCAGGCCCTCTGCTATATATCTGACACCCTGATTTGGATAGCTTGCAAATCAGCCCAACGGCATGTTTATAACATCATCTACCCTAACAATTTACTAGTATTTTTTAAATTGATTTTTTTTGTATTTGTTATCAATATCATCAAGAAATGAAGCAAGCCAAGGACGAGCGATAGCAATCCGAATATCCGAAGAACAACCGCACCGGCTTGTGAAATGGATGTACCCTGCTGTAGGTAAATAAGAAAAGCCGCGATACTCACTTCAGAAACACCAACCGCACCCGGTATAAAACTCAGAACATTAACGACAGTAACAATAGAAGTTAAGGCAATCGTCTGAAAAATCGTCAGCGAAATTGAAATACTGCGTAAACAGCAATACCAGCCAAGGGCGACAACAAGCCACCCTCCAATGGTCAAAAAGATTGCCATCAATAAGGATCTTCTGTTTTTTATACACTGATTGAAAGGTTGGAAGAACCTGCTCAGAAAACCTGCAGCCGCAATCCGTTGAGTTATTGCAAACAAAATGGAAAAGCCAATCAACGAGGTTACAGATACTATAAGTAGCACATTTTCATCCATGAGTTTAGAAACACCGAAAAAGATACTGAGAGCCGCCAGAAACAAAACAACTATCAGATCCAATATCTTTTCTGCAGCAAAAATTGCATACCCGGGTATTCGGTCCAAATCACCGCTTTTTTTCAACAGTTCGATCTTGATTGCCTCCCCTGACTGGAATGGTGTAATAACTGCAAAGGCCATAGATGTGGACCCAACAAGATATAAACGGAAGAAATGGATATGTACATCAATTGCTTTCAGCATGAAAAACAACCGCACGGTTCGAAGCAGCCAATATATAAGAATGGTACTGGACCCAGCTCCCAGCAACCATAGCAGATCGACCTGCAACAGGACTTGCACGATACTCTTCCATTGGAAAAAGCGGAACATATAATAAATGCAATATGAGAATACAGCACCCCCTATGATGGCACTGAACAGACGTTTCCTTTTCACAAGATTCATAAAACACCCAAATTGAGGCGTCTCTTCAATTCATCCACACGCAAACCTAAGTCACTCTGTTCTTGGGCGCAAACAACCGCCTCTCCCACCCGATGGCGGCCATTGATGAAAGGCTGTACATGCGCTCCCGGAAGACAATCCAGTTCCAGTTCCTTTACCCATGATTCCTGCCGTAAAAGTGAAAGCTCAAATTTATCATACTGCAGGGCACCTTCCTGCATAACACCCAATAAGACCAAAGCCGTGGGCCGAAGATCCTTATTACGCGGAATTATCATATCAGATAAACCACATGCTTGTTGGATGGCATACTCAATGATATTAAAACCAGCGGCATTCCCTATCAAACGCGTTAAAGAATTGCCTCCAAGGCGGGGCGTAAATTCAAGGATAAAAATGCCCGCTGCACCAGAGACAAAATCACAGTCAAAAACAGTGTCCTTTATATTAAGACGCCGACATATTACTTCAATAATACATATTAGTTCATTTTGCCTTTCCAGAGTTATGCTAGATGGGACACTATGGCCATACGTTGCAACAAATGGTGATGGAGCCGTTTGACGATCTGTCACAATATTCCATATAACTCTGGAATCATGAATAATTCCTTCACATGTCCCCTGGTCACCTTCAATAAACGTTTCACATACTCCTTTCCCATGAGGGCTAAACGCAAGTGTTTCATCTTTTCTGGAAAGAAACTCTTCATAACTGCTGACGATAAAGATCCCCTTACTGCCGGATGACCTGTCTGGTTTTATCACACATTTATTAGAAAAAATATCCTTCGACGGATGCAGGGTGGCAGAAAAAGCATGTGCATCTGGAACGGGCAATTTATTATCATGCAAGAATTTCCTGAAAGCGATCTTATCACAGCAAATATTCGCGCTTTCATATGGTACCCCCGGCAGGCCAAGGTTTTGAGCAACATAGGCAGCGGTAGGCAGCGCAACATCCGTACAGGCGGCAATAACGCCACTGACCCTTTCTTCCCGGGCAATTGCCAGGACCCCATCCAGATCAGTTGTATCAGTGCTATAGCACTGGTCTGCCAATGTATGGCCAGGATTATCAGGAACATTATCCGTCGTTATAACCCGATAACCCAGATCCCTGGCCTGCAGGATTATTGGCACCTGGTAACGGGAAGCGGCAAGGACGAGGATTGTTATATCATTCATGGAGTTCACTAACTGTATATGGTAAACGAGTACGGGTCAATTGCTGGCTCATGCGTGAAATGTAGACACCAAATATGACCAGGCAGAGTAGAATAAAAGCATTAGAAAAAGAAATCGCCAGAATCGTACTCGCCCAACCGGGAACTGCAGATCCGTAAGCAAGTGTACGAATAAGCAGGGCAACGCCAAATAATAAGGTCCCCAGAAAAAAGAAAAAACTCAAAGCGGCAATGACATAGAGGGGATATGAAGAATAGTAAAAGATCAGGTTTGCCGCTAAACTGAGGCTTCGGCGAAGGGAATAATTGGAAGTGCCAAATGGCCGTGCATCATGCCGAACGGGTACATTGGTATAGTTCGCGGCATTTGCCAGCATCATAGCGGTTATATAAGGAAAAACGCCTCCCATCTTACAAACATTATCAATTACAACTCTTTTGGCCGCACGAAAGCTGGTGAGTTTAAAATTTTTAGGCAAATTAAAAATCCTTCTGATCACACTATCGATAAACCATCCTCCGGCATTACGAAATCCACCATGTTTCTTTTCGTCATAGGAGGCAATGGCTAGATCATATCCCTGGTCGATGGCTGATATGAGTTTCGGGATCTCTTCCGGCGGGTTCTGGAGATCATCATCCATAGTGATCACTATATCGCCCGTGGCAAGATACATACCGCAAAGGATGGCATTATGCTGACCGCTGTTGACCAGGAGTCGGGCAATCTTGATGAAGGACCCGTAACGATCACGCAGCCCTTTAACAACCTGCCAGCTGTTGTCACGACTCCGATCATCGATAAAAACCACCTCATACTCACGATTCATTGTTGTCAGAACCTGTTGGAGACGTTCTGTCAGAATAGGAAGCGACTCCATCGAATTATATACAGGGACAACAACACTGATTTTATCAGAGTTAATTTTAGCGCCACTTTTCATGGGTTTTTCCGTGTTGATAGACTTGTTGTAGATAAGTACCGGTTTCGATATTTTTCCCCCGATTTATCAGACACCTTTAAAACTTAATTTCTTATACCCGTTCAATTGCCATGCAGGAGATTTATCATTCAAATACTCCTTCTAATAATCAATTGATGAAAATTTGATATATTTTTAATTTCAATAGTTTGGGGAATAAGATCATATATTAAAATTGTTAGCATGTGCAAGTTACATTTTGCGATAAGTATAAATAAATCCCATACTTTTATAAAGTGAAAGTGTATAAAAAAGACTCTCTGTCGGTTTGTCAAACACCTTTTTATTCTATAAGATATTTTAAATTATCAAATCTCAGAATTTCTCTCATCAAAAAAGAACACGTGTCTATGCAAAAAACTTAAGTAAATCATTTTAGTAATCCAATCTGACAAGTTTTTTGTTGTCTTATTTTATTTTCAATTATCCCGACTACATGAACATACCCCTACATAGGGGTGGGGTATAAAGATAAGTTGAAAAGATTTTATACTTTTTCCTAAATTATAAACTGGAATAACATAATTACAATCAATTTTTTGATTACAAAAAAACCATATTTGATTTGAATGACTAAATTATGAAATGGTTTAAATTCTCTCATAACTGACAAATATCATAAAAACAAATAATACTAATTAATTATCCCCCCTAATTACTGCTTCATAATAACAAAGCAGAATTAATTTCATCTAATGACTGCTGATCATCGGTCTATTAATTGATAGAGTCCTATCTTATACGGCGAATCATTTTTTTCAAATTCTTTAATAAGCATCAGATGATTCTGCCGGTAATTGACAATTTCAACAGCGGAAATTATATAATGACACCCCATATCCTTTAAAGCAACACTGTCCAATTCAAGCATATTAATCTTTAGATCCTTTTTCTGATGAACACGCCAGTACACGAAGGGCAGTTCAGCGGTAAAGAGATAGCATCGTGAGCCCCAGTTATCAAAATAATTTTTAACTTCTTTATTCTTCGCTAGTTCTTTGGCGATGATCGTCCTGAAGCGCTTTTTATATTCCAGCGGATAATTGACACAATATCCATCTATGGTATAAAAACCGTTGTACAGAGATATTGAAGGGTGAAATCCAATACTGGCAACACGGTATGAACTCTGGTCTTTTCCGATGAATTGTTTAATGTCATTAAATAATTCAGTCGAATAAAATTCACGGAACGATGGGTTCCCCGCCATCCTCTCAGTCATTTCATCACTATTAAAAGCCAGGTACAGGATTTGCAAAATGATGACAAGAGGAACAACATATTTGCCCCATGATATCCTATCATGAAGGACCCGCAGGGAAACGGCGAAAATGATATACCAGAGGAATGGCAATAATACAATGAATCTCCAGAAACTGACAATATTCAGGAGAGGAACATTTTTCATGATCCATGCGATTGGTTTATAATAATAAAATCCAAAACCCATGGCAATGATTACAACCGAGATGAATAAAAGAACAAGAAGCGAACGTGACTTTTTATCATTTTTTATGATACTGACCAGCAAAGCCGCCATGAATGTAAATTGAATGAAATATTTATGGTATATGGGAAATGTTTTGGGAGGATCAGAGTTTTCCACAATTAAAGCGGCAGTCTTCCTCATGCAATCCGTGAAACTGGTGATTCCCGTCAGTAATCCTTTACTAAACTCGGTTCTGTGGGATATAAATTGTTTCGACAAACTAAATAAAACAAGCCTGTATTCAACCAGTAAATAAATCATTGAAAGAACAACTAATGATACCAGCAGGCAGTAATTAAATCTTTTCTGTTTAACAATAGTTATCATTCCCGTTAACGCAGCTGTAAAAATAATGAAAATACCGCTCAGCACCAGGCTGCTTATAAAAGGAAAGATGATAATGACGATACCATCGTTTCTCTTGATGTGATAGTCCCTCTGTATGTTGAAAAAAGAATTTAATATCAATGGAATTCCGCCAATGCTGGCGCAGCTATGGGGGAAAAAAGGTATTAAGCTGAAACACAATGAAACAAAAACGCTTATAAACGCATTCTCTTCCGCGTCCTTTCCAAAAACATGGTTCTTTAATAACAGGTACATTCCCGCGAAAGCGACAATCCTGACCAGCACTTGATTAACTATGTAGCCGTAAAATATCCCGAATATATAATATAGAAGGACGACGATCGAATATTCAGAAAAAAAAGTACTGCGGGGCAGGCCGTTCATAATATTGGGAATGATCGAGTCATTGCCGCCGAATATTTTCCCGCTTTCCACAAGAATTTTATACATTACAACATTGCTGTCAAGATTGTCATGTATTCGTATGTGTGAATTCCGGCCAAAGATAAAATATGGCGCTATGTATAATAGAATTATAATGATTGATATAACAAGGTATGTATTTTTTGGAGATAAATGATTTTTAAATTTCATATGATTTTGATACTGATAGATCCGTACGAGCAAATTATTAAATCAGAGTATATATAATAACAATGGCTTAATTGACATATCGGCAGCCATCAATTTTTTTTCGGCCAGGCCATTCAGAATTGCGACAGGTGTTAAATTATTTACAACGGTTTTCTGAAATCAGTGGCGCGTTGTTCCAACCACACCCATGGACTGCTGAAAAAATATATGAAACCCCTCACTGGCTCAGGTACCAGTCATATACCTTGCTGATGCCCTCTTTGAGATCGACCTTCGGTCTCCAGCCGAGTGAATTCAGCCGCTCGACATCTAGGAGCTTTTTGGCCATACCGTCCGGTTTTGTGGAATCGAAAAAGATGTCGCCGTTGAAACCGACTGTTTCCTTGATCAAATACGCCAATTCTTTGATAGAAAGGTCAATGCCGGAACCGATATTGATGAACTCGCCGATCTGGCGGAAATCATATTCCTCCATGAGAAAAACCACCGCGTCCGCAAGGTCTTCGGAATAGAGAAACTCGCGGTAGGGGCTGCCGGTGCCCCAGAGCACGACAGTAACGCTTGATGAGCTGTATTTGATGCCATAATGGTTCAGCAGGGTGATAATCGCGGGACTTTGAATGCCCTCGCGCATCTCTATAACATTGCCCCCCACCTTCGTAGTTTTATTGCCGAACCTTAAAAAATCTTTTATGATCAAATCATGACGCTGCTCCGAAAGAAGCTTGGCCAGGTGGATTTTCCGGATCATCGCGGGCAAAACATGCGAGCTGACAAGGTCGAAATTATCGTTGATCCCATAGAGGTTTGTAGGCATGACCGAGATGAAATTTGTGCCGTACTGCTCGTTATAATACCGGCACATTTTTATGGCGGCTATCTTGGCGATTGCATAGGCTTCATTGGTGGGTTCAAGTTCGCCGGTCAGGAGAAAATTTTCATTCATCGGCTGGGGAGCGAACTTGGGATAAATGCATGAAGATCCCAGGTTAAGAAGTTTTTTTGTATCGTATTTGCAGGCGGCCTGGATAACATTCGCGGCTATGATCAGGTTATCATATATAAACTCGGCCTTGTAGGTATTATTCGCCAGGATGCCCCCGACTTTGGCCGCGGCGAGAAAAACATAGTCAGGCCTCTCATTCCTGAAAAAATCCTCGGTGTCATTCTGTCTTGTTAAATCAAGCTGCAGATACCGGACTGAATCATTATTGACCGATGGTTTCCCCTTGTGATAGTTCGCAACGATATTTGTATATCCCCTATCCAGCAATGACCTGATGATGGAAGATCCGACAAGTCCTGATCCGCCGGCAATAAATATTTTTGAATCTTTATTCATTTTTAATGGACCACGCAATAAAATAATTGAAACGGTGAAATATTCACAGCTTTCATGTCCCGTCGATTTACCGTATTCGAATTGAATTTTAATAATAATTGCTTGAAAATTACAAGAATAAAATAATTCTTTTGTATAGCAATAATTATTTTCAATAGAAAGATTATTATAGAATCGTCATTTACAGGTAAACTATATAATTTTATTGACAAAAACTGGCTTGGCCAATAAGAAGTGATCGGGTAACAATAAAATCGGATATTTGCAGATTACAACTATCTATTTATCATTAGACTTGTTGCATAACTAAAAAAGTGCTATTAATTTTTTCGATAAATTTGATATTGTCCCCATGGACATAGAGAAAGCATTATCAAACGAGAGGACAAGTCAAGCATCAATTGGTCTTACGAAGGCAGTTTTTGAACAATTGGTACCTGAATTCGAAGAAGCGCTGAAAAAATGCACCAAGAAGAATCCGTACAGGGGAGGCAGAGCGGATCGGCTTAAAACATCACGGGCAAAGC
>CAZIRN010000065.1:0-10968 GCA_964541495.1 uncultured Rikenella sp. | reverse complement strand
GAAGTGCCGGTGCACTCGGCATAACAGGTTTTTTAACCGGACTGCCCATATTTTGTGATTCCGGGTTTATAGTACTGAGTGGGCTTGCAAAATCTTTCAGTAAACGAACAGGCGCCGTCATGCCGTTTATGGCAACTGTGCTTGCAACATCCCTTTACTCGGTTCATTGCCTTATACCGCCTCATCCCGGGGCCACAGCCGCTGCCGGAATAATAAAAGTCGATCTCGGACATCTTATCCTAATCGGCATTGCCTTTGCTATTCCCGGCGCTATTGCAGCATTCTTCTGGAGTAGATTTATTTCTAAACGTGGTGATTATACAACTTACAACCACGATTATGATAATAAAAACATTACACCAGATTCATTACCTCCCGCCTCGCTTTCTTTCCTTCCCGTCATAGTGCCCCTGCTGCTCATCGCTGTTAAATCAATTGCGGAGATGATTAAAAGTGTAAATGATACACTTATTATAAGAATATTATCTATTGCAGGCGATCCTGTGGTCGCTCTGTTTATTGGTATGCTTCTGGCCATCTTGCTGATAAAGAGAAAGGATATGGGTTCATTGAACAAAATTTTCGGTGAAGCTATCGAGAAGGCAGGTCCAATACTTATAGTCACAGCTGCGGGCGGCACTTTTGGAATGGTGATAAAGGCAACCGGCACTGGTGAAGCAGCAGGTAAACTACTTGCCGGTACAGGACTCGGGCTTGTAGTGCCTTTTCTTCTGGCCGCCATACTCAAGACAGCACAGGGTTCATCAACTGTGGCAATAATTACCGCTGCATCATTTGTATCGCCTATGCTTTCCCCGCTTGGCCTCGACTCCGAAACAGGGCGACTCTTTACGATGCTGGCGATGGGAGCCGGTTCGATGATTTTTTCACATGCCAACGACTCCTATTTCTGGGTGGTGACGAACTTCTCAGGGCTCGATGCATCAACAAGCCTTAAAGTCTTTTCATCCTCAACAGCAGTGATGGGAGTTGTTGTTTTTATTACTGTCTGGATTTCATCTTTTTTTCTGATTTGATTGAATTTATCTTAAAGGGTTAAAACCTGATGCAGATTAAAGAAAGCGATTACAGAAGACTTGCTGAGGAAATTTTCTGGGAAGGTGTGAAAAGCGTTATGCCGGATGTGTTAATAAGAAATCGTCTGAGGCTTTCTAAAAAAGGGCTTGAGGTTTATGGTCATTTTATCGAAACGAGTTCAATAAGGAACATATATGTTATAGGAGCCGGAAAGGCTTCAGGCGCTATGGCACAGGCTGTCGAAGAGATTCTTGGCGGTATGATTTCTGATGGGCATGTGATTGTGAAATATGGACATGGCCGTCCTTTAAAGAAAATAACAATAACCGAAGCAGGCCATCCTCTGCCCGACAGAAATGGATTCGAAGGCACACGGAGGATAATTGAAATAGCTGAAAAGGCTGGTAATAGCGATCTGGTGCTGTGCCTTATTTCGGGAGGAGGCTCAGCACTGCTTGCCGACTGCCCTGAGGGAGCAACTGAAAATGATATTATTGCCATGAATGAACTTCTGGTAAAGAGCGGGGCAAATATAATTGAAATGAATACTGTAAGGAAGCATCTATCGAAGGTAAAAGGAGGTCGGCTGGCAGAATTGGCTTTCCCTGCCACACTTGTAAACCTTATGATTTCGGATGTACCTGGAGACTCTCCGTCTGTCATTGCCTCTGGCCCGACCTGCCCTGATGAATCTACATTCTGGGATGCGATGAATATAATCGAAAAATACAATCTCAAGGACAGATTTCCCCGCAGTCTGATAAAAATACTTGAGGAAGGAATAGAGGGCAAGATACGCGAGACTCCTAAGCCGGGCGATAAGGTGTTCGAAAAGACTTTGAATATAATAGCAGGGAACAATATGACAGCCCTTGAAGCGGCGACCGCAAAAGCTTACAGATTTGGATTCAACTGTATTATTGACCCGGGCAGTATAAACATGGATGTTTCCGAAGCCGCAAATCATATTGTCGATACTATCATGAAATACAGGAGCGACAGCTGCTTCAAAAAGCCTGCAGCCGTAATTTTCGGCGGAGAATCAACTGTCAAAGTTAATGGTAGTGGCATGGGAGGCAGGAACCAGCACCTGGCTTTGTTGTGCGGAAAAATGATAAGAAACCTCGAAGGAGTTACAATACTTTGTGCAGGCACCGACGGCACAGACGGACCAACCGATGTGGCTGGAGCTATAGTTGATTGCGACACATGGGGAAAGGCAATCATGAATGGGATTGACCCGGAATTTTTACTGCGTAATTTCGATTCGTATAATTTCTTCAGGCTTGCAGGAGGGCATATAATAACAGGTCCAACATATACAAACGTAATGGATATTGCAATTGCATTGTTTTGAAAAATAATTACCTTTCGGTTCAAAACTTCAGCTATGGAAAATGATAAAGTTACAACTTCAGCCGGTCAGGAGCAGAAAAGTCCGCTTCTTTCGCACGATGAAAAAAGAAGAAAACGACTCCGTAGTTCTGTAAACTTTACGGCGATAATGACTTTCGTCTCGGTTCTGGCTCTTGTACTTTTATATCTGGCACTTTCGGGCATTTCAAAAGGTCAGGAAGATCTGAGACTCGAATGGTTTATTATCGGATTAAGTTATGTGATTTTTTCCGTTTATATCATTTCGGTGATTATCACTTTGTCGCTGGTGGTTTCGATGCCTGGGTTTTTCAGAAAGAAAAAGAAAGAGAAGACAGATTCTAACCAGGAGAATTAATGTCACCTTTATACATTTTGTTTTTAGTTCTTGCAGCAGTTACGATGCTCTTGCTGATGGTGCTTAAGTTCAGGCTTAATGCATTCATAGCTCTTCTTATTACTTCGATTCTTGTTGCAATTATGGCAGGGATGCCGTTAACTTCCATTACCAGCAGCATTCAGGAGGGGATGGGTAGCACACTCGGCTTTATTGCAACTGTAGTCGGACTTGGTGCAATATTCGGGCAGATGCTCGAAACTTCAGGCAGTGCGAAGGCTCTTTCGGCTTATCTCCTGAAAAAATTCGGCACGAAACGCGCTCCATGGGCTCTTATGCTAACCGGTTTTATTGTGGGCATACCTATTTTTCTGGATATTGGATTTATTATACTCGTGCCAATAGTTTATTCACTAACAAGGTCAACAGGCAAATCAATACTATATTATGCAATCCCTCTTCTGGCCGGACTGGCTGTTGCTCATTCCATGGTTCCGCCCACGCCGGGGCCTACGGCCGTAGCACAAATTCTTGAAGTTGACCTCGGATGGGTCGTTCTTTTTGGACTTATGACTGGACTTCCTACAGCAATAATAGCCGGCCCGATTTTCGGACAGTTCATTGCAAAAAAAATTCATGTAAATGTGCCTGAAATTCTTATCGAGGAAGATGCAATAAGGAAAACAGATGAAAAAAATCTACCTTCATTCGGTTTAGTGGCTTTTCTTGTCGCTCTGCCGCTAATACTTATCATTGCTTCTACTTTTCTTAATCTCAGCATCGAAAAGAAAATAATTGAAAAATCATTATTCACCGACTTAATAGTTTTCCTGGGGCACCCATTTACGGCACTTATTATTGCAACTCTCCTTTCCATTCTTACGTGCCTGAGGAGGAATTTTACTGCAAGTGAACTGTTGAATTTGAGCACTAAAGCTCTTGGGCCGGCAGGAATAATAATACTTGTGACAGGTGCCGGAGGTGTTCTCAAACAGATACTGATTGATAGCGGCATAGGAAAGATTTTGGCAGAATCGGTCGCAGGAAATTCCGTTCCCCTGCTTGTTCTTGCATGGTTGATAGCAGCTCTTGTAAGAATATCACAGGGCTCTGCAACAGTGGCTATGATAACCTCGGCAAGTATTATTTCGCCTATGGTTAAGATATTTGCTTTAAGCCAGCCTCAAACTGCACTGGTGGTTGTTTCTATTGCCGCCGGAGCAACAATTATGTCGCACGTCAACGACAGCGGATTCTGGATTGTAAGCAGATATCTCGGGATGGATGAAAAGCAAACACTGAAGTCATGGACAGTAATGGAAACTATAGTTGCAGTTGCTGGTCTGGCATTTACTATGATTATCAGTTTATTTTTGTAAATTGTAACAATTTATAGTTGTAGTGACTTCTTTATATAAGATAAAAGCGTTATTATTACATAAATACGAACTTTGTGTTTTGTTGCTCTTTTTGCTTTTTCCGGAAATAAAGGCACAAACTGGTTCTCCTCTTCTTTCTAATTACAGAGAAAGCATTGACATTGATAATCAGAACATAGCAATATGCCACGATGAGAATAATGTAATGATGTTCGCCAACAGAAGAGGAATCCTAACTTTCGATGGCCAGAACTGGAGCTTAATAAGGATTCCTATAATTCCTTATGCAATGAAATTTAACCCTGCTACAAAAACAATGTTTATTGCAGGTGATGATAGTTATGGATATTTAGAGAAAGATGAAAAAGGTTTTTATAATTATCATAAGCTTTCATCCGATTCACTCGATTACGGCCTTCTTACAGGTATATGTTTGACAGATACATCTGTTTATTTCTTTGGAGATGAATGTATTACTCGTTATAACATTACAGGGGGAAAGAATGAGCTTTATCTGAAAGCAAAAAACGAGCAACCCTTTACAGGAATGTTCGTAACGCCTCATAATGTTTTTATAGATGTTTTTTCAAAAGGATTGTACAGACTCGACAGCGACACACTATTTCCTATAGTGACCGGTTATCTTCTGGAAAACATAGCGGTTCTCTTTTCTCTCCCTTACGACGACAAGAATGTTCTTCTCGGGCTCGACGATGGAAGGCTCGAGCTGTTCGACGGCATAAAATTTTATAATTATCCTGTCAGGGATGACGGTTATCTCAAACAGAACTTACTTTCCGATGGGATACTCTTTTCCGATTCTCTATATGCCTTTTCCACACTCGACGGAGGGGTGATGGTTATCGAAAGAAAGAGCGGCAGTGTAAAACATATTATAAATTACACCGGAGGACTTCCCGATGATGAAATATTTGCAATAGGCAAGGACAACAGCGGCGGGTTATGGATTTCTCACCAGTATGGGCTTACAAGGGCGGACCTTATGTTACCGGTTGGAAATTTGACCATTTATCCGGGGTTGAAGGGTAACCTTACAGGTGCGCTAATCTACAATAATGAGCTTTTGACTGCAACCAGCGAAGGAGTGTTTTACCTCACCGAGGAAAAGAAGTATGTAACCGTTGAAATAATGGAAAGGGAAGAGCCGCGACCCGTTCAGCCTGGAATCACTGCAACGCCTGCAGGACAGCCTGCTGAGACACAACAGGAAACACGTAGAGAAAGAAAAAGCTTATTATCGAGAATATTCGGCAAAAAAAGTGAAGCCGGACCGGCAGGAAAACAGGAGACTTTGAAAGACACAATAAGTGCTGCACCGGGAGAAAGCGGGGAACTTTATCAACAACAGAATCAGATTAAACCAGGATATGTAAGAAAAACTGTTTCACGCCTTAAGTCTGTTGACTACAGCTTCAATAAAGTTACAGGACTCGACGAAAAATGTCGCCAGCTTGTTTCAACACCAAACGGCATTCTTGCTTCTACAAATAAAGGTCTGGCTTTGATATCTGGCCACTCAGCACGGATAGTTGAAGGAAACCGTTATGTTTACAGTATAACACCTGGATATAACGGTAAAGAATATTGGGTTGCTGCCTCCGACGGCTATTTTTCAGCTTCCTGTTCAGCAGGGAAATGGATAATCAGGAATCCTGACCGTGGATTCAGAAGTCAGGTTTATTCAATTGCTTCGTTAAATGCTGACACCATTTGGATGGGTCTTGACGATGCCGTTGTCAGAACCGTTATTACAGACAGTCCAAAATATAAATATTTCAAGCTCAAAGATGATTTTCCCCAGCGTTATTATGTTGATTATGTAAACGATACACTATTTGTTTTTTCCGAATCCGGAATTAAATACTTAAGGAAGGAAGACGATTCTTTTCAAAATTATAGTGACTATACTGCCATGGCCGAAAGGAAATTTAATTTCATCCTTTCACAGCCCGGCTATCCATGGGTAAACAACGGAGACGAATGGGTTTGTCTGAACGGAGATGTAAGTATCTCTAAGGCCGACAGGTCGCTTTTGAAAGTATTCGATGATATTATATCCATCTTTACCGATGCTTCGTCGCTTCTTGCAATAACCGGAGATAACAATGTTTACCGGATACAACGAAATGTCCTAAAAACAGTTTCTCCTGATTTCAACCTATTTATCAAAAGCATCTCAAATGAAAAGGGCAATTATTTCAACCTTTCTGATATTGTTCTGGGAAGCCGCGATAACAATATCTATTTCGAACTCGCTTCTCCTTCGTACATAAAAGAGAAATCGGTTCAGTTTCAGTACATTGTTGACAGAATAATGGACGACTGGTCGAAATGGTCAACCGCCTCGGTTATTAACCTTATGCTTCAACCAGGGAAATACACTCTTAAAGTTAGAGCGAAAGACCTCTGGGGAAATATCAGTGAACCGATAACGATAAACTTTACTATAAAGGCACCTTTCACCCGGACGGTGTTTTTCTATTTGCTTCTGTCGGCGGCAGGGATTACATTGATTGCAGGGATAATTAAATTAAGGGAAAGTAGGCTCCGGGAGGAAAAGCGTATCCTCGAAGAAAAGGTAAGGGAAAGAACTGCGGAGATCGAGGCACAGAAAGAAGAAATCACCTCGAGCATCGAATATGCAGGAAGAATACAAAAAGCTATGCTTCCGGCAGTGGAAAACTTCAAGACGTATTTCAGCGAATATTTCCTTATTTTCAAACCCCGTAATATTGTAAGCGGCGATTTTTATTGGACAGGAGAAGATGAGGAAAATATTTATTTCACGGTGGCCGACTGTACTGGACATGGAGTACCCGGCGCCTTTATGAGCACTCTGGGCATATCCGCGCTTAATGAAATAATTGCCAATAATACCGGCCTGCAGGCTAATGAGATATTGCATATACTGAGAAAGAAAATAATTATTTCACTTCACCAGACGGGCAAAGAAGGAGAAACTGCCGATGGTATGGACATTGCCTTCTGCATCCTGTCGAAAGACAGAAAGATATTGCAGTATTCCGGTGCTTTTAACTCCATTTTTATAGCTTCAAATGGTGCAATTACAGAATACAGAGCCGACAGAATGCCTATTGGAATTCAAGTCGGCAAAGAGATCAATTTTACTAATCATGTTATTAAAGTAAATCAGGGAGATATTGTTTATCTTTTTTCCGATGGGATAACCGACCAGTTCGGAGGTCCGGAAGGAAAAAAATTCAAAAAGAAAAACTTACGCCGGCTTCTTTCAGGCATCAGTAATCTGCCTCTGCAGGAACAAAAAAATATTGTAGAAGATGAATTCTTTAAATGGAAAGGAAGTTACGATCAGGTTGATGACATTACAATTCTTGCAGTAAAAATATAATATATTCATTATTAATAATATAATAATTAATTTCTATCTTTTTATTGAATAAAAATTTATTATGCACATAAAATTTCTTGGGGCTGCCAGGGAAGTTACGGGCAGTAAAATTCTAATCAATACCGAACATGGTAAAAAAATTCTTATAGATTGTGGTATGTTTCAGGGCAAAGGGCTCGAAACTGATGCCATGAACCGTGATCTTGGTTTTATACCTGCTGAAATTGATCATGTCATACTTACACATGCGCACATAGACCACTCCGGGCTTATTCCCTATATTTACCGGATGGGTTTCGACGGTTCTGTCATCTGCACTAATGCAACACGCGATCTGTGCTCTATAATGCTTGCCGATTCCGGTTTTATACAGGAGCATGATACTCATACATTCAATAAGAAAAGAGCCGCAAAGGGACTTCCTCTTGTAAGGCCTATCTATACACGTGAGGATGCAGTAGCATGCATGAACAGATTTATTGGAGTTCCGCATAACCTGAAATTCAAGATAGACGATAAGGTAAAGGTGAAATTTACACATACCGGCCACATGCTTGGAAGCAGTGTTGCGAACCTGCAAATAATGGAGGACGGAGAGATTAAAAGGATTGCTTTTACCGGCGATATCGGCAGGCCGGTTAACAGGATTCTTACCCCTCCGCGGCCTTTTCCGCAGACAGAATGGCTCATTACCGAATCAACTTACGGGAACAGACTACATCCTCCTCATGAGGACGCCGAAAAAGAACTTCTCGACGTAGTGATTGAGACATGCGTGAATAAGGGAGGTAAACTTATTATCCCGGCATTCAGCGTTGGCCGAACACAGGAAATAGTCTATACTATCCATAATTTTTACACAAACGGACTTCTTCCAAATATTGAGGTGTTCGTTGACAGCCCCCTTGCTGTTAATGCAACCGAAATCTTCAGGATACATCCGGAATGTCTGAACTCCGATATCCTGAAATCGGCCGAAAGCGAACCCGACCCCTTCGGCTTTAATAAACTTTTCTATATTACGAGGGAAGAAGATTCAAAAAAACTTAATGATTATAAAAAGCCCTGTATAATTATTTCAGCATCAGGCATGATGGAAGCAGGCCGCGTAAAACACCATCTGGCAAACAGCATATCCGACAAAAAAAATACCGTTCTGGCTGTAGGATACTGTGCGCCCCAGACACTCGGTGCACGGATTCTGGCGGGAGCAGAGGAAGTCTCGATACACGGCACGGTTTACCCTGTGAGAGCCGATATAAGGAAAATTGAATCGTTCAGCGGCCACGGCGATTATAGTGAATTACTTTCGTTCCTCCAGTGCCAGGATGCTGAATCAATAAATAAGGTATTTTTGGTGCATGGCGAATACGAAGCACAGAAATTTTATTCTGAGAAACTTATTGGGGCAGGATTCAGAAATATAGAAATACCTTCAAAAGGTCAGGAGTTTGAGATTTGAGAAATTCATTTTCTGCCCGTCATTTTTATTATTGTTATTTCGGGCGGCATTCCTATCCTGAATGGCATACTTAATACACCAAATCCTCTGTTCACGTACAGATATTGATTCCCTTCTTTATATAATCCATTCCAGCGTGGATAGAAATATTTCGAAGGGCTCCATCTAAAATTTCCTATACGAATCCCTGCCTGCATCCCATGTGTGTGTCCTGCAAGTGTAAGAATTACACTTGTTTTACTTTTGACTTGCTTCTCCCATTGATTCGGGTCGTGGGATATCAGAATCGTGAGGTCTGCATCAGAAGTACCCTGAATGGCCTTCTGGAGATTTCCATATTTTATATGTCCGTGACGGCCGTTTGTGGTTATACCTGCAATTGCAACTACTGCATCACCTTTTTTGATTGTATCGTTTTCATCAATAAGCAAATGATAACCCGAATTTTTTATAAGCTCTCTCATTTTCAAAATATGCGATTCACGTTCAGCATACGTGAATAAAGGATGGTAAATACCCATATCGTGATTACCGAATACGGCAAAATTTCCAAGTCTGCCTTCCGCATGAGATAGAATAGTATCCATCCTGCCATATTCCTGCCATCCGTAACTTATGAAATCACCTGAGTTGACGATTATATCGGGCGAGTAGCTATTGATTTCATCCATTTGTTTCTTTATAAAATTTTCCCGGCCATAAAAACCGGCAAGATGTAAATCTGAAATCTGAGCTATAGTAAATTCCTCGAGATCAGGATGAAGCCCTTCTTTATAAACTGTAACGAATTCTGTTTTAACATTGAATCTTCCTCTTATACTTCCGGTAATAACAACTGCAAGAACTACAATCCATATAACCAGCCCTGTGCTGGTTAACCCGCGAGAATATCCCCCTTGTTTAATATTTATAAGCACGCCTGTAAAATGCAATATGATAAGCAGAATTCTTGGAAAAAGAATACCGCAGAAAGCTGCATTGAGGTTCATTCTAAGCCATATATTGTAAGGATAATCGGGGAAACCTTTCCAGGAAGATATTTCAATGTAATGCATCCATAAATAAATACTCAGGATTGTATTTACAATCATAGCAATATAGTACTTTGTTTTTGACCGGCCCTTATATTGCTTGATGAGGATTGAAAAAGTCAGAATCTCCGTAACTATGAGAATTACAAGAAGCATTTTTGAAAATTTCCGGCAAAATTACTTTATTTTCTTTTCAGGATACTATTAAAACAAAATAGTGTTTAGGCATTTAACTTTTTTACGATTTCATTGTTATACGTAAAACGTCATAAAAGCTAATGGACAGAAAAAATCAACTGTAAATATTTATTCTTAACTTTGTAGTTTGTTTTCTAAATTTTACGAAAATGAAGTTTAATCCTGAAAAGCTTAGTATCCCTGATAAAAGAATGCAGCCTTTTATAGATCCCGATGAAATATGGTCGCTTATCAGGGAGACTAAAGCCGATAAACACCAGGTAAGGGATATAATTTCGAAGTCGCTCGACAAACAGCGTCTGACTCTTAAAGAAACTGCCGTTCTGGTAAATTCTTCAGGGACGGAGCTGATGGAAGAGATAAGAGAGGGTGCTCGGGAGTTGAAAAAGAGAATTTACGGGAACAGGATAGTGTTGTTTGCCCCGCTTTATATAGGAAACAAATGCACCAACAATTGCCAGTATTGCGGATTCAGGGTGACTAATAAAGAGGTCATAAGGAAAACTCTTACGGACGATGAGCTGAAAAAGGATGTCGAAGCGCTGGAAGATAACGGCCAGAAGCGCCTTATACTTGTGTACGGAGAACACCCCGACTATTCACCGGAATATATAGCTCATACGGTTCGACTCGTTTACAGTGTTAAAAAAGGGAAGGGTGAGATAAGAAGAGTCAATATCAATGCGGCACCTTTCGACATCGAAGGATTCAGGAAAGTAAAAGAGGCCGGCATAGGCACATATCAGATATTTCAGGAG
>CAZIRN010000064.1:0-11170 GCA_964541495.1 uncultured Rikenella sp. | reverse complement strand
TAAGTTGGCACGAGAAATTACATAATACCATGTGCTATAAATCTGATAAAAATTACTATTATCTGCGCTAATAATACTATAATCGCTAAAAGTATTTGCTCTCCTTATGTTTGGTACATCATACATGTCTGTTCCTTTCCCGCGAAAAACAAAGATCCATCCATCTTCATTTGGATTAACCCATAAATCTCTTATGTGAGAGTATATAGACACTAACACCTGATAAACCTGTGCAGAAGTAGAAAATACATTATCAATAGTATAAAAAGTAGGAGGATTTTCATCCAAAAATTTATCATCCTCGCAACTTATCACACTAAAACTAAGAAGTATATAACTACAAATAATAAATATGTATTTAATCTTTTTCATAATTTATAATTTTAAAAATTAGAAACTTATGTTTAAACCAATTGAATAGGCTGATGGTACAGGAAATGTACTTGACAAATAAGTAGCTCCTGTTTCCGGATCAGGCCCATCCCAATTTGTTAAGGTTACCAAATTTTTTGCAGCAAAAAATATCTTCAGCGCTTCTATATTTGCAGCCTTTATCCATGTCTGATTAAATGTATAAGAAAGAGTAATATCCTGGATACGAACAAAACCACGTGATTGTAAACCAAGGAATCTCCCATCTCCTGCAAAAGTGGCCGATGGATATTTGTTGCTTTTGTTTTCAGGGGTCCAATAAGGTTTTGATGTCATATTATCATTAAACCTGCCCGTTCCAGATGTCAAATATGCTCGCGGATTAGATTGTAAGAAATAGTTATTTCCACCAAATATACCTACTATCATCACATACAAATCAAAATTTCTGAAACTTAAATCATTACCCATATTCAAGTTAAAATTTGGTTTTGTATAGCCCAGAATTGTACGGTCATTAGCAGTAATCCCCGGCGTTCCATCTATATCCTTATATTTAGGATATCCAGGCTTAGCACCTGTTAAATTCATATATTCTATATCATCTTCCTGTACAATTCCATCCTGAACATATCCATATATTGCACCCAAAGACTTACCAATAAACAAGCTATTTGAAATGTCATCATCCTCCTTACCATCCTTATTAATATCTTCACCGTAAAGATGAATCAGTTTATTCCAGTTCTTCCAAAAAGTAAAGGAAGTACTCCACATGAGATTATTTTGCTTGATATTTACAGAATTTAATGTTAATTCAACACCGGAATTGTTAACTTGTCCCATGGAAGTAGTGATTGTTTTAAAACCTGTCATAACAGGAATATTTCGGGTAAAAATTTGATCACTTGTTTTGGAGAAATAAATATCAGCATCAACAGATAAACGGTTAGTTAACCACCTGGACTCAAAACCGGTGTTCCATGATTCAGTACTTTCCCATCCTAATTCATCATTAGCTAAATTACTCTGTACCAATCCATAATAAATTTTACCCGGTGAATTTGAAAATTCATAACGATAGCCTCCGCTTGGACCAGTTGCAACTCGAGCCAAGGTAGTATAAGGACCTATACCTTGATTACCATTTTGTCCCCATGATAATTTTAACTTAAGAAAATTAAGAAATGCAAAGTTTTGCATGAAGTTTTCTTCTGAAATTGTCCAGGCTACACCAAGTGCAGCAAAATTTCCCCACTTTCTATCTTTGCCAAATACAGATGCTCCATCGTGACGATAAGAAGTTGTTAAATAATATTTATTATTATAAGAATAACTTATACGTCCTAAATAACCAATATTAGATCTTTCATCTGCATTTAAATTAACTTTTTGTACAGTAGCATAATGAATTCCCCACATTCCTAATGCTGTATTGCCATTAGCTGCAAAATCCGAACCCGTACTATTTTCCTGATCATATTTTCGATAATCGCGTGTAGCTACTAAAGTTCCCTCTACAGTGTGTCTGCCAAAAGTATTCCTATAATTAACGATGTTGTCAAATATATAACTATTAGTATGGTTATTATCAATATTACCATTTGTTTTCGGTAAAAAACCTACAAGGGTTTCCGGCGCATATCGTTGTAAACCTTCGCCTTCTGCCACGTAATAACTTTCATGATAAAAATTTCCTGAACGATTTTTATCTAAATTGGCAACAAAATTGATACGGTAACTTAAACCTTTTACCCAGGGAACTTTAATAATGCCATAGGAATTTAAACGAAAATTCTGGCGAAAATCCGTATTGTCACGTGTACCGTCATTAACTCCCCATAAAGGATTAATTGCAGACTGGGTATAAGGATATTTTTCCAGATGACCCTCTTCATCACGATACATCACTCCATAAGGAGACATTGAATAAGCATTTGATAAATCGGCAGCAAAGCCCGAATAGTCTCTTTGGGAGTAAGATGCGTCTACTCCTATTTGTAACCAGCTAGTTATATCCGCATTAACTTTTCCAAGAACAGAAATTCTCTCAAAATCATCACCCAGAATAATTCCCTTATTTGTATTGTAAGAAGTTGAAAGGTAATAATTAAGGCCCTTACCTGTTCCCGATACCGATAATTGATAATCCCGAATAACACCTGTTCGAGTTACTTCATCTAACCAATTCGTTTCTTTACCAGCAGCTAAATTATTCAACTCACCAGTTTTCATCCAGCTAGTTGAACCTTCCGGATATTGATTGCGCGCATTTACCACCTTTATCCATTCCTCTCCCTTCATCATTTCAGGACGATTTTGCCAAAGTTGAATCCCTGCTGATGTATTAAATGATATTAAAGGTTTTGAAGACCTGCCTCTTTTGGTAGTTATCGCAATAATACCGTTTGCAGATCTTGATCCATAAGCTGCAGCTGAAACTGCATCCTTCAAAATATCGATAGTAGTAATATCGTTAGGATTAATATCATTAAGGCTCCCCAGGTAAATAACTCCATCTAAAATAATAAGTGGATCGTTTGAACCACTAATAGAATTCTGGCCCCGAATTAACATACTGGGCTGACCTCCAGCTGTGTTAGAAGCGCCGATATTTAATCCGGAAACATTACCTTTTAACGATTCCAATACGTTAAAATTTGGAGCAAGTGATACTGGAGAAGTTTCAACTTTCACAGAACTGACAGAGCCTGGATACTCTTTGCGGGTAGTTGTTCCGTATCCAACAACAATAACTTCCTCTAACCCTAAAGCCTTTTCCTGCATCGTTACATCAATTTTTGTCTGGTTATCAACCTGAATTTCCTGAGTTTGCATTCCTACAAACGAGAAAACCAATGTTGCATCTTTTGGAACATTCTCTAATAAGTAATTACCATTAGTATCAGTTATTGTTCCACGAGTAGTGCCTTTTATTATTACTGTAGCGCCTGGCAAAGGATCACCTGAAGGATTGGTTATTCTGCCTGTGACAGTTATTTGCTGCTGCTGATCCTTTAATACAAATGATACTAAATTACTTTCAAGCGGCTCGGTGGTCAGTAAAATCTTCCTATTAGGAATCGCATAATTTATGTTCCCCCTATTAAATAACTCAGGAAGAACATCTGTAATCGGCTCGTTTTCCGCCTGAATATCAACAAGCCTGTTGACATCCATCTGCTTCTGGTTAATGATAAGATAAAAATCATTCTGTTTTTCTATCTCATCCATAACCTGCTCTAAAGTCATCTCAAGTGATATCCTGGCTACCTGGGAATAACCGTTTCGCGCCAGAACATTCGATATGCTTATAATAATAAGCAAAAATGTAATCTTGAGATTCACAATTAATTTCATAAAGTTTTTTTTCATAAATCTATAATGTTTAAGTTGAGTTTAGGGTTACCTCGAAAAACTATTCCTTGTAATATTCTATTAAACAAATTTATCATTTTTTTTTGAAAAAGCAAATTTTACCCTTTTATTTTTAATCTGTTTAACATCCTGTTTATTAATTAATTACATTTTTATTATACGGACATATCTTTCCCTTGAAAATCACTATTTTTGATCAGGTGCTGCGACAAATATTGTTCTCCAGGTTTATCATCCAGATTTTTGATTTTATCCCTTGTAATTCCAATTATACGTATAAACGAATTCTTCATACTTGTTCTCCATAAATCCCATTAAGCGCTATACGCCAGAACCTATTCCAGATTTCTCCGTCTTAACTGTTTTCTGTTCTTTGGTTAAGGGTTTGTTACTCCATATCTTTCATTGTGATTATTCCGGACAAAGTAGCCATCTATTCCGAAGGAAAGTAATCCACAAGATTTTTAAAGAAGATTTTGACGAAGTAATCAAAATTTATTCGTCATTAATTCAAATTTATGATGATGGTTTAGCTACTGATAGTGGTGATATATCTACCGATAGCAAGGCACTTAAAGTTGAAGAAGCTCCGCGTTTAACCCTTCAGCCTTAATCCGATACTTTTGATTCTTAAATTTAACCGTCAAATCTTTGGATTCTTCCGACAGATTCCACATCAATACCGAGTTTATTTCCGGGTACCATGCACAGACAACCGGTAAATCCTCCAATACATAAGGAACATTTTCAAGATCAGGCAAAATTTCCCTTTTAAACCGGAAGATGTCCTCTAACGTTTCAGGCAAATACATGAGTTTCTTTTCATTTTTCAAATCCCTGACGTTATGGATTAAGTTTGAACGTCCGCCTTTTAATTTACCGGCATATACAGCCTTTGCATCATACTCTGACATATAAGTCCAGCCGTTGGAATCCAGCGTATCGGTCACTTCGAATGGAACACCAGCAGCAAGAAATAAACTGTAAGGATTATCGTTTCCGATATAGCGGCTTGCTTCACCCCAGTAATGTTTAAAAGGCCCACGGGGAACTTGTCCAGCAATTTTATTGTGAAGACGTGCATTTTTATTCATAGCAGGAGACAGTGTTGACCAATAGTCGAGAGGATAAGGTGTCATCCCACTCATGAACATCGTGTTGCGTACATCGCTAAGCAGAGAAATATTTAACTTGGCAGCCAGGTTTTTCGCAGACAGCTTTTCAGGAGGGAAAGCAGTTGTTTCACTAAAAGCAAGTTCAGGGGTTACATAACGCCGGTGAAAAAGCGAACTGAAAAGCTCATCTGTTTTCCCTTTCACTGTCCCAAACATCTTGTCATCAAACATCAACTCGCCCACACGCATTGGCGAACCCTTGTAATCAGTTAACCTGATTCCGGATTTCTCAGCCCCCAGGTACATCACCATAATCCCGAGTTGCATATCAGTTGAAGAATCCTGCATTAAGTGATATGCGGAAGAAAGCTCGTCACAGGTAAAGTTTATCCAGGAATGTAACGTTTCGGTAAGGCTTCGTTGGCGGATTGCTTCCAAAAGTTCGATCCACGAATCCTCTCTGTACCCGTATTTATTCAGAAACTCCTTTTTGTGTTCCGGGCAAAAACATCCGCCTATAATTCCAGGATAAATCCCAAGTCTAAAATCATCGTCAAAAAATAATTTCTTAAAACCCAATGCTTTTGCTCTTTTTATGGCATTAATATTTTCCTCAATCACCGGAGGATGAATTGAAACGCCGGAATAGATTGATCCATCAATGTTTGTCATTTTCTTCCAGTGTTTGGGTGTGATATTGGGTATTTCGCCGTCTATTCCCAAAGCACCATGCTCCATGGGCATTGATAATTTAAAAGGATGTCCCAGAGCAAATTGAATGATATTAGCAGAAATTCCTTTTTTCAGGAACCTTTCCCTCCAGAAGATAATTCTTTCATCGGGGTAATACCAATAACCATTAACGAATCCGATGAGCCAAATATCGGTAATTCTACTGGCCAAAATCAAATCGAAAAGTTCAGGATTGTTGTCCAGACTACCGGAGCTAACTGAAAGATGAAAAGTTCTGGCTACGTTTTTTTTATTGGACGCATATAGCGCGCTTATATTTTGCGAATATAATGCTCCCCCTGCTAATGCAAGCGATTTAAGAAAAAATCTTCTTCTCATTTTTAATTATTCAAACCTTTAAAAATCAGTTTTTTAATCTTTAACAAAATTAAGTAATTGGTAAGTGAAAAATTCAGGAGAAATTTACCGAAAACCTTGCAAATAAAAATGACTTATTAACATTAGCTTTTAATGATCAACAATTTAAAATGTTTTAAATAAATGACTAATTGATATACTATGCTTCTTCAACTACTTTCCAATTCATAGCATCAGCAAAAGCATAAACCTGCTCTTTCAAATCACCATAAAAAGTTACTCGATGCCATCCCCAATCCCCCCAATATCTGAACAGCTTTTCAATATCACCCTTAGGCTCTCCACAAAGTTTCGTCCTGCATGCACGATCATCAGGATCATTACCAACAGCCTTCGCCTGATGAAATAAAATCTCCTTCCTGTTCTGGTTTATTTGAAGCGTCGTAGTCATATAATCAATCGGTAATATAGACCTAACTGAAGCACCTTGCCTGTCTTCCGAATGTGTCATTATCTCAAATGGATTTTCCGGACCATCCGGACCAAATACCTTATTGGATGCAACACAATGCGCATAAATTATTTGCCGCTTAGATGTGTCAATAACAGGATCAGAAATATATCCAGGCCTACCTTGTGTCATGGTTGTAAATGCTACCATCGTTGCTGTGGAACGAATATCACATTCACATGCTCCTACTAATCCTTCATTGTTTAATTCATGAAAACCAAGACATGGATATGCCTGAATTTGATTACCATAAAATCCCCCAAGACAATTTATTGTTATGGCATTCGCTTTATGATTCTTTAAAATACTCTTCATCGCTAAGTACATCGCTGCTGAATCCTGCAAAATATTAAATCGTACACCTACGACTTTACTAGCACTTTTTTGCCACCTCTCTGCAATGACCGTTGCCTCATGCTTGTCAGCAGTTTCCCATGCATAATTAAGTTCAGCAAATGAAATATAATCCAGGGGAATCCCCATAATAGGATCAGCACACATAGAAACCTGATCACGTAGAGCCAGTATTTTAGATTCTCTCATCCTTCTTATAGTTTCATCAGGTGATAAAGTCTTAAACCTATCTTCCCTGCAGGAAAGATTCCCGGGTGCAGGAGTCGATTTTATACGAGCAAGAGACGTAGCCGCAACAAAATCATTTACCGAACCTCCCCTCTCTATAACTTCAAAACACTTAACAGCCGATATCAAATCCTCAACTCGCGATGATGAAACAAAACCAACATTCTTGCTTTGTTCCTTTAAAAAATTCGCAGTATATGACAGAAATCCACCACTACCACCATATTTGAAATCAACATAAATTACAGGCTTGCCTGATTTTGCTATTGTTTGAACAACACGATTCCAGCAATTCAATTGAAATACTATATAACCCGATATATTTTCTTCTTTATCCTGTAAAAGAATTTTTTCAGCCTCTGGTTGACCTGCCGCTAAAGTCGGAAGAAATTCAAATCTTGGGAAATTCTTAGTTAATATAGAATTATAATTCTCCATTACAGGTTCAAAATTATATGCAATATTTGGCCAGTCGGCACCCGGTTGAACTACATCATGCAATGAATATATAACTCTAATACGAAATTTGCTCTTAGCTGTTGGAATAATTAATGAATTATCAGCCCGATTTGGTTCTTTTGCTATTGATGCAAAAGGTGAAATTGCAATACATGCACCACACGCAGCACATGTGGAGAGAAATTTCCTCCTGGATGTACTGTTTGATTTTGCCTTAAAATTATCTCTATTCGAGTTCATAATAAGTATTTTATTTAGAATGTATTAAGAAAACACAAAAATTGATAAAAATTAATCTAACTTTTCGAAATCTATACCTATTTTGTTTACAGCATAGCCATACTCTTTTAAATAATCACCATAACCAGTCATCCAGTGGAATCCGTGCATTTTTTTAGCCAATAAATTACTGTCGCAGGTAAAGCTTATATCAATTTGAGAGCGACATATATCCAAAAAAGGATTATTTACAATCGTCCCGGAAAGTCCAATATGTTTTTTAAATGAAAAATCGGGAATAATGTTTGTTACAGTCTGTCCAATTTTCATTTCAACTTTAGGGGCAGCTCCATAATCGGATTCAAAATGGGTTAGCAACCTGGCCGGCTCGAGATTATTGCCATCCATTCGACGTGGAGCAGTACAATGTGCCAGAGTTATCAATCCATTATATGGATAAGTCGGATCATTGAGAAATACAGGTTTGCCGGATATATTAGCCAATAGTATCCCTGAAGGAATAACAACAAAATCAGATTCACAAAATGCAAGATATCCTGCATCGTTAAGTAAACTAAGTGTTAAGCAAGCTGAAGTTTCAGCTACCGGCATAATTGTTCCCATGCAGCTATTTATCGTAATCGCTTTAGATTCAAATTTTTCAAGAATCCGTTGGAACACTTCTTCCAGAATGAAGCAGTTATCAATGAATTCACGCTTAGTTTCAACTCTCAGACTTCTATCCTTAAGATATAAATCTGCACGATCTTTTGCTCTGACTATTAATGATTTATCTTTTCTGGCTTCTTTTAATAAATTTGCAAGATCTTCATAAGAAACAGATTGTATATCTAATCCAAAAATATTTCTTGCAAACTCAGGCGCTTTCGGCTGGCTCCATCCGCCTGGCCCTCCAATGGTTATTATCCTTGAATTTAAAGTATTCTTTAAACCACATAATGCTCTTAATCTCCATAAAATATCATCCTGATTATCAATTACAACATCATCATAATTTATTCCAGCGGCTGCAAGCTTATCTGTGCGTTTCCTTAAAAAAGTAGGGTTAACGATTTCGTACCATAGATATACCGGACCCGATTTATAACGACAAAAAATTATCCTGTTTTTACCCTCTTTATTTAAAGAATCAAAAATATTGGCACTGCCACCGGCAGCATAAATAAGAAAAATATCTGCCTTTTCCAGATCTGGAATTTTGCTTAAATCAGATTCTGAACGGACAGAAGATACAGGAAGAAATTCAACCGAAAAATCAGCTCTTGACTTTAATGATTTGAGTTCCTCCTGGATTCGCAAACACTCCTGTTCCGCATCTTTCTCAGTTTGTATTCCACCCCATTCCCGCCAGCTCGTTTGTTCACGACGAGCAGGAGTTGAATAAGTCAAAACAGGTTTTACTATCAGGCTTTGACGTTTAATCTCATTCTTTTCACCGGTTTGAATTGAAGCAAATGTCGTCCATGACAAACCTGATAAAGCTATTGAACCAACGACTGATGTGACTGTAATCTGTACAAATTTTCTCCTCGAAATTTCATTTGATAAATGCTCATGCCCCCCATTGCAACAAGAGCAGCCTCCAATTTTATTGGAATGAGTATCTTTTTTCATATTACAAAACATTGATTTTTATTAAACTAATTATAGCTAATGAAAAATCTATTTTTAATGTTTTGAAAATAATAAAATCCAATTAAATATAAAAGAATTGTAAATTTTTTATTTATCAAAATAAAATTAATGGTGTTTATTTAATTATTATTCCATAAAGTGAGGTTCTTGTAGTAACAAAAGCGTGTTGCCGTCAACATCGCCAAAAGCTATGGAAATTGGATATGCGGCCCATCCGGTGTTATGCAAGAGTATAGCAGCTTTTCGCTGCCCTTCAAAATATGTGTCTTCCAGCATCACAGGCCAGCTTGGAGAAGTAGGCCCTGCCATGATGCCGTAATCACCACCATAAAACCTCACGTCTTCCATCTCATTGCCCACTTCGGAAATACCGGCTTTCCCTTTGCCTATATTTATTACCATATGACTTACAAATCCGTGTTGGGCAAAGTGAGTTCGTAAAGCAACGGCAAACGGATTGCAATCCTCAATTTTTAAGTTTATATTGGAAATGGCACTTTAAAATGTACCTGCTCCCGCATCCCCGGGTTGTCTTCCACCTGTGACTATACCCCCTGTGAAGAAAAACATATACTTTCCCCTGTATTGGCTCTTTTCATACAATTGTTGAAAGCCCGGAGAATTCTTCGAAAGGATTATCTCAGGCCGCGTTTTGCCATAACCAATCAACCTAATTGACGGCGGTATATATATCGTTTTGCTAATACGATATTTTCCTTCGGGAATAAAAACTATTCCAAAATTCTTTTCGATTTTAACCTTATTAATAGCTGACTGAAAAGCATCAGAGAAATCCATCTTTCCATCGGGCTTGATATACCATAGTTCTCAGGTGTAAAATACTCCGCTTCCGTATAATCGGGCCGGAAAGTATAGACTGATTCATTATCGGTGTTCGACTGGGCAGCAATAATCCCAAAGTTCAACAGCAAAAAACAAATAAACAGATTCTTTTCAGTTTTCATAGCAATCAGTATGGAGTAGCTCTTTAAAAGTTAGTTTTTCAATACTTTACTACTTATCCAGCCTTCAGATAAGCTCTATGTCAAACTTACCGAATATTTTAAAAATTATAAAAATAACTTATCAATATTATCGGATTAATAATCAACATATTAATATATTTTTAAGGAATGAACATATACGATTCAATGATAGAGCGGGAAGGATATTTTTTCACCTTCCCGCTCTCAACTTTACCTGTTATCTTTATAATAAGTTACAGTTCCGAATATTAATAAGCTTTCGAAAACTCGTTGAATATTGATTCAGCCCCTTCAGGTGTAAGTTCTGAACCTGACTGAACATAGAACCTGTGAATCAGCTTTACCGACTGGCCTTTCTCGATCTTATATACAAACTGCTCCTGTTTCGGATCATACGATTTCTGCCCGAAGTTATTAACCGAGAAGAGTCCGTAACCCCGTGCATGTGAATAAGCAGGATAACCAGGATTCTTCGGATGGTCGAATATTGCAAGAGAAATGGGAACATTTTCTTTAACCCCGGTTAGTATAACCCATTTATTGCGTGTTCCCCATACTGCATCACCCTTGTTACCGTTACTCGAAATATACATACCTGCAACGCCTGTGTTATCCATTACTTTTACCGTTGTTGGGTTACCTTTTTCATCAGTGAAGATAAGAGGCTCATTAGTAGGCATTTCAAGCGCCCTGTCAACACGTATTGCAAACATTCCTTCTTTGTTGTCGGTAATGGTTACAGGTCCGTTTGCAGCAGTGAGAGTTGAAATATGGTCAACCATCCATCCTGTTTTGGATGCCTTGAAAATCTTTTTCAAATTCATGGCAACGTTGAATACTGT
>CAZIRN010000063.1:0-11174 GCA_964541495.1 uncultured Rikenella sp. | reverse complement strand
TGTGCCGCATATACAATATGACCAGGCCTACAGTGCGACTGTCGCTTGCGGCTCTGGAATCGGAAGGATTGATAACCAAACGCCAGGGTAAAGGAAGCATCGTAAATAAGCCCCCCAGAGAAATAGGCATCCTGTCGGTGGCCGGAACAACGTCCGCAGCAGGAAGCAGAAACCTCAAAACAGATATCATCGTCAAACCTGTAATAACACCATGGCCCGAAGGCTTTATGTTCCCGCTATCGGAAATTGAAAAGAAATCGGGCTGCATCTATATGGAACGACTCAGACTTCTCGAGGGATCCCCGATTTTTTATGATATCAACTATATCGTTAACCTAAACCTGCCGGGATTTACATCGAGAGAATTCAAAGACAGCTCTCTGTTCCAGATTCTTCGCGATCATTACAACGTTGAAATAAAAGGAGGTGAACAAAGAATAAGAGCAATAAACGCATCACCAAAAATCAATAAATTCCTCGGGATAGCAAAAGGCGAACCGGTACTTCATCTGGAAAGAAAAATGGAAACAAATGTACCTGGCTTATTCGTTTATTCTTCAATATATTGCAACACACAGAAATATTCAATCTTCGGAACATTCTAAAAATTTGAAAAAATAGAATACAAATGACTCAGATAAAACAGATTATCACAGATCATAGGAAAAAAGGAAATATCGTTATTGTTTTCGACTGCGGTGCAACCAATGTAAGAGTAGCAGCTCTGAACAATAAAGGGGATGTCATTGCAAGCGAATCGGCTCTTAACAACACAAAACCCGACCCGTTCTTTCCTGGCGGAAAAATATGGGATGTAAACGAGATATGGGCGAAAATGTGTATGGCATCGCGAAAAGTTATTTCAGCAATAAATAAGAAAGATATTGCAGGAATAACGATTACGACCTTTGGCGTTGACGGCACATTGTTCGACAGAAATGGCAACATGCTTTATCCGGTAATATCATGGCAATGCGAAAGAACCAACCCCATTATGCAGAATATAGGCAAATATATTACACCTGATGAACTTTATGCTGAGACTGGCGTTCTTCCTTTCAACTTCAATACCATAAATAAACTTATCTGGTTCGTTGAAAATAAACCCGCTCTTGTGGAGAAGTCTCATCTGTTTCTATTCATGCCTTCAATCTTTGCATGTTTTCTTACAGGAGAAATGGTTAACGACATGACAATGGCCGGAACCTCGATGGTTACAAATCAGAGAAAAAGAGCATTTTCAGAAAACATTCTTTCGCATATCGGCTTCCCGATAGAAAAACTTGGTAAACCTGTAGAGCCTGGCACTGTTATTGGAAGAGTAACCGGAAAGGCATCTTTTGAAACTGAACTCCCTGAAGGTCTGCCTGTTGTTGCCACAGGTCATGATACACAGTTTGCACTTTTCGGGTCAGGTGCGGGAGTAAATCAACCGGTGCTCAGTTCCGGCACCTGGGAAATACTTATGGTAAGGTCTTCCTCCTTCGAATCAGGGCCGGAACAACTCGAAAAAGGCATAACTACTGAACTCGATCCTTTGCCCGGCCTCTTCAACATAGGGAACCAGTGGATTGCATCAGGAATGCTCGAATGGGCAAGAAGGGTTTTGTATGCCGATGTAAAGGAAAATGTCTATGAAGTAATGATAGATGGTGCTTCGAAAGTACCCCCAGGATGTAACGGCGTAAAGGTAGTGCCTAAATTTTATGAAGAGCTGAAGGGCAACGGCGGCCAGATAACAGGTCTTACCATGGATACTACGCGTGATGAGATATACAGAGCAATGCTTGAGTCGCTTGCTCTGCGGCTTAAAGAAGGCAAGGAAGCGCTCGAAAAAGCAGGTGGTTTTCGTACCGACACAATTCTGTGTGTGGGAGGTGGCTCGAAAAACAAACTGTGGAACCAGCTACGTGCCGATTTCACAGGCGTACCAGTTATTCTAATAGACAAACCGGAAACAACGGCGCTGGGCGCCTCACTATTCGTACAATATGCATGTGGAAATGCATCCTCACCAGAGGAAGCACTAAAAGAGATTGAATTCCGTAGAGAAATTTATGAACCAAAATTTATCTCTATATAACTTTTAATTTTAAATAGTAATATCTTATTCAAGCAAATAAAGGCACGGCTGTATAAGTTTTTCTATATTTGCAAAAACTTTTAAAAGCCGTCGGGATGAATTTAAGCGAACAGGAGATAATCAGGCGTAAGGCGCTCGAGGAGATAAGGGCAATGGATATTGATCCCTATCCTGCTGCGGAATATAAAACAAATGCATACGCCGCAGAGATACTCGAAAATTTCTCACCTGAAAAGAATAATTACAGCGATGTAAGCATTGCCGGAAGAGTGATGTCGAGGCGAATCATGGGGAATGCTTCCTTTGCCGAGTTAATGGATTCCACTGGAAGAATTCAGATATACGTTCGGCGTGATGATCTCTGTCCGGGTGATGATAAAACATTTTACAATAAATTTTTCAAACGTCTGCTCGATATCGGCGATATAATCGGCATTAAAGGTTTTGTTTTTAAAACGCAAACCGGAGAAACAACAGTTCATGTAAAGGAATTGACTTTACTGTGCAAATCGTTGCACCCACTGCCGGTTGTAAAAGAGAAGGACGGTATTTTATACGATGCCGTGTCGGATCCCGAAATGCGGTACAGACAGAGATATGTCGATCTTATTGTAAATCCTCATGTAAAGGATGTCTTTAGAAAAAGGACGACGCTCATCAAATCAATGAGAGAGCTCTTTGACTCGCGCGGTTATCTTGAAGTCGAAACTCCGATTCTTCAGCCGATCCCAGGAGGTGCAAATGCAAGGCCGTTTATCACATATCATAACGCACTCGATATTCCTCTGTACCTGAGGATTGCCGATGAACTGTATCTGAAACGCCTTATTGTCGGAGGTTATGAAGGAGTATATGAATTTGCCAAAGACTTCAGGAATGAAGGCATGGACAGAACCCATAATCCTGAGTTCACCGTAATGGAAATATATATTGCTTTCAAAGATTATATCTGGATGATGTCGTTCACGGAGGAGATAATTCAGAAAGTGGCGCTCGATCTTCATGGCAAACTGGAAATAGCCTACGGCGACCAGATTATTGATCTTAAGCCACCCTATCCAAGGATACCAATGCTCGATCTGATTAAGGAAACAACAGGCTTTGACATTAACGGTATGGACGAGGCTTCTCTGCGGAAAGTATGCGAAAGCCTTAAAATCGAACATGATCCAACTATGGGGAATGGGAAACTTATTGATGCCATTTTTAAAGAAAAATGTGAAAATAAGCTTATACAGCCTACTTTTATTATTGATTATCCTGTCGAAACGTCACCCCTTACAAAGAAGCATCGCAGTAAACCATGTGTTACTGAGCGATTCGAACTTTTCATCAACTGCAGGGAGATTGCAAATGCATATTCCGAGCTCAACGACCCTATTGACCAGATGGAGAGGTTCAGGGAGCAGCTTAAGTTGTCGGAAAAAGGGGATAACGAGGCTATGTTCATTGATTATGATTTTATAAGGGCACTTGAATATGGTATGCCTCCCACATCAGGAATGGGCATAGGAATAGACAGGCTCACTATGCTTATGACCAATCAGCCTTCCATACAGGATGTTATCTTCTTTCCACAGATGAAACCATTGGTTTCAAAGGCTGATGCAGGAAGTACTGAAGGAGGTTCGGGAGAGGCAGATTAAAACTATTTTCATTATTTTCTGCGTTTTAATCATGTGTATTTAACATTGTTATAAATTAGCACTTCTGTTAAATTTATCTCAAATGCATCATTTTGAAAAATAGAATGTCTTTGGATTAGAAATTAAAAACCAGAAATCAGATGAAAACCAACAGAATTTTTATAACAGCTATTCTATTCCTGAGCCTGAGCGTCTGTATCAATGCACAGTTTTACAGGTCGGTAACAGGAAATGGAAACGTTGTGACAAAGGAAAGACCTGCCCAATATTTCGATGGAGTCAGGGTAAGCACCGGTATTGACGTATATCTTAGTCAGGGAGACAAGGAAAGCATTAAAGTTGAAGCCGATGAAAATCTTCACGAATATATAGTTACCGAAGTCAAAGGCGGCATACTGCATGTGTATTTCGATAATGTTTCTATACGTAGCGCCAAAACTAAGAAAGTTTACGTTACGATCAAAAATGTCAGGTCGCTGAAAACAAGCAGCGCAGGTGATATTATCGGTGAGACTCCTATAAGATGTGAATATATATCTCTCAGTTCAAGCAGTGCCGGCGATATAACTTTAGAATTATATGCGAAATATGTTGATATCGAAATCAGCAGTTCGGGTAATATAAAGCTTTCAGGTGAAGCAGAGACACTTAATGCTTCTTTGAGTAGTGCTGGTGATCTTAATGCTTTCGATTTCAAGGTAAAAGAAGCAAAGGTTGATGTTTCAAGCGCTGGTGATGCGGAAATTTATGTTACTAATAAACTTATTGCAAACGTCTCAAGTGCAGGCGATGTGGTTTATGACGGTAATCCTGAATATTTGGATGCAAGGTCATCTAGCGCAGGCAGAATTAAAAAAAGATAGTAAAAAGAGAAATTTTTGATTTTTATATAAAGCCGTCGGAATTATTCCGGCGGCTTTTTTATATTTGTATCTGACACGGATGTTCTATGAAAAGAAAATCTAAATACTAAATCAAAATGAAAGAGAATATCAGTATTAATCTGAAATGGGTGGAAAAGTATATTTCTTATGAGGAGATAGCTGCCCACTCAAAACAAGCTGTCAGGCATCTGGAACAGCTTGTCTCGGGAACGGGCGCAGGAAATGATTACCTGGGCTGGATAAAACTTCCTGATAATATTTTACCGCAGATTGGAAGAATAGAAAAAATGGCAAAGCATTTAAGATCGGTGTCGGATACTACAGTTGTAGTGGGAATAGGAGGCTCCTACCTTGGTGCAAGAGCCGTTATTGAAGCCCTCTCTCACTCTTTTCCTCAGATAAGAAAAGAAAAATCGCATCAGATAATATATGCTGGGCATAATGTATGCGAGGAATATATGGCTGAGCTTCTCGAGATACTTGAATACCGGAACTATTCAGTAATAGTGATATCCAAATCGGGCACAACAATGGAACCGGCTATTGCATTCAGACTTCTCAAAGATCATGTGGAAAGAAAATACGGTAAATCGGTGGCAGCCGACAGGATTGTTGCGATAACCGATGCAAAAAAAGGAGCTCTCAGGTCGCTTGCAGAAATTAACGGATACGAAACATTCGAAATTCCTGACAATATAGGCGGACGTTATTCCGTACTGACGCCTGTAGGACTCCTTCCTATCGCAGTGGCCGGATTCGATATAAAGGAAATTATCAACGGAGCAAAAGCCGGTGAAGAACTAACACTCGATAGCAAGAATCCTCAGAATAATCCAGCCCTGGTTTATGCGGCAACAAGAAATCTTCTATTGCAATTGGGCAAAAATGTGGAAATTCTCGTCAGCTTCAATCCCAAACTTCACTATTTTGCAGAATGGTGGAAACAACTTTACGGAGAGAGCGAGGGGAAGGAAGGTAAAGGAATATTTCCGGCTTCGGCCGACTTTACAACGGATCTCCATTCACTGGGGCAATATATTCAGGAAGGGCAGCGGATTCTTTTTGAAACAATACTGTCTGTAAAATCAACTATCGAAAAAGTTAAAATACCTTTTGAAAAGGATGACCAGGATCAACTTAATTATCTTTCCGGAAAGCAGATTTGCGAAGTTAATAAAAGTGCTGAAGCAGGCACGATAATTGCACATAATGAAGGAGGAGTTCCCGTTATTAAGATAAATATTCCGGCCGTTGATGCTTATTATATCGGGCAGATGATCTATTTCTTCGAAATGGCCTGTGCAATAAGCGGTTATATACTTGATGTAAATCCGTTTGACCAGCCTGGCGTGGAAGCATACAAGAGAAATATGTTTGCACTTCTCAATAAACCTGGTTATGAAGAGGATAGTAAAAAATTGAGAGAGAAAATGAAACAATAACATTATTCTATAACTAAATATTTAATTATAAAATGGGACTTGAACTGAAAAAAAATTTTATGTGGTCGCTTGTTGTGCCTACAAGCATGGGTGTTCGTATCACTCCTGTGAATTTTCAGCCCGTACATTGCAGTAATACATTCATTATGCAGGCAACGAGCGCCGAGTCGAATGTTGCAAGCGTTTCGTCATACCTTGGTCTTCCTGTGAAGGTACTTACCACTTTCGTAAAGGACAGTCCGATTGCAAGGTTTATCAAGGATGATCTTGCAAGCCGTCATATTGCATGGGAAGGTATGGAAGTAGATCAGGGTGGTCCCTGGGGTTACCGCCATCAGTTTAACATAGCCGATACGGGCTATGGGCCAAGAGGGCCGCGGGTTTATAACGACCGTGCAGGGGAAGTGGGAAGAACACTTAATATCAACGATTTTGATCTCGAAAGGCTCTTCGGAAAAGAAGGTGTTCAGATACTTCATATCTCGGGCCTCATCTGTGCCCTGTCGCCTGAAACAAGCAATTTCTGCCTTGAACTTGCACGCACAGCGAAAAAATACGGCACAAGGGTTTCATTCGACCTGAATTACAGAGCTTCCTTCTGGAAAAACCGTGAGAAGGAACTCTCGTCTGCCTTCCGCGAAATAGCTTTGCTTTCCGACATACTTATCGGTAATGAGGAAGATTTTCAGCTAAGCCTAGGTATAAAAGGGCCCGAAGAAGGCGGGAAAGGACTTGCATCAAAAATAGATAGCTTCAAGGAAATGATAAGCAGGGTTAAAAAAGCTTATCCGCAAACTGAAGTCTTTGCAAATACTCTCAGGCAGGTAATAAGTTCGAATCTTCATCTGTGGGGTGCGATCATGCTTGAAGGAAACAGATGGCATGTTGTGGAGCCAAGAGAGATTCATGTTCTCGACCGCATCGGCGGCGGCGACGGTTTTGTTGGCGGCATGCTCTATGCTTTCCTGAAAGGATGGGAACCGGAAAAATGGATTCAGTTTGGATGGGCAACAGGAGCCATGGCAACGACATTCCTCACAGATTACTGCCAGCCGGCCGATGAAGAGCAGGTATGGAGCATCTGGGAAGGAAATGCACGCGTAAAACGATGAAATATGCTATTTTACAAGATTGTGTTTCAAAAGAAACTCATCCAGTATATGTGAGAGGTCGGGATACCCTGTTTCTTGCAGTTCATAATAAACTCTTGTCGAGGGTTTATTTATTTTTATTATACGTTTAAGATTGACAGGAGTTGCAATAATCACACTATCACAATCGGTATTATTAATCGTTTTCTCAAGGTCGTGCAGTTGTTCTTTACTGTAGCCCATTGCCGGCAGGAGAGTTCCTATTTCCGGATAGATCCTGAACGTTTCTCTTAGTTTGCCCACTGCGAAAGGTCGCGGATCAACTATCTGTCGGGCGCCGTATTTCTTTGCAGCTACAACGCCTGCACCGATTTTCATTTCACCGTGAGTCAATGTTGGGCCGTCCTCAACAACAAGCACTTTCTTATCTTTTATAAGTGAGGGATCATCCGTTTTAATTGGAGAAGCACTTTCAATAACAACGGCGTGCGGATTAACCCTCTTAATGTTTTCTTTCAGAATCTGAATCCCTTCAGCAGGCGCAGTATCAATTTTATTAATAATCACAACGTCGGCAAGTCTGAGAGTCACTTCGCCGGGATAATACCTGAGTTCATGACCGGCCCTGTGCGGGTCGGTTAATGTTATCATCAGATCGGGTTTATAAAAAGGAAAATCGTTATTGCCACCATCCCATACAATTACATCACAGCCTGAAGGGTCATTTTCAGCTTCATGCAATATAAACTCGTAATCAACTCCGGCATATATCACATTACCTCTTGCCACGTGAGGTTCATACTCCTCCATCTCCTCAATGGTACAGTGATACTTTTCAAGATCTTCTATTGATGAAAAACGTTGAACCTTTTGGGATATAAGATCTCCGTAAGGCATCGGGTGACGGACCGCCACGACTTTTAATCCTTTCGACATAAGGATTTCAATAATCCTTCTCGAAGTCTGACTTTTACCACAGCCTGTTCTCACTGCGCCTACGGCAATTACAGGTTTTGTGCTTTTAAGCATAGTATCGGAGGGCCCAAGAAGCATAAAACTTGCACCTGCAGCGTTGACTATCGCACTTACCGACATCACTTTCTGATAAGTAACATCACTATACGAAAAAACACATAAATTGGCTTTAAATTTTTTTATCAAATCAGGTAATTCTTCTTCGGAATAAACAGGAATACCTCCCGGATAGAGCTTTCCGGAAAGTTCTTCAGGATACTTACGGCCATAAATGTCAGGTATTTGGGCAGCAGTGAAAGCAACCACATTATAATTTTTATTATTTCTGAAGTAAACATTGAAATTATGAAAATCTCTTCCTGCAGCGCCTATAATGATAACATTCTTTACAGACATATAACTTCCGTTTTCATAAAAAAAATTATTTTAAATAAGCAAATTTAAAAAATTAAAGCACCATGTACTATTTCTCAATTTCTTTTTAAAGTTTTTCGGTGAAAATTCAAGTGGCGATAATTCTGTTCTCAATCGTACGTTATTCTGAAAATAATAATAAATTTTATTTGTCAGTTAAACAAAACAATATGACAAATTCTTTGTACTATTGAAACTTAATAATGAATGTACTTGCACACATATATCTTTCGGGTGACTCGGAAAAGATAATCATCGGGAATTACATAGGCGACTATGTAAAAGGGAGGGATTATCTCAAATATCCTGATATGATACGTAAGGGTATAATACTTCATCGTCATATTGATGCATTCACTGACAGTCATCCGGTTGTTCAACGGAGTAAACTGCTTTTCTCCAGAAAATATCATAAATATTCAGGAGTAATAACAGATGTAATTTATGATCATTTTTTAACTAAGGAGTGGGATTTTTTCTCTAGGAGGCCTCTCGAAAGTGTTACTTATAACTTTTATCGTGCACTGGTAAATAATTATGATTTACTTCCCGAGAAAGTAAGAAAAATTATGCCTTTTTTTATCATTTACAACTGGATCGAGTCTTATCAAACAATAAAAGGTATCAAACGTGTGCTTAAGGCTTTGAGCAAAGGTTCAACATTACCGGATGAAACAAAGTTTGCAGTCAAAATATTGAAGAAAAATTATTATTCATTGTTTGATGATTTTATGGAGTTTTTTCCACAGCTAATAGATTACGTCGAGAAAGAATTCGGAATCCAGATTTCACACAATATAAAGATACCTTTCTGATTTTAAATCAGGTATTCATTTCTTGCCGCATCGAGTCGGAGAAAAATAAAAAGCAGCAGAGTAAAGCCCCACAGTGAGCTGCCCCCATAACTAAAAAATGGAAGAGGGATGCCGATGACCGGCACAATACCTGTTGCCATTCCGATATTGATAAGAAAATGTATTAATAAAACCGATGCCACACCATATCCGTATATTCTGGAGAAAGATGATCTCTGCCTTTCGGCAAGGAAAATAAGCCGAAGCATCAGAAAAACATAAAGAGATATTACAACGAACGCACCAGCAAAACCCCATTCCTCGCCTATCGTACAGAAAATGAAATCGGTGCTTTGTGCAGGAACAAACTTGAATTTTGTCTGGGTTCCTCTCAGATATCCTTTCCCCGTCAGACCTCCCGAACCTATTGAAATAACCGACTGGTTGATATTATAACCGGCACCTTTCGGTTCCGACTTTAGACGCAAAAAAACATCTATTCTTTCCTGTTGATGAGGTTTCAGAAAATTATGATATCCGTAATCCACCATATTAACGTATAAAATACTGCCCAGCGCAAATAAGTAAATAACCATTATTTCCCTGGCTTTATATCTGTAGATGTGCCACGCATAGAAAATACCTGAAAGCAGCAGACCTGATATTATGATAAAAATAAGACTTAAATTTTTTATCAGGAAATAGTTAAGCAGATAAAGTGTTCCTGTAATGACGGCAAAAACAGATAGACCTTTTATCAAGGTCGAAAATTTACGTGTATAAAGTGCTGCTGCCAGGAAACCGATAGATACAATCAATATTGTAACATACAGATTATTAAAAATAAGGGCAATAAATGACAGAATTATTACAAGGAAAGCTGTCACAAAAAGATAGGGGCTCATTCCTTCTCTGAAGAGGACAATAAAGAAACTAAAATAAACAACCGTTGTTCCCATATCGGGCTGAGCAGCGGTGAGAAACGCAGGCAACAGTATTATTGTGGCAGCAGGAATTAACAGCCGCAGTCTGGTAAGTTCCTGACCCCGGGTACTAAGATACTTCGCCAGAGCAAGTGCAGTACCAGCCTTAGCGAATTCCGAAGGCTGAATATTGAAAGGACCTATTTCGAACCATGCTTTTGTACCATTGATCTCATTCCCGAAAATAAGAACAAGGAAAAGCATAAAAATGAAAATTCCATAAATGAAATATCCGAAAAAGAAATAAAACCTGCTGTCGATGTAGAGAACTGCAAAGGCAAGAAAGAAGGTTGTGATAATCCAGACCATTTGTTTGCCGTAACGCTGTGAAAAATCGAATATTTTCCGCTGTTCTTCATTATATACTGCAGAATAAATATTAAGCCAGCCCATTAATACAAGAAGGATGAAAAGCAGAATAGTTATTTTATCAACAGAAGCCCATATTTTAATTCTTCGTTCCATTTATTGTTCATTCATGTGCAATCCCATAACATAATCTTCGAGGTATTTACGGGAAACAGTTCCTTTAAGATATTTTTCCATAATAAGACTGGCAACCGGAGCTGCATAAGTAGCTCCAAAGCCTGCATTTTCAATATAAACTGCAATTGCAATTTCAGGTTTGTCTTTAGGGGCAAAAGCAACAAATATTGAGTGGTCTTTCCCATGAGGATTCTGAGCCGTTCCTGTCTTGCCGCAAACTATTATATCATTAATTGCAGCTATTGTAGCGGTGGCTCCGTTTCCTCCGTTTACTGCCTCCTCCATTCCCTTAACTATGTATTCAAAATTGACTGAATCAGCTGATATATAATGCCTGGTAGTAAGAGCCGGTGCGGTATTTGCAGAATCGCCGATT
>CAZIRN010000062.1:0-11175 GCA_964541495.1 uncultured Rikenella sp. | reverse complement strand
TAAGGTATCAATGCTTTTTCAAAAGTGGTTACCGGCTGCAGACAGAATTTATTTAATGCGAATTTTCAAGGTTCAAGGATTAACTCTTCATTATTTTTCAATTTTGAGCCTTTAAAAATAAGCTGTATTCCGATACGACATTCTATACATCGGCGTTTCCTGCAGTATTCCTCTCTTAAATGGATAAGCCCCTGGGTGTCAGAAGCCGAAGCAGGAGTTACTCCGGCTTCGCTCCATTCTCTGGTAATACGGTTCTGTTCAGGTTCGATACTTTCGATAAAATCGAGTGCTCTTTCGCATATTTCGTTATTTCCTCTTGCTTTCCCATAAGCAAACAATACCGGAATAACTGCATTTATCATAAAAATATCGGTTGCATTTTCCCCTGTGTTTTTTACAGCTCTTTTGCTCTCCTTACCAAATACATAATGATTATCCCAGTATTCCGATGCAGAAACTGAAAACAGTTTTCTCAGGCTTCCGATATTGTCAGCCTCAATAACTCTCGAAAACAATCCGCCTGTTACAGTAAGCATGGCTGCAAGCTGTGAAATACGTACTGTGGGAAAATTCACGGGACGTAATTTGCTGAACTTCCATAACCATCCGTGTACAGGCTTGATCGAATATTTGGCAGAAAGCACTCTGAACTCCCTTGCAAGTTCCCTGAAATATTCATCATTGATAACTTCTCTGAAAAGTCCTTCTTCGAGCATTCCGGCAGTGCCGAACAATAAAGCCTCAACCTGCATGCGGTTATCGAGATGCTTTCTTATTATCCTGAACGGCAGGGCTGACGCGAGCATCCCGAACGGATCGGTATTGACTCTGAATCCGAAATATCTCGAGATAAGCCTGTAAAAAGTCTCTTCCCAGTCGTTCCCGGTCTCCTCATAAATTTTTTTTATTATTCCGCATTTCGCTGCAAGACGCTCGATAAGAAGCGAATTTATCCAGTTGTTCAGGATAAACCTGTTCACTTTACCTATTTCTTCTTGACATGATATAGTGAACGGGTTATTTGTCAGACTCTGATATTTTTCATATACCCCGCTATCAGGTCTAATCTCGACTGTCAGCACTTCACAACCTGCGGCATTAAAGACATCCCTGTCTTTTTCTCCCACTACATGGAGAATCAAATTATCATAAGAATGGTCGTTATTATGCCCGTGAGTCACAAAATGAGATGCTTTGCTATGGATTTCCACGTTTCCGGCCCATTCGGCGCCGTCGTATCTTATTCTTGCATTGAAAAAATCAGGGCCGGAATCACGGTTGTAATCTCCCGGATGAATAACTACTATCGGCTCGCCTTCAGCGGTTACAAGAGATTCTTTATCATAAAGGCCATATTTCCAGACAAAATGGAGAAATTCTTCTTTCATGAAAAGCACGTTTTAATGCAGCGATATAAATATAAAGATACAAAAATATTTTGGATTTATGATTGATAATGGATAATGTAAAAATGAAAAATTCTAGATTAATCTTTTCTGTCTTAGTTGTTTTTCCATTTCCATCTGCATTTCATGGGCTTTAGACCGTGCTACTTTATCGAAGTTTTCGGAATTATCGGCGAAAATTATAGCACGTGATGAGTTGACAAGCAGCCCGCATGTACTATTCATCCCATATTTCGACACCTCTTCGATGTTTCCACCCTGGGCTCCAACACCCGGAATAAGCAGGAAATATTCGGGCACGAGTTTTCTTACATTCTTTAGCATTTCAGGCTTTGTGGCACCCACTACATACATTATGTTATCGTTATCCCCCCATTTTTGGGAAACAGATATTACTCTTTCAAAAAGCTTTATACCATCTTCGTTGTGATACTGAAAATCATTTGCTCCTTTATTCGATGTAAGGGCAAGTATGACAGCCCATTTACCCGGCACTTCGAGGAAAGGAGTTATTGAATCCTTGCCCATATACGGCGAAACTGTTACAGCATCGAACGGCATATTTTCAAAAAAAGCCTTTGAATACATACGTGCCGTGTTACCGATGTCGCAGCGTTTGGCATCGGCTATAACAAAAATATCAGGGTGATTTCCCTTTAGATACTTCACTGTTTTGTCGAGCGAAACCCATCCGTCGGCGCCCCTTGCTTCATAGAAAGCCAGGTTCGGTTTATATGCAACTGCATATTCACAAGTTGCTTCTATAATTTTCCGGTTGAACTCAAAAACAGGATCATTTGTGGATAAAAGCGAAGAAGGTATTTTTTCATATTCAGAATCGAGTCCCACACACAGATACGATTTCTTGTTTCTGATGTTTTCAAAAAGCTCTGAATGAGTCATTTGTGAATATATAAATTAAATATTATAAGTTGTTCGCCTTCAACCGTTCGGCATTTTCTGCCATTTGAAGCTTATCAATTACCTCCTGAATATTTCCGTCGAGAATAGACGGCAGATTATAAACAGTGTAATTAATACGGTGATCTGTCATTCTTCCCTGTGGAAAATTGTATGTACGTATCTTTGCCGAACGATCACCGGTTGAAACCATTGTTTTCCTTTTTCTGGAAATGTCATCAATATATTTTTGATATTCCAGGTTATAAAGTCTTGTTCGCAGTTCTTTAAGAGCTTTCTCGTAATTTTTTATCTGCGATTTTTCATCCTGGCAGGTCACGACAATACCTGTAGGTATGTGGGTCAGACGTATAGCCGAATAAGTTGTATTCACTGACTGACCGCCCGGGCCTGATGAGCAGAAGATATCCTTTCTTATGTCCTCATTTCGTATTTCCACATCCACCTCATCGGCTTCCGGAAGTACTACAACTGAAGCAGCGGAAGTATGAATTCGTCCCTGAGTTTCCGTCTGAGGGACTCTCTGAACCCTATGAACTCCCGATTCATATTTCATAATGCCATAAACACCCTCTCCGGTTACCCTTATCACTATTTCCTTATAGCCACCTGCGGTTCCTTCTGTAAAACTCGTAACTTCTGCTTTCCATCCTTTAATTTCGAAAAACTTGCTATACATCCTGAAAAGGTCGCCTGCAAAGATACTGGCCTCATCGCCTCCTGTACCTGCTCTTATCTCCACTATGGCATTCTTACTGTCTTCCGGATCGGCAGGTATTAAAAGAAGCTTTATCTGCTCTTCTATTTCCGGCAGACTGGCATTAAGCTCCTCCAACTCTTGCTTGGCTATCTCCCTCATCTCTTCGTCTTTTTCCGAAGCAAGCATTAATCTCGTATTTTCAATATTTGCAAGAATAAGCTTATACTTTTCATAAGCAACCACAACCGGCTGAAGTGCTTTATATTCCTTGCTGAGCTCAATATATTTCTTCATATCGGAAAGAATTTCCTCTTGGGTTAGCATATCTCCTACTTCAAGAAACCTTTGTTTCACACCCTCAAGCCTTTCGAGTATAATATTTTTGCCGGCCATTCAAAAAATTTACAGATGCAAATTTAAAAAAAAATAGAAAGGCACAAGAGTATAAGGGTACAAAGGTATAGTATGGGCACAGGAGAACAGAGATACATGAAGTATTGAAAATGAAGGAAAAAGGAGGGAAAAGGGAGAATAGGGGAAAGATAAAAGACAAAAGATAAAAGGCAAAAGTCATTAAGGGTTTAATACTCGAACACTCCGAATTCTGATTCGACTGTCAGCTTCTTTCTGTCGGAAGATTCGACATGGCCGATAATACGGGCGTCGAGATTGAAACCTGATGCAATATCAATAATTTCCGCGGCATCCTTTTCGGCAATATATATTTCAAACCTGTGTCCCATATTGAATACTTTGTACATTTCTTCCCATGGAGTACCCGACATCTCATGAATTATTTTAAACAATGGCGGAATAGGAAAGAGATTGTTTTTTACAATATGCAGCTTATCAATAAAATGAAGTATTTTAGTCTGACCGCCGCCTGTGCAATGTATCATACCGTGAATAGAGCTTCTCTTCTGTTCGAGCACAATTTTCATAACCGGTGCATAGGTACGTGAAGGAGACAAAACCAGTTTTCCTGCATCGGTATTGATTCCTTCTATTTTATCCGTAAGCTTTAGCTTTCCTGAATAAACCAGATATTCAGGAATTGAGGGATTATAACTTTCGGGATATTTTTCTGATAGGTAATTTGCGAAAACGTCATGTCGTGCCGAAGTGAGGCCGTTACTTCCAATTCCGCTGTTGTATTCATCCTCGTATATTGTTTGTCCGTACGATGACAGTCCGACAATAACATCACCTTGCCGGATATTACTGTTGGTTATTACTTCATTCCGTTTCATTCTGGCAGTTACTGTAGAATCAACAATAATCGTCCTTACAAGGTCACCTACATCGGCCGTTTCGCCGCCGGTCGAATAAATACCTATACCAAGTGTTCTCATTTTCCCTAGAAATTCTTCACTTCCGTTTATAATTGCCGAAATTACCTCCCCCGGGATAGCGGATTTGTTTCTTCCGATAGTTGATGAAATGAGGATATCATTATAAGCTCCCACGCAAAGAAGGTCGTCGAGGTTCATAACTATGGCGTCCTGAGCTATTCCTTTCCATACCGACATATCTCCGGTTTCCTTCCAGTACACATAGGCAAGCGACGACTTTGTCCCTGCACCGTCGGAGTGCATAATGTTGCAATAAGCGGGATCGCCGCAGAGAAAGTCGGGAACGATTTTACAAAATGCCCCCGGATATAGTCCCTTATCAAGGTTTCCGATAGCTTTGTGTACCTCCTTTTTCGAAGAGGAAACACCTCTTTTATTATAACGAGAGTCATCAGACATTTCCTTAATTTTCTAAGATCCAAAGATAAGAAAATGAATTACGATGAAAAAATTATGAATTTTTGAAAAATACAAAAGAAAATTTTGTGCCTTTACCAGGCTCCGATTCAACAGAAATAGAGATATCATGAAAATCGGCTATGGTTTTTGTCCCGAGTTTGACAGTTAAATAGAATTTGTGTGTCTGAAGCCCGCATAAAATCATAAAGTTTATCTCAAAATTTCAAAAATGTAGTGAACAATATTTTGTAGTAATATGCTAATATATTGCTTATATTATATTTGTGTCGTTAAACCACGACTATGTATATAAAAATAACAAAAAATCAACGGGGTTATGCTTATTACCATTTGGTAGAGGCTTACAGGAAAGATGGTAAGGTAAAACAAAGAACCCTAATGTCATTAGAAGAGTTGAAGATAATAAACTGGAGCAACTATCCGAAGCGATTAGTAAACATCTTGAGACAGTTAACATTTTGAATCTTTCAAAAGAGATAGATATATCTGATACGTATATCCTTGGGCCGCTTCTTGTTTTAGATAGGATGCTTGAGACTTTGGGGATAAAGTCAGTTCTGCAATATGTTCTTTCACAACATAAAAGGCTTCAGTTTGATTTTGAGAAGGTTGTTTTCACACTAGTTTGTTCACGGTTTATCAAACCGGTGTCAAAACTTTCTCTTTATGACAATTGGGTTAGCCGGATGTACCCGGAACTGATAGATTATCAGGTTGATCTTCAACATATCTATCGTAGCCTGGATATTCTGGCTGATCACAAAGAAGAGATAGAGAAATTTATTTATCAGTGGAATAAGGATTTGTTCACTATTAATGTTGATGTAGTGTTATATGATTTGACAACCTTACGCTTTGAGAGTACACGTGAGGATTTGGGAGAACTGAGAAGATTTGGGTACAGTAAGGAAATGCGTACCGATTGTACCCAGGTTGTATTAGGGTTGCTTACCGATACAGATGGTATTCCATTGTGTTTTGAGGCACATCCCGGAAACACTTTTGAAGGGAAAACTCTTCAGGGCATAGTTGAAAAGATGCGCAGGAAATTTTCAATTCGCAGGTTTATTTTTATTGCCGACAGGGGATTGTTTTCCTTTGAGAACCTTGATCATATACGTGCTGACAGGGGTGAGTTTATTGTTGGATTAAAATTGGGTTCAGTGAGTAAACTTTGTCAGAAAGATTATTACGACCTGTCGAAGTTCAACTGGATAAACGAGAATCTTGCTTTTTATGAAACCACTTTGAATGAGGATCGTTGTATTATTACATGGTCAAAGTCAAGATCTGAACGGGATTACAAGGCAAGAGAAGAGATACTGGAAAAAATACGTCAGAAACTGGCTGAAGAAAAAAAGCTGACCAAAAAATTTATTACAAACCGCAATTATAAGAAATACCTTAAGATAGAAGGTAAAGATCATTGTGAACTCAATCACAAAGCCATTGCTGAAGAAGCAAAAAAAGACGGTTTTTTTGGTATTATTACCAATGTTGTTTCAATGGAAGCATCAGAGATAATTACCCATTATAAACAATTATGGAAAATTGAAGATGCTTTTGGAGAGATTAAAGGAACATTCAAAACCCGTCCTATGTTCCATTGGACCGATAAAAGGATTATAGGACATCTGATGTTGTGTTTTCTGCCATATCTGTGTGAAGCACATTTAACAAAATTACTGAGAGAAAATAACGAATGCCTTGATAAAAAATCAATTGAGAAAAAAATTATCCGGTCAAGAGAATTAACAGCAGTTCAGGCAATGGATGAATTGAACAGGGTTATGGCAATACCTGTAAGAGTGAGAAAACAAACCATCTGGGTAAGAACAGATATACCTCCTAATGCACAAAAACTCATGAAAGCAATTGGAATGAGAATCCCACCAAAAATATTAAGGAAAACAAAAATGTAGTGGCACAAATTTTTTTAAGCAAATAATATGCTATATAGTAATTAGTTACAAAAATCAACTGTCAAACTCGGGATTTATTACTATAATCCCAAATATTTACTAAAAGTAATGTTAAAAAACTAAATAAAAATCACTCCAACCTTTAATCATTAAATATTTTTAAACGGTATAGATTAACTAGATGATAAATATCAAACAAAAATACCCTGAATGACCAGGGTATTTTTTAATTTATTTACAAAAATAATTAATTTCTATTTTCGTCCCGGGCCTGTACTTCTTTGTACTTTCATTGTATTACGGTTTGTATTGCCTTTTGCATTTTTATTTGCAGCCCCTTTTTGATTTTTGACAGAAGTTTTATTTTGATTTTGAAGCTGTTGTGCTTCTCCCTGGTTTCTGGCCTGTTCGCTTACAATTTCTCCTTTACCGGGCCCTGATTCTGTTGTTTTTGCAGTCTGGCTTACTGTCTGACCATGTGTTGAGGGGTCCTGAATACGATCTCTTCTTCTGGTCTGGTCCTGGTTACCAGTCTGATCCTGTAATCTTTCCCTTTGTTGTGTCTGAACCTGTGGCTGGTTATTAACCTGAGTCTGGTTCTGAACCTGAGTCTGAGCCTGATTTTTGTTTTCAGACTGTGTGCCTGTTCCGGCTTGTGCCATCAATGCTGCACTTATCATAAGTGCAATCCCTGTAAGAAATAATAACTTTTTCATAGCTTTCTATTTTAAGTTTTAAAATTTATTATGGTGTAAAACTAAGAAGATGAAGATGAAGAAATTATGAATTTTTGGAGAAAATAAAATAAAATTTTGTGCCTTTACCGGGCTGTGATTCAACTCTTATTAAAATATCATGAAAATCGGCTATGGTTTTTGTTATTGCAAGACCAATGCCTGTACTATTGTCTCTGTTTTTTGTTCCGTTTTTGAAGCGTGTGAAAAGATTTTTCATTTGCTCTTCCGTCATTCCCTTGCCGGTATCGGAAATACAAACAGTAAAAGTATTCTTGTCTGGAATACTTTCTACATTAATAACTCCTCCTTTTCCAGTATTTTTTATGGCATTGTTAATTACATTGTAAAACATTGAGAATATAAGCGACCTGTTTGCATTATGTATTTCAAGTGGCTCAGGGAGCTGGTGATTAATATTTATTCCGGCATCCGCTGCTATTGGAGATAGTTCTTCGATTATTTCATGAAGAACATCTCTTAACTGAAATGTATCATTACGAAGATATTGCCGGCTTTCTATCTTTTCAATAAGAAGAAGCGAATTAATAAGACTTTGAAGTCTATAGAGTGTTTTAAGGCATTCTTCTATTTTAACTTCAATTTCAGGTTCAAGATTTTCTGTTAACATAATATTTTCAAGCTTGCTTCTGAGCACAGAGAGAGGTGTCATTAATTCATGTGAAATATTTACGGTAATTTCTTTTTCTTTGGCAAAAAGTTTTTCGATACGATCCATAAGTTCGGTCAATGTTTCATCGAGCCTTACAAAATCAGTTGTGGAGGTTTTTATTTTCGTCCTGTCGTATGTTGAAGGTGTGGATATAGTCTTAATCTTGTTTATTATAAAATCAAGAGGACGTAACAATCTTCTCGTATATTGAAAGTCGGTGAGGAAAGTGACAGTAATAATAAAAAAAAGGAATATCAGCATAACATTCCTTATGTTTTTATTTGTTTGAGAAATACTTTCCAGACTTTTTCCGACTTCGAGGATATATGATTTTCCGTTAATCCCGAGGGAGTAGCTTAAGACTCTGTATTCAATAACATCATCATCAATCAGTCTTTTTGAGATTTCAATATGGTTAATTTCATCACCGGTTAAATTCGGTTCGATGGCGATAAATTCTTCTTTAAGTATATTGTAATTTCCGAACGTATCAGTTGAATCAGCCTCGATGAAAGGTTCGATGCCTATTTCAGAAATTATTGAAATAACCTCTTCTCTTTTCTTAATCAGATCATTATCAATTTGTCTGAGATTTATTCTGCCAATCAGATATGGCATAAAAATGATAAATATAGCAGTCACCGCCAGTTTGGAGAAGAGGTTAAAAAGGGCAAGTTTGACTTTTAATCTTAACATTTTTGCAATGTGGAATTTTTATTTTCCATTATTACTCTGTAGCCCACTCCTCGTACGGTTTCGAGCCATGGTGTAGTTGCATAAACATTAAGTTTCTTTCTGAGGTTTTTTATATGGACGTCAATGAAATTGCTATCATATTGATCGTCAAGTGTATTTCCCCAGATGTGTTCATAAAGTTGCTGCCGTGTCAGTACCTTATCATGATTAAGCACGAGGTACTGAAGAAGATCGAATTCTTTTCTGGTCAGATCAACTTCTTTCCCTTCGCAGAAAAGTTTCCGGGATTGTACCTGCAAAAGAAATTCTCCTATATTGATATCATTTGTTCCGATATTGAATTTTCTCCTTGCAACGGCATTTATCCTTGAAAGAAGTTCCAGCAGAGAGAATGGTTTGGCAATGTAATCGTCAGCGCCCAGATTGAGCCCTCTGACTTTATCCTCAACGGCGCCGCGGGCTGTTATAATTATGAATGAGGCCTCACTCTCAAGTTTTTTCGCTTCTTTGATAAGGTCAAGCCCGTCATAATCGGGAAGTCCAAGATCGAGAAGTACAAAGTCATAAAGGTTAACGGCTATTTTTTCTGAAGCTTCCATACCTGTAAAAGCCAGTTCGCAAAGGAAATTTTCTTTCTCAAGAAAGGAAGCAATTTCCCACGCCAGACTTTTTTCATCTTCGACAATCAACACGTTCATGTCCTGAATTTAAAATATTCTGACAAAAGCGCTGAACATGAAAATAAACCCCTTAGTACCCGGATAAACAGCATCTTCATAAACAGGATAAATGTAATCCCGGTTCGGCCTCAATAGTCAAATTTGTTGAATTTAGTGTTATAGGAATACCCATGTCAAGTTCCATTAATCCGAAAACATTAGTGTATTTTGTTGTTGTGGTTGAGTGAGTACCGGAATTTCCTTGCTTCCTGAAAGGCGGACTAATATTTACAACAGTTCCGGTTGTTGTCTCCGACTTTGTAAGAGTGCCGAAAAGAAGATTTATATATGGCTCAAACGAAACATATAATTTCTTTCGGGTAAATTCTGGAGTCTGAAAATATCTTGAATTCTTAATCTGGAAATACATATTATCCTCTTCAGCCAATATACCGCCAACGCATAGTTTAGTGTAAAGGATTCTCCAGTCTATTCCGAAGTCTGCTTCACCATACATAAAACTACTGAATAAGGTATCCTCGAGGGTAAAGGGAACTTCATACCTTGATATTCCTGCTTCCACATCGAACCATGAATTGAACGTGTGATTGTAGGCGGCAGAAATTGTATATATTGCTGCAAACGGATTAATGTCTGCAATGTGAGTTGCTGAACCACTGAGGTAAAATGTATTATTCAATCCGTAGGTAATTGATGCATATTCAAAGGGTTTATCCTGTGAAATTGTAGAACCTAGATAAATCATGTTGCTTCCATAACCTGCTCCTGCAAATAAAGAATGCACAGCCTTCTTAGTAATGGATTTTGTTGAATCAGGATTTATTTCAGATGTCTGAGATGTATTCTGAGCCTTAATCAGGGCCGGAAATAATAAGAAAATTAGTATTATAATTTTTACCTCTTTTAGATGAAATTTTAACTTCATAATGAAATTATTACATGATTAAAAAATTATTATCATCTGCCTCTACGGGGCATTGCACCGCCTGGTTTGCCCATCCCCTTAGGAGGAGCAGCATTTGGCCTGATAATTTCAGGAGGGCGTGCCCCTCTATCTTTTGTCATGTCAGGACGTGCATTTCTTACCTGCTTAACATTCCCTTCTTTACTTTTAGCTTGTTGTTCGATGCTTTGCTTTTCCTGATTCTGTTTCTGTCCAGACTCTTCCTCTCTCTGGTTTGTTTTTAATTTTTCCTGTATCTGAGTTGAATCAAAGTTCACTGCCGGCTTTATCTGTGAATAAGAGTTCATTGTAGAAATACCAATTAAAAATGCTGACAGTGCCATAATTATTTTCTTTTTTGTTTTCATTTTTTCTACTCAACTATTTTTTCGTCTCAACTATCACATTGCGAAATTATTGAATAAAAATGAAGAAATGATGAACTTATTATTTCTTCGTTTAACTTTACAAAAAAACTTTTTATTATGATAGTAACTTGTGTTTATGTTCATGTAAAGCCTGATATGATTGAGGAGTTTATAAAAGCCACAACTGCCAATCATCTTGAATCAGTGAAAGAACCAGGTAATCTACGGTTCGATTTCCTTCAACAAGCCGATGACCCATCCAGGTTTATGATATATGAAGCGTATGAATCTGAACAGTCGGCTGCAGCTCATAAAGAGACTTCTCATTATCGAAACTGGCGGGTTGCTGTAGAAAATATG
>CAZIRN010000061.1:0-11176 GCA_964541495.1 uncultured Rikenella sp. | reverse complement strand
CCTTACTCTGGGTTTTAAAGAAGATGAGAGAGACTATGGAGTAGGTGCAAGCATAATGAGAGAACTGGGCCTTGGAAAAATCCGGCTTATATCAAATAATCCTGTCAAAAGGGCAGGACTTGAAGGATATGGAATAACTATTGTCGAAACAATACCGCTTGTAATCCCCCCAAATCCATATAACGAGTATTATCTGCAAACCAAGGCTACTAAAATGGGGCATAATATCTCATGTTACAAACAAAGCATAAAAAATAAGTAATAGGGGATGAACAACCTTCGGATTCTATTCATGGGAACACCCGAGTTTGCCGTGGCAACACTTGGCGCCCTGCTCATGAACGGGTTCAATGTTGTCGGGGTTGTCACCACGCCTGACAAACCGGCAGGAAGAGGGAAAAAATTAACTGGTTCTCCTGTAAAAGAATTTGCAAAATTTAGCTATTTACACGTTTTGCAGCCTGAAAATCTTGAAGATCCGGCTTTCGTAGAAGAAGTAAAAAACCTGAACCCAGATATAATTGTTGTAGTCGCTTTCCGCAAAATACCAGATGTTATCTGGAAAATTCCTCCAATGGGTACAATCAACCTTCATGCCTCACTCCTGCCACATTATAGAGGAGCAGCTCCAATAAATCGTGCTATAATAAACGGCGAAAAAGTAACAGGACTTACTACTTTTCTGATAAACGACAATATTGACTCCGGTAATATTTTATTACGGGAAGAAGTTCCTATTCTGCCGCATGAAAATGCAGGTGACCTTCAGGAAAGACTGATGAAAAAAGGAGCATTACTTGTTATCAAAACACTTGAGGGGCTTGTCAGCAACACAATTACACCAGTTCCTCAGTCGTATTTTCTTAAAGAGGGAGAAAGCCCAAAATCAGCACCAAAAATATTTCCTGAAGACTGTATTATAAACTGGAATAAAAGCAGTGAAACGATAAATAATCTCGTGCGTGGCCTCTCGCCTTCTCCCTGTGCCAGAACTTTTATAGAAAAAGATGAGAATACTCTGATGCTTAAAATATATGAAAGCATACCCGAATATGAAGAACATTCATTAAAACCGGGGGAAATTATTTCTAATAATAAAGACAGTTTTAAGATTGCATGTGCGGAAGGATTGCTTAATATAATAAGTCTTCAACTGGAAGGAAGAAAAAAAATGAGCGTTCCTGAATTTCTTCGAGGTTTTAGAATTTCGGAATACAAAATTGTTCCTAATAAACCGGCATAAGTTTGCGTAACCAAAGCTTCTGTCCTGCGACAGGCTCAGTACCCTCCTTCATCCTGTTCATATAATATAGCTTTTCCACCTTGATACCATATAACTGTGAAATAGAATACATGGTCTCCCCTTCCTTTACAATATGATATTCCTTTCCGAAATCTGCTTTGTTGCGCTTAGGTTGTATATAAAGTATCTGGCCCGGCTGAGGAATAAAATCCTGAGGAAGTTCATTATATTTGCTTAATTCCCACTTTAAAAGATTTAACTCTTTCTCAATACTCTCCCGCGTATCATTTTCAGTAACAATAATATATTTAATTCTGTTATTTTCCATCACTCTGACGGAAGACGTTTCTCTGAATACAGAAAAATCATTTTTTACAGAACTTGAATTTTCCTGTAACTTTATTTTTTCGGCATTTTTGCCTTTTTCAGTTTTGTCGTCTTTTGTTCCGTAAAAGCCTGACAATGCCAAACGGTCATACTCGTAAAGCGAATACTCCTCAATTTTTCTTATCAGCCTTTTATCATAACCTGAATCTGTTGCATAGCCTGCCTCCTTCAATCCTCTGGCCCAGGCCTTATAATCAGTGGGATCAAGCTTGAATAAGAAACTGTACCGTGGCGTTGTTTTGAGAAAATCGGAATGATCGCGATAAGATTCTTCAGGATTCCGGTATTTCCTGAAACATTCATTCCTCCGGTCGTCATGATGTCTGATTGTAGGGCCTGTCCATCCGTTATGACATTTAATACCGAAATGATTGTTGCCTTCGATAGCCAGCCTGCTTTGTCCGTTTCCCGATTCAATCATTCCCTGAGCAAGTGTAATGCTTGCAGGAATGCCGGTTCTTTTCATCTCGCTTATTGCTAAATCCCTATAGGTTTCAATGTATTCGTATTCAGAAGATGGCTTTGACGATGAAGAAACATTTACGTGCGATGCCCTGCATGAAAAAAGAACGGTAAGAAAAAAAATAAATAGTGAAATTATAAATCCATTCCTCATTCCTTTTTTAGTTTTTGATTTAAACTATTGTTTAGTCATCATCGGTTTCTTCTAATTTCAATTCAACTCAAAAATATTATGCCTGATTCTCTTTAATAATCAACTGGAAACCGGCACTATGAATATTTTTAATAACTAGCCGTTGATCATCGGATAAGTATTTCCTGAGTTTTGTAATATAGACATCCATACTTCGAGCCGTAAAGTAATCGTCATAGCCCCATATTTTTTTCAAAGCCATTTCTCTGGGAATTAACGAATTAGGATTGCTCGCAAGTAATTCAAGCAGTTGAGCTTCTTTAGGGGAAAGTTTTATTTCCTTATCTCCGGAATTGAGGGTACGGAGTTTGGAATTGAATGAAAATTTTCCGATTTCATAAGTATCCTTAGATTTTTCGCCTGAGTCGCGTCTTGCAACTATAGCTTTTATCTTTGCAAGCAGGATATCGGTATCAAAAGGCTTTGTTATATAGTCATCGCCGCCAACTCCATAGCCTTTAAGCACATCTTCCTTAAGTTTTTTAGCTGTAAGGAAAACAATCGGTATGCCTGAATTAATCTTTCTAATTTCGCCGGCGATAGTGAATCCATCTACATGAGGCAGCATTATGTCGAGGAGGCAGAGGTCAAAGTTATTGCGTCTGAAAGCGTCCATAGCTGCTTTGCCGTCGTCAACCCATTCCACATAATAATCGTTCAGTTCAAGATACGACTTTAGTACGGAACCAAAGCTAAGGTCGTCTTCAACAAGGAAAATCCGTGTAGTTGTATTAGTCATTGTTTTCCGTTTTCAAATTTAAAAGGCAGGTATATTGTAAAACGACTCCCCTTCCCGGGCTCACTCTCAACGTTAATATTACCTTTATGCGCATCCAGAATTGCTTTCACATAACTAAGTCCAAGGCCAAATCCTTTTACATCATGAACATCGCCCGAAGCCTGTCTGTAAAAACGCTCGAATATTTTTGACTGCACGCTCTTCGACATTCCGATTCCATTATCTTCTACAATAAGCTGGAGGCCATCTTCAGCATTCCGTGTTATTACTTTGATTTCTGGTTTTTCAGGTGAATATTTTAGAGCATTATCGAGCAGGTTATGTACAAGGTTTGTGAGGTGTTCCGCATCACCATAAACTATATCGGGCGATGCTGAAAGGTCTGTAATAATGACCCCATGTTTCTGCATAGCAAAAAGTTCAACAGTATCAATAGCCTTTTCAATTATCTGATGTACAGAAACATCATCGAATTTGAAATCAATCTCTTTCTTTTCCAGTGAGGCAATCTGCAAAATTGTCTCGACCTGTTTATTCATTCTCTCATTTTCTTTCTTAATCATGCCGATAAAATGATTAACGCTTTTCTCATCATGTATAACTTTCGGATTCATTATTGTATCGGCTGCCAGTGAAATAGTGGCAATTGGAGTTTTGAATTCATGAGTCATATTGTTTATGAAATCAGACTTTACATCAGAAATCTTTTTCTGCCTCAGAATAAAATAGATACTTAACGCAAATGTCGAAAGAATAAAGAGTGAAAAGATCAAAGAACCTATGAGCATCCAGGAAATAGAACCAAGCAGATAATTTGTTCTGTTAGGGAACACTACCGAAAGAATAATTCCCGGACGTAATATACTGTCATCGAAAAGTTTGACTTTATAAATGCTTTTAATAAAATCATTTTTACTAATTTTTTTCGAAGAGACCAGCACAGGTTCGTTGTTTTCAATCAAAGAAAATTCATAAGCCGTATTTATTCCATAAAAAGGAAAAACCTGGTTAAGCACATCTCTTATCAGCTCCTGACCCGGGTAAAAATTACTTTCCGACTCAAAAATCTCTCTTATCATCCTGTCGCTTATATTCAGGAGTTCGTCCGACCTCTTTCTTATCCACTGAAGAAAATCAGTCCGGGTCATTACCATTGAATTATCAGAAGTTTTATTCAGATCTTTTTTCTTAATTATTCTAAGTTCTCCCGAGGGATTACCTGAAACTACAACAACAATGGAATCAGAGTCATAAGGCTGACCTTCAATTATTGAATCATGTTTGAATATACTTTTCAAAGTAGATTCTTGTCCATTCATTGAATTAGTACTGAAATTATAACCTATATTGCTACTGCTATCAGAGAAAAAACTGTCAAAACTTAAGTATCCAGTTATCAATGAAGAAGTATCTCTTCGAACCCTGAAAGGAAAATTCAAAATATTCTTATTAAAAGTGTTCATCCTTTGGTATGCTTCAATCTCTCCTGCAGCATTATTAAGACCAAGAAAGACAGCATTATTGAAATTTTCATTTGTTGTCCTTATTGCGTTTCGCATCCAGGTAATCTGAACGTAAGTAATACCTGCCACCGATAAAACCATCATCAGGACAAGGCTTATGAAAATTCTGTTTTTCATATTGCAAAATTATATCATTAAGCCTTTAAAGTATTAAGTTTTAACTTTTTCTTAACTTCATTTAACCAGGTTTTAACCGATTGAAATCAGAACTGGCATAATGTTGTAAACGGCAAACATTAATTATTTCAATAAGGTTTTCATTGTCAACACCTAAACATGTCTTGAAAATGAATAATCCTGATGTTGTTTTTTCAATATTGCTCTTTTTCATTAGGAAAATTGAGCGCTTTGACATCATTAATATATGCTCTGACTGCTTCCTCCACTTCATCGTGAAGGTTGAGGTATCTTCTGAGAAATCGTGGTGAAAATTCCTTGTTGATTCCGAGCATATCGTGCAGAACCAGTACCTGGCCATCGGTTTTAGGTCCAGCACCTATACCTATAACTGGTATTTTCAGGCTTGAAGTTACTTCGCCTGCAAGCTGTGCAGGAATTTTTTCAAGTACAAGAGAGAAAATGCCGATTTTTTCGAGCAGTTTTGCATCCTCGAGAAGTTTTCTGGCCTCCTCTTCTTCTTTTGCGCGCACAACAAAGGTCCCAAATTTATGGATTGATTGAGGAGTAAGACCAAGATGCCCCATAACAGGTATACCGGCGGATAATATCCTTTCAACTGATTCTGCAATCTCAGATCCACCTTCGAGTTTTACCGCATGAGCGCCTGTTTCTTTCATTATTCGTATTGAAGAAGCCAGAGCTTCACGCGAATTACCCTGATATGTTCCGAAAGGCAAATCAACAACTACAAGTGCCCTTTTAACACCTCTAACCACCGACGAGGCATGATAAATCATATTATCAAGTGTAATCGGAAGAGTGGTTTCATAACCTGCCATAACATTCGATGCCGAATCGCCAACAAGAATAACATCAATTTCGGCCTCGTCGAGTATTCTTGCGAAAGAATAATCATAAGCAGTAAGCATGGCTATTTTTTCACCTCTGAGCTTCATCTCAAAAAGAACATGTGTGGTGACTCTTTTAACAATTTGCTTCATAGACATACAGGTAATTATTTCTTTTCAGGTAACAAAGTTATTCATTTTTATGCTACTATTGCTTTTACTTAAATGTCGCAGTATTTAAAATATATTTGCCATTTAAAAATCATAAATTCATTTCTGACTGACTGACTGCGTCAGCACGACAGGTAACAAAACAAATCTGTCGTTTTGTCATAGAAATATCATTTTATATTATTGGCATAATGATTGATTATAAAATAAAGAAAAATTAAAAAGTAGAAATCAATTTAAATTTTAAAATATTATGAACAAAATAATAGGTATAGATCTCGGGACGACAAACTCATGTGTCGCTGTAATGGAAGGAAACGAACCTGTTGTAATACCCAACAGTGAAGGCAAGAGAACTACTCCTTCTGTGGTGGCTTTTATGGAAAACGGCGAGAGAAAAGTTGGCGATCCGGCAAAGCGCCAGGCAATTATTAATGCCAAAAGAACCGTTTATTCCATCAAGCGGTTTATGGGTGAGACCTATGATAAGGTTCAGAAAGAAGTGGAAAGAGTAACGTTTACTGTTATAAGGGGTGAAAACAATACTCCGCGTGTGAAAATTGATGACAGACTATATACTCCTCAGGAAATCTCTGCCATGATTCTTCAAAAGATGAAAAAAACGGCAGAGGATTATCTTGGCTATGAAGTTACAGATGCTGTTATTACTGTTCCGGCATACTTCAGCGATTCGCAAAGGCAAGCTACTAAAGAGGCAGGTGAAATTGCAGGTCTGAACGTCAGGAGGATAATAAACGAACCAACTGCATCGTCGCTTGCATACGGCCTTGACAAAAAGGCGCAGGATATGAAAATTGCAGTATTTGACCTTGGAGGCGGCACATTCGATATTTCAATACTTGAACTTGGAGACGGGGTTTTTGAAGTTAAATCAACAAACGGTGATACCCATCTTGGCGGAGACGATTTTGACCATCTGATAATTGACTGGCTTGCAAGTGAATTCCAGAAGGAAAATGGTGTTGATTTGAGGAAAGATCCAATGGCTATGCAAAGGCTAAAGGAAGCTGCCGAAAAAGCCAAGATAGAACTTTCAAGTTCCACTACAACTGAAATCAATCTACCTTATATAATGCCTGTTGACGGAATTCCCAAACACCTTGTCAAAACACTTACAAGGGCACAATTCGAAAAAATATGTGACAAATTGATACAGGCAGTTATCCCGCCTTGCGAAAAAGCACTTCAGGATGCCGGACTTAAAACTTCGGATATTGATGAAGTGATACTCGTAGGAGGGTCAACACGAATACCGGCAATTCAGCAGGTAGTCGAAAAATTCTTCGGGAGAACACCATCAAAAGGAGTAAATCCGGACGAGGCGGTGGCTATAGGCGCCGCAATACAGGGAGGAATTCTTGCCGGCGAAGTAAAGGATGTGCTGCTTCTCGATATTACACCACTATCACTTGGCATTGAAACTCTCGGCGGTGTTATGACGAAGCTGATTGAGGCAAACACCACAATTCCAACAAGAAAAACTGAGGTTTTTACAACAGCGGCAGATAATCAGCCATCGGTCGAAATTCATGTACTTCAGGGTGAACGCCCCATGGCTGCAGATAATAAGACAATCGGCCGGTTCCATCTCGACGGTCTCCCACCTGCACCGAGAGGCGTGCCTCAGATCGAAGTCACGTTCGATATAGATGCCAACGGAATCCTTCATGTAACTGCTAAAGACAGAGGCACTGGGAAAGAACAGAAAATAAGGATAGAAGCTTCCTCAGGCCTTACCGAACAGGAAATAAAAAGAATGAAGGACGAGGCAAAAGCAAATGAGGAAGCCGATAGAAAAGCACGTGAAAAAGTTGATAAAATCAATGCTGCTGACAGCCTTATCTTCCAGACCGACAAAAACCTGAAAGAATTTGGAGACAAGCTCAGCCCTGACAAAAAAACAGCTATAGAACAAGCTTTGTCGAAACTCAAAGATGCACATAAATCACAGGATGTCAACGCTATAGATACTGCAATGGCAAATCTTAACAATGTATGGCAAAGCGCATCGGAAGAGATGTACAGAGCTTCTCAGGCATCAGGTCAGGAACATGCAGGAGCACAAGCCGGATCACAAGAATCGTACGGACAAGGTGGTAAATCAGGTAATGATGAAGTTACTGACGTGGATTTCGAGGAAGTGAAATAAAACTTCGATAAGTATTTCTATCCCGCATCAGTGATGCGGGATTTTTTTTTTAATTTTATAGCATTACTAAACCGGAATAATGAAACAAAACATTATAATAATATTTATAGTTTTTTTAATGCCCCTGGTAGTAAAAGCTCAATCGCCTGATACGATAAATCGTACAGATGTTAAAGGTAATAAGCAGGGATACTGGATAAAAAGATATCCGGGAGGAAACATACAATATGAAGGATATTTCTTAGATAATCAACCAGCCGGTACTTTTAAAAGATATTATGAAAACGATACCATTCAATCTATACTTTTCTACTCAAAAAACAGAGAAGAAGCCGACGCAATCTTCTTCCATAGGAACGGATTCATTGCTTCAACGGGAAAATACATCAGCAGAAAAAAAGAAGGCAAATGGTCATTTTATTCTTCAGTAATAGAGGGATATCTTGTTCTGGAGGAAAACTACCGGAATAATCTACGACAGGGTTTGTCGGTAAATATTACCCGGATAAAACAGTGGCAGAAGAAATATGGTATAAAGACAATACCCGGCATGGAGATTGGTTACAGTATTACCCTGGAGGAGAGATTCTGCTCAAGGCCAATTACGTGAACGGCATACTCGAAGGTCCGTTCGAAATCAGGTATAAAAACGGAATGATACACTATAAGGGCTTATATAAAAATGACAGAAGAGAAGGCACATGGTATGTCTATAACCCTGACGGCACACTTAAGAATGAGATAAAATATATTGCCGGAATGGCTGTCAATCCGGAAATATATCTGAAAGAAAATGCATATCTCGACTCACTTGAAACAGCCGGAAAAAAATTAAGTGACCCCGAAAAAACAGGAACATTATGGTAAATTTTGTATTGGTTTTATGAATATTCCATACGTTGTGTCCTTTCCATCAGTTACGGTTTCTGCCGGGATCGGCGTAAAAAATTAGATGAAGCACAACCAATTAGAAATTAATAAAAACCAGCCGGGTAATGAATGAAAAGCTGTCATTAACGGAATTGCAGTTAATTATAAGGGATTCCCTTTACGAGAAAATGCCGGGTTTCTACTGGGTTTATGCAGAAATATCGGAAGCAAAGGAGAATTTCTCAGGACATTGTTATCTCGAGCTTATTGAGAAACATCCCGACGATGTTAATGTGAGGGCAAGAATCAGGGCAATTATCTGGAATAGCAGGTATAGATTTATCAAATCATTTTTTGAAAGCACAACAGGTGAAACGTTAAGAGCCGGACTTAAAATTCTTGTAAGAGCAAAGATTGAATATCACGAAGTTTATGGATTAAGTCTGGTAATAAATGACATCGATCCGGCATTCACCCTTGGTGAAATGGCTCTTAAACGTCGCCAGATTCTTCTCAGGCTAGAGGAGGAAGGCGTTATCTCGATGAATAAAGAGCTGGAATTACCACTTGCCCCAAAACGTATAGCAATTGTATCATCAAAAAGTGCTGCAGGATATACCGACTTCATCAAACATCTTACAGGCAATATATACGGATACACGTTCCAAACTGAACTTTTCGAAGCAGTAATGCAGGGTCCGGAAACGGAAGAAAGCGTAATTTCAGCTCTCGACAGAATTTCAGAGCATACCGACAGGTTCGATATAGTCGTTATTATACGGGGAGGCGGGAGCCAGACTGACCTGAGCTGGTTCGATAATTATAATATAGCCTATCATATAACACAGTTTCCTATTCCGGTAATTACAGGCATTGGTCATGAAAAAGATTTATCTGTTGCAGATATTGTGGCATTCCATTCTTTGAAGACTCCCACCGCAGTTGCTGATTACCTTATTGAAGCAATGGTTTCAGCAGAAAAATTGTTGTCAGATCTGGCATCGGAAATATCTGAAATTGTCAAAGAAACAATTTCCGAGAGTAAAGAAAAAATCAACTCGATGATGATGAGAATGATACCAAATGCAAATATGATCATATCATCGGAAAAAGAAAGATTATCTTCTCTGATTCTCGACCTCATCAATACCGGTAAAGAACACCTGCACAAAAAAGAATTCATTCCTTTGAACTATACAAAATCAGTTCATAATATTGCAAAAGATTATATCAGAAATAAAGAATCATGGCTTGCACGGACTGATGAAATATTGAGAATGTCGTCATTTAATTGTTTAAAAACTGCAAATTCTGCAGTGACCTCACTTTCGAATTCCCTGAATATCATAAGCCCTATAAATGTTCTGAAACGAGGATATACTATAACTGTGAGCAACGGAACGATAGTAAAAAGTGTTGAAGAACTGGAAAAGGGGAAAATAATAGATACTGTGTTTTATGATGGGAAAATTAAAAGCAGAATTGAAAGTAAGAGGAAGTACAAGTATAAAACTTAGTTTCTGAGAAACATAAGAAAATATCACACTTAAAAATTAACAAATTATTTATATATCATGGCAAAAAAAGAATTATCATTCAACGAAGCTGTGAAAGAGATCGAGACAATTCTCCGGAACATCGAAAGCGGTGATCTTGATGTTGACAGACTATCGAAAGAAGTTAAGAGAGCTGCTGAGCTTATCAGACAGTGCCAGAAGAAATTAAGGAGTGCTGAAGAGGAGATAAACGGGATATTTAAGGAACTCTCATAAAAAAGTAACCCGCAGAATCAGTTTTCTGCGGGATACTCTAACCCTAACCTAAATCCTATGAAAAAAAACCACCTTATTGTAAAGGTCTGCCGTTTCTATTTATTTAAACGTAATAAGCACACAAAAAGTTTCACTTTTTGAAATTATTTTCATTTTATTTTTTCAACATTAAGAACTTCCTTGAATGCTTTTTCTAATGTCTCTCTTGGCAAGGCTCCAAGAACTATTTTCGGCTGCCGGTCTTTAGGAACAAAAAGCAGAGTGGGAATACTTCTGATGCCGAAAACGGCAGCCAGTTCACCTTCTGCCTCAGTATCTACTTTATAGAAATCTATCTTTCCCTCGTAATCATTCGATAACTCTTCCAGAATTGGTGCAACCATTCTGCAAGGTCCGCACCAGTCGGCATAGAAATCAACAATACACGGCTTGTCACCTTCGAATTTCCACTCTTTATTGGTTTCATAATTGAAAACCTTTTCACGAAATGTCTCTTTTGTCAAATTCTGAACCATACAAAAATTTTTAAATAAAACAAACACAACAACAATTTGTTCAATAAATGTCAATTACTATACCAAATCATTCATTATTTTATATTCAAGCCTGAAATTGACCGGAAATTGTAATTTTGTCAAAAATACAAAAAAATTATCATATATAAATATGCATATTTGT
>CAZIRN010000060.1:0-11212 GCA_964541495.1 uncultured Rikenella sp. | reverse complement strand
TTGGTTACAAGTATCAGTTTATCACCTTCTCCAGCAATCATAAAAACAATTTCCTGCAAAGATATGCAAATGGAGATGAATGAATAAAATAAAATTAATCTCTCTATAAATTAATCTCTCCATATTTTTTAAATTTTTTACTTTTGCAGTTTCTGAAATATAAATGCACTGACAAGCAATGAAAATATCCTGGAACTGGATTAAAGAATACCTGCCGGTGGGGTTCGATCCGCATGAGGCGGCCAGCATTATCACGAACATTGGTCATGAAATAGAAGAGATTGAAGAATTTTGTCCGGTCGAAGGAGGGCTTGACGGCATTGTAATAGGCAAGGTGCTTACATCCGAAAAACATCCCGATGCGGACAAGCTAACTTTAAACACAGTTGATATAGGAAAGGGGAAACCTCTGCAAATTGTATGCGGTGCTCCAAATATTGCAGCAGGCCAGGTTGTTCCTGTTGCTTTGCCTGGTTCAATAATACATAAGGGTGAGGAGAAGGTCGAAATAAAAATATCCAGAATAAGAGGGCAGGTATCTGAAGGAATGATTTGCGCCGAAGATGAAATAGGAATGGGAACATCGCACGAAGGAATTATGGTACTGAGCCCTGATGCCGTGCCGGGAACATCGGCAGCCGAATATTTTAAGATTGAGAAGGATTATGTATTTACTGTCGGATTCACGCCAAACCGTATTGATTGTGCATCACATATAGGTATGGCACGCGATCTTGCGGCATACCTCGCTGTAAACCGTAATATGGAAGTCAGGCCTGAAATCCCTTCACTTGCTGATTTCAATACGGAAAAGACAAAGAGAACTTTCGAAGTAGTCATTGAAAATACTACCGGCTGTCAGAGATATACTGCACTGAACATCTTCGACGTGAAAGTTGACGAGTCGCCCGAGTGGCTAAGGAACAGGCTCAAAGCAGTGGGAATAAATCCGATAAACAATGTAGTTGACATAACCAATTATGTTCAGTATGAAGTCGGTCAGCCGCTGCATGCTTTCGATGCCGACATGATAAGCGGTAACAAAGTGATTGTAAAAAATCTGCCCGACAAAACAAAATTCGTCACACTCGACGGTATCAAAAGGGAACTCTCGTCAGAGGACCTTATGATATGCAACGAAAAAGAAGGCATGTGCATTGCCGGTGTGTTCGGTGGAATAAAATCGGGCGTTACCGACAAAACCCGTAATGTATTCCTTGAAAGTGCATATTTCAATCCTGTAACAATAAGAAGAACTGCAAAACGTCACGGGCTCAACACTGATGCCTCATACAGATTCGAAAGAGGCGCCGACCCCGATATAACCGACTGGGCACTCAAGAGAGCAGCATTGCTTATAAGAGACATAGCAGGCGGAAAACTGCTTGCAGATATAAGAGACGTATATCCTGTAAAAATACCTCATACAATCCTCGATGTATCGTGCGATAATATCAACAACCTTATCGGTAAGAAGATTGATTACGACATTATCGTCAAAATCCTAACCTGCCTTGATATAAAGATTGTCTTACAGAATCTGCCGGAGATGAAGCTCGATATTCCGTCACGTAAAGTTGATGTTCGCAAACCGGCCGACATTACCGAGGAAATTCTTAGAATCTACGGGTATAACAATGTGGAAACAGATAATCATGTAAATTCGATTCTGAGTTTCACGCAAAAACCCGACAAAAACAAGCTCACCAACATTGTTGCCGATCTTCTTACTGCAAACGGGTTCTCGGAAATTATGTGCAATTCTCTCGTGCCCTCGGCATGGTTCGAAAACAATCCCGACTTCGATAATAATTCCCTGGTAAAGCTGGCCAATCCGCTAAGTTCTGACCTTAATTCAATGCGGCAATCTCTACTTTTTGGCGGACTTGCAACTATTTCCAGAAATATTAACCGGCAAAATTACAATTTAAAGTTTTACGAATTTGGAAATTGCTATTTCTATGACGGCTCACGAAAAGGGAAAAAGGTTGACCATTACATAGAAAGGACAAGTCTTGACCTTTTCCTTACCGGCAACAGGTATAAACGATCATGGAATTCACCTGAGACTCCTGTTGATATCTATTATCTCAAGACATTTATTGAGATGGTACTGGACAGACTGGGCTTGAATTACGGCTCGCTTGCAACAGCCGAAAGCAAAAAGACTTACTATTCCGAATCGCTTGTTTATCTTTTTAATGGGCGGCCGGTAGCTGAAGCAGGAAAAATTTCATCTTCATACAGAAAAAAATTCGATATCGAAAAGGATGTTTTTTACGGTCATATCGAGTGGGATTATCTGCTGGAAACGGCCGGTAAACATTCCATTACTTACAGGGAACTGCCTAAGTATCCATGGGTTAGAAGGGATCTTGCTCTATTGATTAATAAAAAGATAACGTTTGCACAGATAAAAGAACTGGCATTGCGGACAGAAAAACATATTTTAAAAGATGTTTCTCTCTTCGACGTTTATGAAAGCGAATCGCTCGGAAAAGAGATGAAATCGTACGCTGTGAGTTTCATTCTCCAGGATGAAAAGAGGACACTTACCGATAAGCAGATTGACAGGGTAATGAATCAACTGATAAAGGTGTTCACTGATGAACTTGGAGCAAAAATCAGGTAATTATCCTATGGCAGAAAAAAAACTTGAAGTAATTAAAGGCGACATTACCAAACTGGATGTTGATGCAATTGTCAATGCTGCGAACAACTCACTTCTGGGTGGCGGCGGTGTTGACGGCGCGATCCACAAGGCCGCAGGACCGGAGCTACTCGAAGAATGCAGGAAACTCGGGAGATGTGAAACCGGCAAAGCTAAAATCACTTCCGGATACAAACTGAAAGCAAAATTTATCATTCATACGGTAGGCCCGGTATGGCGGGGAGGAATATCCAATGAACCGGAACTACTTGCTTCATGTTATTATGAGTCACTCGAACTTGCAGGAAAAAACAGAATTAAAACAATCGCATTCCCTGGAATATCAACAGGAGTATATGGCTTCCCGAAAGACCTTGCGGCTGTTATAGCGGTGAATGAAACGAAACGGTTCCTGACGAAAAGCCGGCTCCCGGAAAGAATAATATTTGTAGCTTATGACGATGAAAGCTACAAGATTTATCAAAAGCTACTCGAAAAAAATGACAAAAATATCTGAGTCGTTTATCAATTATTTTCGTTTTATAAAATTCAGTCACACTGTTTTTGCACTTCCTTTTGCGTTAATTAGTTTTTCAATTGCGGTTGCAGATCCGGAATATGAGTTCAGTTTAAAGATCCTTTTACTCGTCCTGTTTTGTATGGTGTTTGCCCGAAGTGCTGCACTGGCGTTCAACAGATATGCAGATGAAAAATATGATGCCATGAATCCAAGAACGACCTTACGCGAACTGCCTTCAGGCAAGATAAACAAGTCTTCGGCGCTCATGTATGTAATCATAAATTCCGCATTGTTTATCATTTCTGCAGGATTCATCAATCGTCTTACTCTAATCCTTTCGCCGGTAGCATTGCTTATAATACTTGGCTATAGCTTTACAAAAAGATTTACAGCACTTTGCCATTTCATTCTCGGTTTAAGCTTAAGCCTCGCTCCTGTTGGCGCATATATATCAGTTACAGGCCGTTTCGATATTATACCTGTTATTTATTCTTTTATCGTACTGACATGGGTAGGGGGATTCGATATAATCTATTCCCTTCAGGATGATGAGTTCGACCGCGAAAAAAATCTTTATTCGATACCATCAAAGGTAGGAAGGAAAAATGCCCTTCTGATTTCAATAATCTCCCATTCAGTAACTATACTGATGACCATCGCTGCAGGAATAACCGGCGATTCAGGATTTCTTTTCTGGATTGGAGCATCCATTTTTATTTTTCTGCTTATATACCAGCATGTAATAGTCAAACCCGGAGATATAAGCAAAGTGAATATTGCGTTCGAAATTACGAATGGACTGGCAAGCATTATATTTGCATGTTTTGTAATTGCCGACCTCTTCATATAGCTAATTCTTAAATAATAACAAGAACGATACAATTAGAATAATTTTTGTTACTTGCATCATTATATTAAAAGTTTACAAAATGGATGAACTGATTATTAAAGAAGTACATACTAAGAAAGATTTACGTGATTTCATATATCTTCCAGAAAAGGTACATAAGAATAACAAGAATTGGCTTCCGCCACTATATATAGATGAATGGAATTTTTATAATCCGAAAAAAAATAAATCGTTTCAGCAGGCCGAAACGGTGATGTATATAGCTTACCGTGGAAATATTCCTGTGGGGAGAATCATGGGCATTATTCACAGGCTTTATAACAAAATTCATAATGAGAACTATGGGCGATTTGCATTTATGGAATGTTATGAAGATCCGGAATTAGTTCATGCACTTCTGCGGAAAGTAGAAGAGTGGGCAAAGGAAAAGGGCATGGTGAAACTTATTGGCCCGCTCGGTTTTTCTGATAAAGATCCGCAGGGTTTCCAGGTTGAAGGATTCGAGTACCCCCAGTTTATTGCAAGCTCAAACAATGAGCCTTACCTTCCGAAAATGGTGGAAAAGGAAGGATACATTAAAAAAATCGATCTTGTGAACTACTTTGTTCAGATGCCCGAAAAACTCCCTGATGTATATGATCGGATTTCCCGGATTAAGAAAAACAAATCTTTCGGGCTGGTTGAATTTAATTCAAAGAAGGAACTTAAACCTTATGTCGTTCCGGCACTTGAAGTTATGAACCAGACATATCTTGATATTTACGGTTACGTCCCGCTGGATGATGAGGAGAAGAAAGAACTGGCTGCAAGGTATTTTCCGATTCTCGATCCTCATTTTGTAAAAATGGTCGAACATAATAATGAGATTGTGGCTTTTATGGTAGGAATCCCCGATCCGAGCGCAGGGATCATAAAGGCCAGGGGGCGGCTTTTGCCTTTTGGATTTATTCATATACTAAAGGAGTCGAAAAATTCCAGAAGCCTTTTAATGTTGCTTGGTGGCATAAAGAAAGAATTTCAGGAACAGGGGCTCGATGTAATGATGATAGCTAAACTTTACGAAACAGCTGTAAAGTATAAAATGCAAACAGTTAACAGCCATCTTATTCTCGAAACAAACAAAAGGACAAGACATGAATACGAAAGAGTCGGAGGGAAAGTATCGAAAGTATTCAGAATTTATCAGAAAGACATCTGAGCAGCCGTAACGAAATCTTTTTAAATTTCAGGACATTCACACAGGTTCATTCAAAACCTGAAAACGAACGACACACCGAGCAGTTCCTTGAATTGTATCCGTGCGGTCTTTTTAGGCTGACCGTCGGTTCCGATAACCGGGTTTCCTTCCTTGTCGTTCACCACAGTTTTGGTATCATCGTCGAAAATCAGATGTGTATTCAGCCTCAAATCGGTAAACCAGTTTAGTTGCACGTTTAAAATCATTTCCCAGTCAATATCTATATTCTGAGGATTATGTGAATAGTTTGTAAAAAGCTGCATTCTGTTGACCATGTTTATATTCTTCAACAAGCGCAACTCATTATTTATCTGCACACTTGCTCCCGGTTCATGCAACGAGCGCCGGTCCTTAGGAACACCATACTGCGTCTGGTCAATACCTGCAGTATCCGGAACAAACGTCGCCTTATATGACAGCGGTGCAACATTTATCGAGGTTGTTTTATTTGGCTTATAATCGAGGCCCAGTCCGAGAGTGAGTATAGCCGGATTGAAAAATTTCGATACCGGAACAGAGTCGTTCGGGTAATTATAACCTTTTGCAATTTGTGTTTTAAAGAGCATTGTGGCGCTTAAGTCGAACTTACCGAAAGCTTTGTGATTCAACTTTGAATTGGTTTCCAGAAGGTCGAGATTTTTTCTTATATGTTTATCACCCGGCTTAATGAGACCGTATTTCAACCGAACAAAATTATTTGAAATAAGTTTCATCTCTTTATTCTCATAATTTGCAAAACTTGTAATATCCATTGTGGTAGAAATACTGTTTTCTCCTCCTTTAACCCAGTTAGACTGCATTGCCTGATTTAACACGAATGTTGCTTCCGATCGGTATTTCCAATATCGTGGTTTAACGTATATTTTATTTAATTCCTGAAGCTGCCGGCTATTTATCTCTTTAATATTAAGTTGTGCATCAGAAATATTTGTATGTTTCGCAAGTCTACGGAACATTATACCTTCTTCCAGATAAATACCTATAGTATCTCTTCCAATACTTCCCAGCCATACTGTCACCGAATCGTCATATTCATTTCTAAGCCAATACCTGCTCATTGTATTGCTTTTAGAGTTCAGCCATATCGGAAGTTCATTTGATGAGGTACCTTTAAATACGATTATTGATGAGTCTCTTTCCTGAATATAATCAGTTAAAGCCTTTACTGCGGCCGAGAGTGAATCGCCAAGAAAAGGATTCTTGTAAACCCTGAAAGGATGAGAGCCGCTGCGCGGTCTAAATTCTTTCAGTGAATCAGTAACAATAAGAAGGCAGGTATCTTTCAATATTACAACAGGCATGCTTCTTTTTATATTTTTAATTTTGATAGTATCAGATTTGAGAGAGTCAATTTTCTGAAAGTATAAAGCGGAATCGGCTCGTATCATTGAATCGGTCATTACCACCGGAATTTTCACCCTCACAGTATCAAATATTAAGAATTTTTCAGGAGGTATGTTAATCGAATCAAAAGGATACTTCTCAAAGAATGCTTTTAGGGAATCATAAGGTTTGTTTGTTGCATAAAAAATTAGCTGGCCAATTGCCTCCCTGAGCGGCTCGGATAAATTCTGCCAGCTGGCAGAATTGTATTTTTCCTGAAGATACTTTACAGCCTCTTCAGTCGTAAACCTGATATCAGCTTTCTCCCTTACGGGTTTTACATAAAATCCCATTTTTGAAAGCGAATCTTGCAGAATACTGCTTTCTCTTACTTTCAGAGGCAGTTCCTGCCCATATAAAAACGTTATAGACAGTGAAATGAATAACGTTGAAAAAAGAAAAAACGGCCTTTTCTTTATCATGACAAGTTTGCTATTTTTATTTGAATCCTTTGCAAAATACACTTAATTTTTTTAATTACGTTTAATCTCATGTTTTGTTTTAACCTGAAACAAATAATTCCTGATATTTACCGGAGGCTTTGAGAATCCCCGTCTTGGAAGAATAAATGTTTTAACTCCCTTCTTTGATAACGGCGGATTATTCATTTTCTTTGCCGTTTATTTCTTTTTATATTTCCAATGAAAGATCTCACTACCGGTTCAGAGAGAAAGCTTATATTATATTTCGCAGCTCCCATGCTTGTTGGAAATATCTTTCAGCAGTTGTTCAATGTTATTGACAGTATTATTGTAGGCAACTTTATTGGCAAGGAAGCGCTCGCTGCCGTTGGTGCGTCGTTCCCAATAATCTTTATCCTCGTATCTCTTATTATAGGCATGGTTATAGGAACAACTGTGGTAATATCACAATATTTTGGCGCTGGTGACCTTGCAAAAGTGAAACTGGCAATTGACACAATGTATATTTATACTTTTTTTGCATCTCTTATACTCTCTACTATCGGACTGGTATTCAGCGAGCCTCTGCTTCGTCTGTTAAGGCTTCCGGAGGAACTAATCCCTCCCGCCCTTCAATATATGCGTATCTATATATGCGGTATAATCCTTATGTTCGGCTATAGCGGCACAAGTGCGGCCTTGAGAGGGCTTGGCGATTCAAAAACTCCTTTATATTTCCTCATTGTAGCCACAATACTGAATATAATCCTTGTTATTGTTTTTGTCACTGTTTTTAAATGGGGAGTTGCAGGTGCAGCCTTTGCTACAGTTATTTCAAACGGCGTAGCTTTCGTCCTTGCTGTTACCTATCTGAATAAAACACATATAGTATTCAAATTAAAAATCAATGATATTCATTTCGACAGGGGTGTATTTTTACAAAGCATGCGGATTGGCTTGCCAAACGGTATTCAGCAAACTTTTCTTGCTTTGGGCGGACTCGCCTTAATAGGATTAATAAATGGATTCGGAACCGACGTTATTGCCGGATATACAATTGCCAGCAGGCTCGACTCTCTGGCAACCGTCCCTCCCATGTCTTTCTCCTCAGCTCTTTCAGCATTTACCGGACAAAATATTGGTGCCAATAAACCGGAAAGAATAAAATCAGGACTTGCTTCCACTTTGAAAATGATGAGTTCCGTAACAATTGTCATGACATTATTTATAGTCCTGACAAGCCGTCAATTATTAAGTCTTTTTACAAGAGAGAGCGAAGTCATTAATTATGGAGCACAGTTTCTTATGACAGTAAGCCCATTCTATTTGATACTTACTTTAATGTTTATCTATACCGGCGTTATGAGAGGAGCAGGCGACTCGATTGTACCAATGCTCATATCGCTCGCCTCATTATGGCTTATACGAATACCTCTTGCATACATAATGTCGGGCAAATTTGGTGTGACGGGAATATGGTGGGCAATCCCTGGAGGGTGGATTGTCGGTCTGATTCTTTCGTACGGTTATTACAAAACCGGACGATGGAAAAATAAAAAAGTTGTTAAATACATCGAGGAGTTTTAAATTTACTTCACTATTGCAATAAATGTAAATCATTGAAATGAGATGATAAAATCAATGACCGGCTTTGGTAAAGCATCAGCCGAAACACCCCGGAAAAAAATTACAGTCGAAATCAGGTCTCTCAATTCCAAACAGCTCGATATAAACGCCAGACTGCCTCAGCTTTTAAGGGATAAGGAACCCGAAATAAGAAACATATTAAGCCAGAGGCTTGAAAGAGGCAAGATAGACATCATAATTTTTTCAGATGCTTTTAATACTGAGTCACTTTCTGTTATCAACAAAGCAGCAGTCAAAAGCTATTATGCACAAATGACTGAAATAGCTGAAGAGCTTGGCATCGAACTTACCGAACAGGCACTCCTTTCGATACTCAAACTTCCGGATTCGCTGCGAGCTGAGAAACAGGAGATAGAGGAAGAAGAGTGGAAAGTTTTAATAAATCTCATAGATGAGGCAACAAATATGCTCGACCAGTTCCGAATCGAGGAGGGAAAAGCTCTCGAGAAAAACATAGTGAGTTCCGTTAAGAAAATATTAAAGTCAATTGATTCCATAGAAGAATTCGAACCTGCCAGGATTGATAAAGAACGAAAAAAACTTGTTTCGATGCTGGAAGAAAATATTCAGCCTGATAAAATCGACAAAAACAGGCTGGAACAGGAAATAATTTATTACATCGAAAAACTCGATATAAACGAGGAAAAAGTAAGATTGAGGCAACATGGCGAATATTTTCTTGAAATGCTTTCGTCGCCTTCGTCAAACGGAAAGCTTCTTGGTTTCATCGCACAGGAAATAGCAAGAGAAATAAATACCATCGGCTCAAAAGCTAACGACGTCTCGATACAGAAAATAGTCGTAAACATGAAAGACGAATTGGAAAAAGTTAAGGAACAGTTGCTTAATATATTGTAGAAACCTTAATTATAAGTAAAATCAATCACAGGCAATATCAGGTTTGAAACGGAAAGTAGTTATAATATCAGCTCCTTCCGGAGCAGGCAAATCAACAATAGTCAGCCATCTTCTTGGAAGCGGTTTGAATCTGGAATTTTCTGTGTCAGCAACTACAAGGCAGCCAAGAGGCCAGGAAAAAAACGGTATAGATTACTATTTTCTTACTCCTGAAGAGTTCAGAGAAAAAATTAAAAATGGAGAATTTGTGGAATGGGAAGAAGTGTATGAAGGCCAATTTTATGGAACTCTTAAAAGCGAACTTGAAAGGATATGGAGTAACGGCAGAAACGTACTTTTCGATGTTGATGTGAAAGGCGGCATTTCGCTTAAGAAAATTTTCGGCCCTCAGGCATTGTCTGTATTTATTATGCCGCCGTCGGTGGAAGAGCTTGAAAAGAGACTTATAAAAAGGGGAACCGACAGCCTCGAAAAAATAAAAACAAGGGTGAAAAAAGCAGCGATAGAAATGAGATATGCAGAACTCTTTGACGTGATAATTATTAATGACGACCTGGAAAAGGCAAAACGGGAAACATATTCAGTTGTCAGTAAATTCCTGAGTGCATGACAAAAAAGATTCCTACAGGCTTATTTTTTGGCTCTTTCAATCCTGTGCATATCGGTCACATTGCAATAGCAGGTTATATGGCCGAATATACAGGGCTCGATCAGATATGGTTCGTGGTAAGCCCTCAGAACCCGTTAAAAAACAAAAAAACACTTTTATCAGATCGCGACCGGCTTTATCTGGTTGAACTGGCGATAAACAAAAATGAAAAATTCAGAGCCTGCGATATTGAATTCAATTTGCCCGCTCCCAACTATACCATTGACACTGTTACTTATCTCAGAGAAAGATATCCGGAAAACGAATTTTCAATCATCATGGGAGAAGACAATCTCTATACTCTTCACAAGTGGAAAAATGCTAAAGAGCTTGTGAAACAATGTCATATTTATGTCTATCCACGCAAAGATTCATTCAGACCTCCGCACCCTCTTCTTGACGAAATACTGGAAAAGGCACAGATAACATTTGTAAAGGCACCTATTATCGAAATTTCAGGAACTTTTATCCGGAATGGCATAAAAGCAAAGAAAGACATGTCATATTTCCTTCACCCTGCAGTATGGAAATATATCCAGGAGATGAACTTCTACAGTAAGTAATATTTCGCCTTTTCGCCCCCTCTCCCCTTCGGCTTCCGTCTTTCTTCCTCAGACTCTCCTAATAATCTCCATTCCCCTTTTAAGGGCAGTTTCATTCTCCGGAATCATTTTATGATATCTTTCCGGAAGTGATTTTGTCAATCCTTTGATTACATTTTCAGGTTCCAGTAAAGGCTTTATTTTCAGAAATCCTCCAAGAAGAATCATGTTGGCAGTTCTCGGGCTTTTTAAACGTGAAGCCTCTTCAACCGCATCAACTCTGTATATTGTAATATCCTGTCTTTCGGGATGCCTGGTGATGCCGTTACCGTCATAAATAAGGATGCCTCCGGGCTTGACTGAATTCTCGAATTTATCCATAGACTGCTGGTTCAGGATGATAGCAGTATCAAATTTTCTAAGAATCGGTGAGCTTATTCTCTCGGTGCTGATTATTACCGTAACATTTGCAGTG
>CAZIRN010000059.1:0-11247 GCA_964541495.1 uncultured Rikenella sp. | reverse complement strand
AAATATCAGGTACAATATTATTATAATTCTAAAAGGGGAATCCAAAGAGATATATTGGCGACATTTTCGTGAAAAAATGAAGGATATATCTTCATTGTTTGTATTTTAGTAAAGAAGAATAAAAAGTGTATAATTGACACTTAAACCTGATAATTTATCTTTTAAGTCTGTTCGACTTTGGCCATCTCTTGATTACTGACTCGAAATATTTGTATCGTTTTATCAATATACCGGGAACAGGGTCGTAACCATGTGTTCCTCCGGGACGGCACCTCAGTATTCTGTTAATCCCCAGAAAAAATCCACGTACAGGTCCATGTATTTTGAGGGCATCGAGCATATATTGTGAACAGGTTGGAACGTGGCGGCACGATGGACGCATCATGGGAGAGATTACATACCTGTAGAAATGAACTGGAAGTGATAATATAAAAATCAATATTTTCTTCATGCAGTAAAATTAATTAATACTATTTTAGCAGACTGCTAACTGCCAAAATGTCAATTTAAAATTTTTTATACCTGTTGGCAGGCAATTTGATGATTTAATATACAAAACAATTTAATCGCAAAGGAAAGATGAATATCTGGATTATTTTTATCGGTGTAATGATTCTGAGCTGGATTGTAAGCGCAAATCTCAAATCGAAGTTTAAGAATTACTCAAAGATACCTGTCGAAAACGGCATGTCGGGAAAAGAAATAGCTGAAAAAATGCTCAGAGAAAATGGAATCTTTGACGTGAGAATTGAAAGTGTGCCGGGTAAACTGACGGATCATTATAACCCTATAAACAAAACTGTAAACCTGAGTCCGGAAGTGTATAATGGTAAAAGCATTGCTTCTGCTGCAATTGCAGCACATGAAACGGGCCATGCAGTACAACATGCTACTGCCTATGCGTGGCTCGGATTAAGGTCAAAGCTCGTTCCTGCCGTAAACTTTGCTTCAAAATGGGTTCAATGGCTTCTTCTTATAGGCATAATTGTAGTGGAGTGGTTCCCTGCACTTCTGCTTTTCGGGATAGGATTATTTGCACTGATAACATTATTTAGTTTCGTTACACTGCCGGTCGAAATAAATGCCAGCAAAAGAGCTCTGGCATGGCTGTCATCATCAGGAATAACTTCTTATGAAAATCAGGCCAAAGCAAAAGATGCTCTTAAGGCTGCTGCATATACTTATGTTGTAGCTGCAATTGGTTCACTGGGAACACTGCTTTATTATGTGTTGATACTTCTCGGAGCCACAAGAGATTAGGAAAAAATAGTAAATCCAATCACAGGAATTTTTGGTAAATTTCTTTATTTGAAAATGAGTTTAATTTCTGAATATACTTTTATATCTGAATTTTTCATATAACTTTACAAATAGTTAAAATTGATGTAGCCTACTTATACAATTCAAAATTTAATTAACCAGATTCAATTATTCCATCATGATTGTAACTGATGAAATAAATGTAAAGGAAATTAATAAGAGGATTGAAAGTATCTATAAGTATTTGAACAAGCACAAAGAGTATCTTAACAGATTGAACGTTTTCCCGGTTCCCGACGGAGATACAGGCTTGAATATGGTGCTTACAATTCAGGGTGCTATGGCTAACATGAAGAATTTCGAAAGCCAGTCAATTTCACCCGGAGAATATCTAAAAAATTTTACCGAACAAATGCTTTTAAACAGTCGTGGCTGCTCTGGCGTCATTTTATCATTATTTGCACAGGGTTTTGCACAGATTGTTGAAAACAACGACTTTTCAAAAGAAAACATTTATAAAGCCATCGAGACCGGTTGTCGTAAAGCATACGAAGGAACGGACAATCCTCAGGAAGGTACAATGCTCACTTTAATGAGAGCTCTTAAAGAGAAATACTTTGAATTAATGCCGGAAGAAGATGACCCGGTGGTTATTTTCAGCAAGACGATCCCTTATTTGAGAGAAGTATTGGACAAAACCACAGAAATGCTTCCTGTTTTAAAACGGGCCGGCGTTATTGACTCTGGTGCAGCCGGATTTGTTGTTATTATTCAGGGAATTAACAGGGAATTTCAACATAATGGTTTGGGCTTAAACAGTATGCCAGTTCCAACTATGCTGAAAATAGGCAGGACAACACGTAAACATATAAATATAAGATTGTCACGATTCAAAAAAAGCCAGATTGCCCCATTTATTTTGAATATTGATTCTTCTAAAATTCAAAGCAGTCGGCTTCAGGAAATTTTACAAAATGCAAAGAAGATTATCAACAATTTTCATTTTGACCACATTAACAACAAAAATGCGTTACGTGATAAGATAATTGATGATCTGGAAGAAATTGACAGCTCATGGAATCCCGACATCAAACAAAAATACTGCACTGAATTTATTCTGGAAACAAATAAAAATGTTTCGGAAAATAGTATTAAAGAATTAATTAGCCCTTATGGCGAAAGTATTATGATTATTAATACAGAGAATAAGTTCAAAGTGCATATCCACACAAACAAGCCGGATAGTGTTTTTTCTGCAGTTTCTGAATTTGGCGAACTGGTTTTTACGAAAGTAGATGATATGAAAAAACAGCACCGAAATTTTATCAGCGAGGATGTAATTGATTACCAGAGAGAAAAAAGTATTTTTTGTATAGTGTCGGGAAAAGGTTTTGCTGAAATCCTCGAAAAATTGGGTGCCGATGATATTTTATATTATGGTAAGAATAAACCATCTGTCAATCAGCTTGTAAAGAAGCTAAACAATTTAAAGGCTAAAAATATTATCGTTGCCCCTGATGACAACGATATCCTGATGGCTCTTAAATATGCAGTTTCATTATGTAAATCAAATGTTTATATCATCGAATCGGACAATCCTGTTTCACTTATCAGTATGATGATGGGTATTTCGAAAGAATATGATATTATTACCATGTTCGAAACGGCAATGAACAACCTCAATACGATAAAATTTTGTGGAATTGCCAGGGCTACCAGAGATGCATTATCGGAAAAAGGGGCACCTATAAAGAAAAATCACTATTTCACAGTTTATCAGAAAAAAATAATTCTTTCGAACTCTAACCTGGAACAATTGATTTTCGAAACTATTAAAGAACTGTCGAAGGGGGAGAGCCTTATTACTTTATATAAAGGATTACACTCCGAAAAAGAGAATGGCCTGACAGAAAAGCTTAAAAAGCAATTCCCTGAATTTGAATTCGAAGAATATTACGGAGGTCAGCACAACTATAATTATTATATAACATTTGAATAAAAATCGAAAAATATGAAAAGGAAAGTTTTTTTTATTACTGCTGATAATCTGGGGCTATCAAGGGAACAGATTGATTATAAGGACCTTGAAATTCTAACATTTCCTGTTTTTGTAGATGGCAAAGAATACCGCCAGAGTGATGAATACAATGCTCAATGGCTTATTTCGAAATACGAAAATGAAAAAGCTGTGGCAAAATCTTCCACGTTGGTTCAGAGAGAAGTAGCGGAAGTTGTCGAAAAAAATCATTCGAATTACGATTTGATAATTCATGTATTAATGAGCAGCGGCATTTCCGCCGCTTCTTTTACTGTTGCCGAAAACGTGCGAAAACAATTTGAAAATATTATTCCTATTATTAATATAGATAGCCGCCAGACAGTAAACGGTGTTGGTAATGTGCTTCTGGGAGTGATAGACATAATCAGGAACAATGAAGAATTAACTATAAATGAAATAATTAAATTATCACAACAGGTTGTTGAGAATACATTTAGTTATTTTGTTTTGCCCGATATGAATTATCTATATAAGGGCGGCAGGATAGGCAAAGCTCAGTCACTTATGGGAAGTATTTTGCACATTATCCCAATTGTAGGCACAATGGGAAATGAGAAAGAAGGTGTTGTTGTACCAGTCGGAAAAGGCAGAACGTTCAAACAGGTTAATACACAAATTATAGACTCGATAAAAGCAAAAATGGAAGAAAAATCGGCTTCCAAAATCAAACGGGCTATAATTATTTGCGGTTATGGCAATAAAAATCAGGATGCCATTTCCGATTTTATAGAGATGGTAAAAACCATTCCGTGCGACGATTTAATAATTGGGAAGCCTAATCTTATTGATGCCGTTTATTGCGGACCTGGAGCTTATGGCGTTTCGGTATATATCTAAAAATAGTTAATCATGAATACTTTACTTCTGTATGTACTGTGTCTTTTTACTGGCTATTTAATTGGTTCCGTTTTATTTGCTCAGATAATTACAAAAGTTGTGGCAAACAAAAATATAAGGGAACTGGGTAACGGTAATCCCGGCGCTTACAATGTTTTTAGAAATGTCGATAAATTCTGGGGAGTTACTGCGGGGCTTTTAGATGCTGTAAAAGCTTTATTACCTATGCTGATTGCTTCTCATTTTTTCCATCTTTCAGATACTGAACTTGGATTAATAGGTGTTGGAGCTATATTAGGACACGGGTACCCTGTTTTCTATCATTTTGACGGCGGACGAGCCGCTTCAACTCTTATGGGGATGTATCTGGTTTTTATACCTTATGAATTTATAATTTCATTTATTATTGCATGTATTATAGTCCTGACTTTCATAAGAAAAGAATATGGTATCTGGGGGCCAACTACAATAATTGCTTTAAGTGCATTTTTATGTTTGTTCTTTTCACATCCTGTGGAAGTAAAGGTTTTTGTATGGATAGCCGGATTTATCACTCTGTTTTTCAACAGAGACGCTCTTGTTATGAAAATTAAAGAATTTTACTCGAATACCGGTTCACCTGTCCATCGGTCAAAATTATAGATAATAGCCAAAATTATAATTTTAGCATGCCGGATTAAGCACACAGGTGAATGAATAATTTCAGTGTGGATATTTATTAAAATAACATATTATAAATTAAAATCTCCGGCCGCTTCGGGCTGATATATTATTTCGTCTATTCTGATTTTTGTTATTCCTGCAGGAACAATCCATTCTATCTCATCCGAAACTTTATACCCTATTAAAGCCGTTGCAATGGGTGAAAAAATAGATATTTTATTTTCCTTTATATTCGCCTGTTCAGGATAAACTATTTGGAACTGAGCTTGTTTATTGTTATTTAAAAAACTTAATTTTACAATTGAATTCATTGTAACTACATCTGAAGGAATAGCTTCAGGCTCAACTATTTTTGCTGAATCGAGTTCCTTTAATAATTTTTCAGCCTCAGCATAACTAATTGACTTAAAATATTTAGCATCGTTTATTGACTTTTTTATACGTGCATAGTCAAGCCTGTTAATAATTAATTCACTCATGATTAATGTATTAATTTAAATAAGGTTTCTATACAAAAATAAGTAATATTTCATTCAAAAGCGATAAGACAGACGGGCATTATTTTGCGCCAAGACCATAAAATTAACAATAGCCCCAATAATCAGCGAAAGAATACTCTAGTTATAGATTTGCTATACAATGGCGTATCGCCGGGAGGATAATCGATTCAACAGTCTTACCACCTCTTTTTTCATCTGAAAGATCAGAAGTTTTACCAGGAAGTAAATTTGTTATTTTTTCTTAACCAGTGAAATTACAATCCCTCCGACAATAATCACCGCAGCAACTATAACAATAATAGTGCTCGCCGAACCTCCCTTATTTCCTTTACCTTCTGATTTTTCATCTTCAACCGCATAATAGAAGGTTGGCTTTATGACTGTATCCATATTAACTGAATCTTTTTTTGGCTTTGGTTCTTCCTGTGCCCTTAAAACAGACAAACCGCCAAATACAAGGATTGATACAAATGCTAATGTCAATAATGTTCTTTTCATAATAATTCACTTCTTTTTCTGATTTGTATTAATATTTGTTCTTCTTATATTCTTTTTATATTTTATTTATTTAATCCTGTTTACAATTTCATCATATTTTCGTGCAATATCAGGATTTGAGGATCGATAAGAATCTGCCAGCGCCATAAGAGCAGGTTTGTATGCGGGATTAATTTCCAGACATTGTCTTAATATTTTTCTTGCCCGCTCTGTATCCTTTCTGCCCGTTACCTCAGCCAGTTTCACGTAAGCCTCAAAATATTTCCGGTTAAAATCAATAAGTTTTTCAAAATACCCCTCAGCTTTATCATATTCTCCTTTCGAAATTGAAATAATTCCGGCATACATCAATGCTGGTTCAAAGAACGGATTAACCCTTAAACATTCATTAAGAACTGAATCAGCCTTAACCGAATCCCTTTCTCTGTTAAGCACAATTGCAAAATTATAAAAAATCATTTCATCATAACTGTCTTCTGAAAGAGCTTTAGAGAAAAGTTTTACTGCATCTCCTGGCCTGTTTTCCTGTAAAGCTCTAAATGCCATATAATCAGCTTTCGATTTTCTTTCAATTACCGTACACACCGGAGCCTCACCGGCATAAACTACTTTAAGAGCACCTGAAGGAGGCCATAATCCTTCCTTTAACCTGAAAGGCATTATATATCTGTTTGTTGAAATATAATAATCCCATTCGAAAGTACTCCTTTCTTCATTTCTGATATATATATTCTTAATCAATGGCTGGTTACGAAAATACCATTCAGCCGAAAAATTCGAAGCAACTATTATACTGTCTTTAATCCCTTTCCTTTCAAGATATTCAGTTAACCACTCCGAAGCTTCGCGTTGACCAATAAAATAATAATCTATTTCATAATTTCCATTTGCTCCTTTAACACCGCCAACTAACTGATTGAAATATAGATAAGCATACCTGTAATTGGTTGTCAGAAATTTAACTGCATGAAATGAGGGGGCAAAGAGTAAGGCCACACAAAACCATTTAATGTAATTTTTAATGTTTAATTTAAATATTGTGGAAATACCGACAGCCGAAAGAATTACAATTCCCGGATACAAAAACATGAATTGCCTCCATCCGCTGTAAATGTTCGGTTTGGAGAATACAGTATAGACTAGGGGAAAAATAATACTGAAAACAAGAATGAAATAGGCCAGAGAATTTCCTTTGCGAAAAATCTTTGGCGAAAAGAAGATAAAAAGAAGCAATCCGGCTGTAACCGTAACAGGTATTGTAATCAGCATATATTTGGGCAGATAGTACCACGGCATATAATCAGTCCATTCCAGTCTGCCTTCAAAGACCTCTCTGAAAGAAAGCGGAAACCTGCTCATAAGAAGATGAGCTTTGACAGGGTTGACTACAGGGTTCTGTAATCCATAAGGCCATAAAATAACACTCAGAAGCCATCCTGTTGCCGAAATTATTATTATCAGAAAAAATTTCCCTGCTAATACATTGATATTACTTCCTTTCCTATTAAAATACTTTATCAATTCATCTGTAAAAAAGAAGAATAAAAGATAACATATCAGAATCATGCCGCTAGCCCTGATACTCATACAGAAGGCTATGCTTAGAGCAAGTAAAACAGAGTCGGCAATGGGGATTTTCTTTTCAGACAATATAAACCTTATCATAAAAAATACTACAGAGATATAACCAAGTGCAAAGGGTATATCTTTAAGGTTATTCTGTGAATGACCAAGAAAAGTGGAAGATATTGCAAACAACAAAATTACTGTTATCCCTGCTTCATATCCTGAAAGCCGCACGGCAAAAAAAACGGCAATAATAATAGTGAGCCATCCGGCCAGAGTGGCCATAATATGCCGCAAACCGTAAATATCTTCGATTCCGAATAATTTTATAAGAAAGGTTGTAATATTGTCGTATGACTGTCCGTAGTATTTGAGCTGGCTACCTGGAGTATCAAGACATGACCGGTCTTTTCCGTGTGATACAAAATAGTTATAAACCGAAACCGACTGGTTATAATGAAGCACTTCGTCACAACTAACGCCTGCCTGCCTGCTTCCGCAAAGCATGATTACAAGAAGTGCAAAAGAAAGTACGAGGAGAATATACTTATGCCGAATTGGGATCATCATTCACCGGATGTACCACCATAAAATTTCTTTACAAAATATACCGGTCTGTTTTGCGATTCCTTGAAACCCCGGTAAACATATTCCCCGATGATTCCCAGGAAAATAAGCTGAACTGAGCCGAGGAAATATATACTTAGAAGTGTTGATGACCATCCCGGCACGGACAGATGGGCAGCTTTTGCCACAAGCACGTATATCCCTGCGGCCATAAAGACTATCACGCCGATTATTCCAAGAAAATAGCATACCCGTAAAGGAAATTTCGAGAATGAAAAAATTGCATCACCAGCCAGTCTTAGAAGCTTCTTTATAGTCATTTTAGACTTACCGGTAAATCGTTCATCCCTCACATAATCAACAAATCCTTGTCTGAAACCGACATAAGAGCGTATCCCAGGCAAATAACGCATACTTTCTCTAAAAGAAATTACAGCATTTACTGCACATCGCTTCATCATCGAAAAATTACCAGTGTTTCCGATATTTTTAAATCCGGAAATTTTCTTGAAAAGAAAATGAAATATGGACATAGAAATCCTCCTTTGCGCTCCTTCTTTTCTTCCCTTTCTTCTGGCGTTGATAATATCATACTCTTCAGTCTGGATTTTATTGTACATATCTGCCAGAGTTTCCGGCGGGTCCTGAAGATCGCCGTCCATCATTGCCACTATATCGCCTGTTGCATGCTCCAGACCTGCAGTATAGGCTGCCTGATGACCAAAATTTCTCGACAGAGAAAGAATTTTAATCCGAGGGTTTTCATTCCGAAAAGAAAGAAGCAAATCAAGACTTCTATCTGTACTTCCGTCGTCAACGAAAATTATTTCATAATTATTCAAAAATGATTCTATTACAGGAACAGTTCGTCTTATAAGCTCTTCCAGAACTTCTTCCTCATTATATATCGGGATGACAACAGATAACATCTGGAAAAAATTATATTGACTCTTTGGTTCTCTTTGAGTCTCTGTAATATTCGATTAGTTACACTTAGTGTCCCAAAAGGAAAAACAGAGCCCCAAATAAGTGATAATTATTTAATTCCCAGTCGCTCAAGCGCAAAACTAACTTCATCTTTTAATTCAGGCACCGATTGCAGATTTCTGATAGCAGGAATACAATAATCGGTTCCCATCCAGCTCAGCTCACGCAAAACAAGTTTCTTTGCCTCAAATGTAGCTGAATTGTTGGTAAGAATACCAGTCATTAATTTCTCTATTTCAAGAAGTTTTTCCTTATCGCCTGCTGCCCGCCTGATATATTCCTGAAGACCAGTATAGTATTTTGTGCTTTTCCCTATATCATAATTCACAAGACCAGCAATATTATCTTCAAGAGAAAGATATTTATAATTTTTTCTAAGGGAAACACCGGCAGCACTTGGGAAATCGGGTGGGATACTCTGTGTCACATTCCCTGATGCAGCCCATTCAGCGCCTCTCTGAAAAGTAGTTATAAAACCTGCACATTCCAGGGCAGGGCTCTCTTCTCCTTCCGGATACCCGAGGGTTGTATGAAACACCCTTCCCTTCCCGTAATTAATCGTCATCATAACAGGTTCGTGCCTTCCTGTTCCATTTTCGGCAGTGTCACAGAAAGCTGTGGCCAGTACTTCAAGATTCTTCGCCGGCCCCCTCATCCTCGAATAAAGGAGATCCCTGCCATGCATCCATCTTACCGGTAAGCCTTTCATTACAGGATGATCCATACTTCGCGTCCTTACTTCAAATTCTCTGGTTTTGCCGTACCATCCAGCCTGGCCAGGAGTTGTGTCGGTAACCATCCGGTCATCCATGAAATAAACGTATGGCCCGTTCTTTTCCGATCTCCCTCCCCAGCCGGTCAAACCGCATATTTCTTCGTATTCTTTCCAGCCAGAAAATGCCGATGAGGCTGAATGATACACAATTACTCCCCCGCCGTTAGATACATAATTAACGAAAGCCTTTTTTGTATCTTCTGACCATGAATCACCGGAATAATTAAGCACCACCACACTGTATTTGCCAAAAGAAGGCATAAAACTCTTCATATCGCCTCCTTTCTCCGGGGATTTTGCTATATCAACTTTGAAAAGACCGGTTTGTTCGAGTATCTGCTTAAGTATCGGGGTGCTAATTTTCCAGTCGGTCGTATTTTGTCCGGTTACAATCAGAGCTCTATATTGCATATTTTTCTGACATGCCATTAATATTAACATTACCATGCATGCGATTATTGCAAAAAATTCTATTTTTTTCATAATAAAGTGTTTATTAAACTGTTGGTAATGTCCATGGTTTTCTGAACGGACGGCCCATTAGACGACTAGCTGATAGATTGTCGATTATTTCCTCTTTTTCGGGATCCCATATTATCTTTTGGCCAGTTGTCATTACAATTTCTCCGAGTAAAGCTACCGATATTGCCCGGTAAGCAGGTTCAATCGGACAAATAGTCTCTTTGCGTGAGCGAACGCAATCAACGAAATTCTGATAATGGTTAGTGCTTTTATAAAGATGTATCTCATTATCTTTTATCTCTTCTTTAAGTATTTTCGGATTGGAAGCACTAATTTTGTTTCCACGATCCACATGTATCCATCCGAGGTCGCCATACCAGCATGTGCCCATGCCCTTTGGAAGCCGTGAAGCATTTGCGACTCTCATTTCAATCCCATCAGAATATTTGCACAATATATCATATTCAACAGGAGCATTGTAAATGCCTTCAACCGGGTAAACTCCTTTTCCTTCTATTTCAACAGGGCCTGTATGCTCCAGACCTGCTCCCCAGTTGGCAATATCAATATGATGTCCTGCCCAGTCGGTCAATTGTCCGCCAGAATAATCGAGTATCCATCTCCAATTCCAGTGACAAACGCCGCGATATGGCACTTTCAAGGCGGGGCCAAGCCACATGTCCCAGTCAAGTTCTTTCGGAACTTCCTGTACAGGCGGAGTGCCTATCCCTCTTCCACCATCCGGAAGTCCAACTTCAATATATTTTATCTTTCCTATTCTTCCGTTTATAACCAGTTCAGCCCCGCGATGGAAATTCTCCTGTGATCTCTGCCAGCTCCCAGTCTGCCAGATAATTCCATTCTTCTTAACTGCACTAACAATAACCTTTCCTTCATTTATTGTCCGACAGATTGGCTTTTCGCCATATATATCCCATTTTTTCATTGCCGCTTCAGTATAAATAATTCCGTGCCAATGATCGGGAAGAGCTATAAGCACCGCATCAAGATTTTCTTTGTCTATAAACTCCCTGAAGTCGCCATAAATCCTGCAGTCCCTGCTCCTGTTGACT
>CAZIRN010000058.1:8312-11430 GCA_964541495.1 uncultured Rikenella sp. | reverse complement strand
ATAGATTATCAAGGTTCCACATAAGAGGTTCACCACCAGTTACTACTACAGATTTCGTGCCGGAATAAAGAACGTTCTTTACTATATTATCAACCGCAGTCAGAGGGTGAATATCGGGGTTCCATGTATAAGGCGAATCGCACCAATAGCACCCTGTGTCACAGCCTCCCAGCCTGATAAAATATGCAGGTTTACCGGTATGGTAACCTTCGCCCTGAATTGAATAAAATTCTTCAACCAGGGGGAGCATTATCCCTTTGTCTTTATTTGACCTTTTACCGGCCTTCGACATCCTTTAAAATATTGTTTTTATTTAAGTCTTAAAAGTTCTTTAAATGAAGGAAAGAAATCGGTATTATCAATTATGCCTGTGAATTTTTCAGCACCCGGTCCGTATGAAAATACTGGAACCATGACCGCAGTATGATTTCCTGTTGCATATACACCGTTCAATGACTTATTTTTCAAATCTCCACCTACAAGAGCCAGACCCCCTGTTTCATGATCTGCAGTAACCACGACCAGAGTATTTCGTGTTTTTTCAGCAAAATCATAAGCCACTGAAACCGCTAAATTCATATCGAGAACTTCCGACACATTCCATTCAAGATTTTTTTCATGGCCGGCAAAATCTATCTGCGAACCCTCAACCATGAGAACAAATCCCTTTTTGTTCCTGCTCAATGTCTCAATTGCTTTAGTGGTCATCCCGGCAAGCATTCCGAACCGTCCTTCGATCGATTTTGCCATGTGAACCGTATCGAGAAGTCCTGCAATCCGCGATGAATTCGATTTTTTCAGTTCGTCGTGAGTAAAGACAACGTCATAGCCGTTAGCACGCAACTGTGCCGTAAGGTCTTTCCCGTCTTTTCGTTTATTGAAATGATCAGAGCCACCGCCTATAAAAACATCAATTTTGCCGTTCATAAAATCAAGTGCAATGTCTTCATAATTGCCGCGTCCGGAGTTCTTAGCAATAAAGGAAGCCGGAGTGGCATGTGTTATTGCGCTCGTGCTTACAAGTCCGGTTGAAAGTCCGTTTTCTTTTGCAACTTCCATAATGGAAGCAACAGCTACCGAATCAGGGCCCATGCCTAACATGCCGTTCCTGGTTTTAACTCCGCAAGCAATGGCAGTTCCTGCCGCAGCCGAATCGGTGACATACCGGTCGAATGAAGAAGTAGTGCAATAACCTGCATATTTGAATCGCTTCAGAACATAAGTATTGTCGCTGCGCACAATACCTGCCGAAACCTGCGCAGGGCCCATGCCGTCGCCGATAAATAGTATGACATTTACAGGCCGTTTTTTGAATTTAACCGATTGTGCCTGAAGTGACGTTTCAGATGAAATGATTAAAATGCACAATAAAGCAATAACGAATAAAAACTTATTTTTCATTTTACTTCTGTTTTAAATAAATATTCTTACTATTTGGAGTTTATAAAATTTTAAATGTTCCTATATTTAAATAATGAACCTATAATAAAAATAAAAGATTATTTATTGCCTCATAAATAACATTTATTGAAATATTCGTCTGATATTTTGAGAATACAATAATAACTAATTTGCCGGTAAAATTTACTGTTACTTATATTATTATGGTAAAAACATGCTTGCAGGTTTTTACCGAAAAATTTCCGGCTGATTCCCATGTCATAATAAAGCCTTCCCTTTATTCAAAAAGTCCTTCGTCGCGAAGCAGCAGCAAAATAGCTGATTGAGGAACAATAATATATTTTTCTTTATTGAATTCTACTTCAATAGCCTGACTCTGTAAATAAACAGCCTGATCTCCAACTTTAGTCTGCAGTGGTATATATTTCGGCTCATCCGAATTATTTTTCCATGGTTCATCGTCAACAACAGAAGGTATTGGATAACCAGGGCCAACTTTCAGAACATAACCTACCTGAACTTTCTCATTTTCGGTAACACCAGGCGGAAGAAATAGGCCGCTTTGCGTCTTCGACTGCGGCACTTTCGGCTTAATAAGTATCCTGTCGCCTATAACTATCAGTTTCTGGAGGTCCTTTTCATCAAGATTTACAACCATGATATTGAAATATTATGCAAAATTATAATTTTTCAGACAGCCAGGACTATTTTCCGGCAAAGTCGGATAATAGTAATAATTTTGAGTGTTCAAAAAAATAGATAATTTTTAGTGCATGATATAAGGCTTCAAATATTTTCATTCTTCTTTTTGAAGAAACTATTTATTACATAAATGGATAAAACAGATGTTTATTTTACAGTAAGCGGTGTTTCTTCAGGGCTATTCAAAGACCGTGGAAGCAGATTTGTTTCTTTTGCGCAGCCAGTGTCAACACCCGAAGAAGCGAAAAATATTATTGAAGATTACAGGAATAAATATCACGATGCCCGACATCACTGTTATGCGTACATAATCGGGTATAACGGAAATATCTACCGGCAGTATGACGATGGCGAGCCTTCTGGAACTGCAGGTAAACCTATTCTTGGGCAAATCAGGTCAAAAAAGCTCACTAATACGCTTATTGTGGTAATAAGATATTTCGGAGGCACTCTGTTGGGAACAGGAGGTCTGATTAATGCTTACCGTACTGCAGCATCCGAAGCGCTCAACAACGCAAATATTATTAAGTGTTATAAATACAATTATTATTCGATAAAATTTCCATGGAACAAGCTGAACATGGTAATGAAAATACTCAAAGATTCAAATGCTTTGATACAAAATCAGGAATATGGAGAGCAATGTGGGCTTATGGCCGGAATAAGATTGATTTTATCTGAACATGTCATTGGAAAATTGTCGGAACATGGCAATATATTAATCACTCCTGTTAATGAGCAACAAAAACCATAAAAAGTTTTTAAAAATTATCAACATCATAATCAATATCAAACAAATGATAGTTAACTTTATAGTGTCAGGTTCATAAGCATAATATTAATATCAAGTTAATGAAAAACAAAAGCTTAGTTTCAATAGACGACCTTTCCACAGAAGATATTATTAGAATTCTCGACCTTGCCGAAGAATTCGAGAAGGAGCCTGAGAGCAGAATTCTGGAAGGCAATGTTATTGCCACTCTTTTCTTTGAACCTTCTACAAGAACGCGTTTGA
>CAZIRN010000058.1:0-8302 GCA_964541495.1 uncultured Rikenella sp. | reverse complement strand
TTGAGTTTCGAAAGTGCTGTAAACAGGCTTGGAGGAAGAATTTTAGGTTTTGCTGAGGCATCCAGTACCAGCGTATCAAAAGGAGAATCGCTTAATGACACGATCCGAACTGTCAGCAATTACTGTGATCTTATTGTCATGCGGCATTCTCTCGAAGGAAGCGCAAGGTTTGCAAGTGAGATTTCTAAAGTGCCAGTAATTAATGCCGGAGACGGTGCGAACCAGCATCCAACACAAACCCTGCTCGACCTTTATTCGATCCGAAAAACACAGGGCACACTCGATAATCTTAATATCTTCCTTGTAGGCGATCTAAAATATGGCAGAACCGTTCACTCCCTTCTGATGGCAATGGCAAGATGGAAAACAACATTCAATTTTATTTCACCTGCAGAGCTCAAAATTCCTGATGAATATAAATTATATCTCGACAACCTGGGCCTGAAATATTACGAGCATACCGATTTTACGGACATTATTTCGAGAGCTGATATAATTTATATGACAAGAGTTCAACGCGAAAGATTTTCCGATCCGATTGAATATGAAAAGGTCAAGAATGTTTATATATTAAAGAACTCGATGCTGTGGAATACAAAACCGAACCTTAAAATTCTTCACCCAATGCCACGGGTAAACGAGATAAATATAGATGTTGACGGTAATCCGAAAGCTTACTATTTTGAACAAACGCTCAACGGCGTTTATGTCCGGCAGGCAATTTTGTGTTTGATTTTAGGTTTAAAGTAATTTCAAAAACTATGAAAGAACCAAAACAATTAAGCGTCAGCGCCATTGAAAACGGCACTGTAATTGACCATATCCCATCGAAAACGCTCTTTAAGGTCATCCAGATATTGGGACTCGACCATATTGACAATCAAATAACATTCGGCACCAACCTAGAAAGCAAAAAACTTGGTAAGAAGGCAATCATCAAGATATCGAACAAATTTTTTGAAGATGAAGATATTAACCGGATTGCTCTTGTGGCTCCTGAGGCCAAGTTAAATATTATCCGCGATTATGAGGTAGTCGAAAAGAAAGTTGTGGAAGTGCCGGATGTAATTACAGGAATAGCAAAATGCGTAAATCCAAAATGTATAACCAACCATGAAAATATAAAAACACGATTCAGGGTCATTTCGAAAAAGAATGTCGCATTAAAATGCGCTTACTGCGAGAAAATTACATCTCAGGAAAACCTCCAGATAATCTAAAAAGCGGCTAAATACAACGTTTGTCGTTTGATAATTTTGCAATTTGCAATCTACAATTTCCAATTTCTATTCTATCTTCCACCTGCTACCTACTACCTACTACCTACTACCAGATGATTCACCTGAGTCTCTCATACGACTTTACAAGCTTTTCATCATGCCTTATTCCTTTAAGAGCCAGACAGGCCAGAAGAATCAATACGGGTGGAATAAACATCTTGAACCCTGGAATAAGGTTTATTACTCCGCTCTTTAATATCCTGTAGATAATATATACTTCAATCCCTGATATAACCAGCGAAAGAATAGCAACTGCAGCTGTAAAATTGAATTGCAGCTTCCTTCTTTTGAATAAAAAAATAGCAGTTAATGAAAAAACTATTACTATAATTAATAAAACAATAAGTATTTTAAGCAGTATTTCAGCATTAAAATCTATTCCATGAGTCAGCTCTGCTATTCCGGTTAATTTAACCATGATTACCTGATTATCCGGTCCCGAAAAATATATAAAAGTGCCTGAGAATAAAGCAGAGGACAATATCACTATAATAATAAGATAAATAGTTTGAATGCGCTGAATCATAAAAACATTTTATTAAACAAAATTATATGAACAGTAAAGTTAAACTCTTTTCCCCACGTGAGATTATTTATTTTATAAAATTAATTTCATCTTTTTAGGATTATTTAACAAATGAAATGAGTAGGTCCTAATCCTGAAAAGATTAAATATAATAACTTTGCAAATTTGCTTAGAAGATAATTGTTATTATCCGCCTAAGCTGTGATAAACATTATGATGTAAAATTAATCAGTTAATTATGTGTTTATGAATAAGAATTTACGAACAACTATAATATTTATAATCCTCGGTCTGGCCGCCGTTATAATATTTTATCCAAAAATAAAACCATTCATTAAATCGAAACTTACAAAACAGTCGAATGAGGCAATTCCGTTAAGAACGCGGCAACAAGCATTGACTGTAAGCGGTTTAATAATATCACCTGTTCAAATGAGCGAGCTTGTAAAAAGCATAGGTACTCTTCATCCCGACGAGGAAGTGGATTTGTCATTTGAAACGTCCGGAAAAATTGTGAGCATTAACTTTCAGGAAGGTACAAGAGTCAAAAAAGGCGACCTGCTGGCAAAAATAAATGATAAACCATTGCAGGCACAACTTGAAAAACTTCTGGCACAGAAAAAATTAGCTGAACAAAAAGAATTTCGGCAAAGGAATTTACTTGATAAGGATGCAATAAGCCAGGAAAGCTACGACCAGGTTCAAACCGACGTACAGACATTACAGGCCGATATTAATCTTATTACAGCAAGGATTTCTGAGACAGAACTCAGAGCTCCTTTTGATGGAATTATAGGTCTGAGATATATAAGCGAGGGTGCTTATGCAACACCTTCAACCAAAATAGCCAGACTGGTTAAAATAAGCCCCATAAAAATCGAATTCTCGATTCCGGAAAGATATGAACAGGAAATTAAAATAGGATATCCGATAAAATTCAGCATAGACGGAATAAACAGCGAATTCAATGCTTCAGTGTATGCCATAGATCCTAAAATCGAATTAAATACAAGAACTTTAGTTCTAAGGGCTCTTTATCCCAACAGATATGAGGAACTTAAGCCCGGGAGGTATACGGGCATTACGCTCACTCTCTCACAGATAGAAAATGCTGTAGCAATACCAACCGAGGCGCTGATTGCCGAGATTGAAGGTGAAAAAGTATTTGTATGCCGATCCGGCAGAGCAGAATCAATTAAGGTTTCAACCGGTTTAAGGACTGAATCGAAAATTCAGATTACCAGCGGATTGAAATTCGGTGACACTCTTCTTATCACTGGAATACTTCAGTTAAGGCAAGGCCTTCCATTGCGTCTCGATACAATTTACACCAGTAAATAATCGGTTAAGATATGAGTCTGTCATCATTAAGCATAGAAAGGCCTGTTCTTATAACAGTAGTCGCGATCGTTATCGTATTGTTTGGCTTTGTGGGTTTAACTTTTCTGGGTGTCAGGGAATTTCCGAGTGTTGACCCTGCAGTTATTTCCGTCAGTACTTCTTATCCGGGTGCCAATTCTGACGTTATCGAAACCCAGATAACCGAACCTCTTGAACAGTCTATTAATGGAATACCTGGTATACGAACAATTACAAGTGTAAGCAGGCAGGGAAACAGCAGAATAACTGTTGAGTTTGAACTCTCGGTAGATCTCGAAACTGCTGCAAATGATGTCCGCGATAAAGTCTCCCAGGCAATGAGATTTCTCCCCCGCGACTGTGACCCTCCCATTGTTACTAAAGCTGATGCCGATGCGAGCCCAATCATAATGCTCACGATAGAAAGTGACAAACGTTCTCTTCTTGAACTCAGTGAATATGCTGATCTTACATTCAAAGAACAGCTTCAGACTATTTCCGGTGTAAGTGCTGTACAGATAATGGGTGAAAAAAGATATGCCATGCGCCTTTATCTTGATCCTGTAAAACTTGCCGGATATCAGCTCACTCCAATGGATGTCAGGAATGCTGTTTTAAGAGAAAACGTTGAACTTCCGGCAGGGAGCATTGAGGGAAACACCATCGAACTCACAATAAGAGCTCTCGGACTTATGACTACACAAAAAGAGTTCAACGATTTGATAATCAAACAATCAGGAGATCTTATAGTCAGATTCAGAGATATAGGGAGGGCTGAGCTAGGGCCGGAAAATATCCGTAGTATTCTTAAAAGAGATGGAGTTCCGATGGTTGGCGTGCAAATAGTTCCTCAGCCAGGTTCTAATCATATTGATATTGTTGACGAGGTAATTAGCAGGCTTGAATTCATTAAAAAGGATTTACCCGAAGATATAAAGGTCAAAACAGGATTTGACAATACAGATTATATCAGATCTTCAATTAAAGAAGTGGAAGACACAATTTTTATTGCATTTGCACTTGTTGTCCTTATTATATATTTCTTTCTCAGAAACTGGAGAGCCACTCTCATCCCAATCCTTGTCATACCCGTATCACTGATTGGCGCCTTTTTCATAATGTATATTGCCGGATATTCAATAAATGTACTAACCCTTCTTGCACTTGTGCTGGCAATAGGTATTGTAGTTGACGATGCCATTGTTGTGATGGAAAACATCTATGTAAAAATAGAAAACGGAATGATGCCTGTAGAAGCCGGAATCAAAGGATCGAAAGAGATATTTTTTGCAATAATAGCCACAACAATTACTTTGATTTCCGTATTCTTTCCAATAGTTTTCCTTTCCGGTATAACGGGAAGACTTTTCAGGGAATTTGCTATTGTGATGGCCGGAACAGTAGCAATATCGGCATTACTTGCATTAACTCTCACACCAATGGTGTCAACAAAATTGCTCAGGCATGAAAAATCTCAAAACTGGTTTTACCGGAAAACCGATAAATTCTTTATTAGTCTCAATGCCGGTTATAAACGTTGGCTCGATACTTTTCTTAGAAATAGATATTACGCAATAGTAATAATATGTGTAGCTCTCGGACTTGTCCTCCTTCTTTTCAAGAGTATCCCGTCAGAGATGGCCCCACTTGAAGACAGGTCGCAGATTATTGTAAACACAACTGCTGTTGAAGGTGCCACTTATGAGTTCATGCTTAATTATGTCGAGGATCTGGCAAAAATTATTGAACAGAAAGTGCCTGAGAGGAGCGGTTATACTATGACCGTAATGGGAGGAAGCATGGGTAATATAAGAATTAACCTCGTAAAACCTAAAGAGAGAAAGCGTTCACAACAGGAAATAGCCGAGATGTTATCAGCAGAATTCAGAAGTAAAACCAAAGCACGGGCAGCAGTTATCCAGCAATCAACATTTGGTGGCCGTAGAACAAGTCAGCCGGTACAATATGTTATACAGGCAACAACTATAGAAAAATTACGGGAAGTTCTGCCTGAATTCATGGCAAAGGTTATGGATAATCCAACTTTTCAGATGGCAGATGTCAACCTCAAATTCACCAAGCCTGAATTAAGGCTCCATATTGATCGTGATAAGGCCACAATACTTGGCGTTTCGACCCAAACTATCGGCCAAACCCTGCAACTTGCTCTTAGTGGTCAGCGCTACGGTTACTTCTTCATGAATAGAAAACAATATCAGATACTTGGAGACCTTGCCAGAAGTGACCGTAATGATCCACTGGATCTTAAATCACTTTACGTAAGGAACAATTACGGGGATATTATACCGATGGACAATCTCGTAACCTTAACTGAAGAGACAGCCCCGCCGCAACTTTACAGATACAACAGATTCGTTTCAGCAACAATATCAGCCGGTCTTGCAAAAGGTAAAACTATCGGCCAGGGTATTGCAGAAATGGACAAAATTGCAGATGAAGTTCTTGATGAAACCTTCAGAACAGCACTTGCAGGCGATTCAAAAGACTTTGTGGAAAGCTCCTCGAGCCTTTCCTTTACTTTTGCCTTTGCACTAATTCTTATCTTTCTCGTTCTTGCAGCACAGTTTGAAAGTTTTAGAGACCCGCTTATAGTGATGATGACTGTTCCTCTAGCAATTACCGGAGCATTGATATTCATGTGGTATTTTAACATAACAATGAATATTTTCAGTGAGATAGGAATCATTATGCTTATCGGACTTGTGTCGAAAAACGGAATCCTGCTTGTTGAATTTGCTAATCAGAGAAAAAAAGCAGGCATGTCAAAATTCGATGCAATAAAATATTCTGCCGCGGCGCGTTTCAGACCTATACTAATGACGAGCCTTGCTACAATTTTTGGCATTATGCCCCTTGCTCTCGGACTCGGTGAAGGAGCACAAAGCCGTGTGGCTATGGGTACGGCAGTTGTGGGCGGTATGATTTTTTCAACTTTCCTGACTCTCTTCGTAGTGCCTGCAATGTACACATTCATATCTACTGAATCAAAAAAAGCTGATAATGGAACAGACAAAAAGACTGATTAGCTTTCTTATCTCAGGAGTAATATGCTTACAAAGTATTACCGCTCAGACAGTTTACAGTCTGAATGACTGCCTTACAATCGGACTTGAAAACAATTTCTCCCTTCAGATTTCAAGAAACAATCAGACTATTTCATTAAACAATTACACGCCTGGTAATGCCGGATATCTTCCTTATCTGAATCTTGGAGGAAAATACAGCGGTACTTATAACGATATTACCCAGGACATGAAAGACGGATCTTCGAACATTACAAAAGGAGCAACTTCTGCCTCGACAAGTGCTTCTGCAACACTGGGCATGACAATATTCAACGGATTCAGTGTGAAAATGACATACAAAAAACTCGGGGAACTGAAAAAAATAGGAGAACTTAATACACAAGCTGCTATAGAAAACTATATTGCAAAAGTCGTTTCAACATATTACAACTACATTCAGCAGTTGAGGCTTGCCGACAATCTTCGCTATGCGGTGGAACTATCGCGGGAAAGACTAAGAATAGACGAGGAACGTTATCTTCTCGGCGCAGGTTCAAAGCTTCAGGTATTACAGTCGAGAGTTTACGTTAACTCCGACAGTTCGAGACTGTCAAAACAATACGAGACTGTTAGGTCAGTGCAAATAAGTCTTAATGAACTACTGGCTGTTGAAGATCCTGGTATGAGTTTTATTTTGAAAGATAGCTCAATTATAGTTAATCCCAATCTTATTTATGAAAAGCTACTTGCTGAAACTCTGACTTCAAATACAAGTTTGCTCATTGCTTCAAAAAACAAACTTGTTTCCGAATACGACTATAAAATAGTAATGTCGAAAAGATATCCTTATCTCGATGCATCTGCAGGTTACAGCTACGCCTTGAGTGAAAGCTCTCAGGCATCGTATAAATCGCAAACCACCGATGGGTTTAACTATGGATTAACGATCGGCTTCAATCTTTTCGACGGTTTCGATGTGAATCGGCAGATAAGAAATTCAGCACTTGAGGTAAAAAATAAAGAGTTGAGATATTCGGAAGTCGAGCAAGCGGTAAAGGCAGATCTCTTAAGAATATATTACGGCTACAGCAACAATCTGATGTTAATGAAACTGGAGAGGCAGAACCTCGAGACTGCTGAGGAAAACCTTTCAATAGCAATGGAGAGATACAGGCTGGGCGAACTCTCCGGGCTCGATTTCCGGGAGGTTCAAAAAAGCCTTCTCGACGCCCGGGAAAAACTTCTGTCGGTTGAATATCAGGCAAAACTTGCCGAAATTTCCCTTCTTCAGATATCGGGGAATATTATGGAGTATTATAAGTGACCGGATAATACTGACAATCCGAAATAAATCAGATATTAACCTAAAATTTTGTCATAATAATTTTTCGTGTATATTTGAAAACTGATATTAAAAAAACTACTTTACAATGTCTGAAGAAACAAAACCGGCAACTGTCAAAGATGACGAAATAGACCTTGTAGATTTGTTTCACCGGATGGGCAGGGCAACCGGCAGAGGATTCAGGGCTCTCGGAAGAGCTTTTCTCTATTGCTTTTTCTTTCTGCTTAAAAACTGGTTCTGGCTTGGACTTAGTCTGGCGCTCGGTGTTGCAGGTTCATATTTGCTCAAATATTCTTCTGAAAAGCTGTATAACTCCGATATTACTTTAAGGAGTAATGTTATAGGCAATTCTGATATGATTGAATATATCAACAAACTCCACACTTTCTGCAGGGAAAAAAACATAACTGAATTGGCTTCGGCACTTTCAGTTGACAGCAGTAGAGTTAGATATATAAAGGATATACAGGCATTCTGGGTGATAGATAAAGGCCCTGATGGTATTCCCGACTATGTTGATTTCAGGAACAGCCAAAATCCGACAGATACAGTTAATGTAAGAATGTCCGACAGGTTTGTTGTAAGGGTAAAAACAACTATTCCTCAGGAGCTTTGGGAGATCAGAAACGGGATAATATCCTTTGTGGAGAAGAATCAGCTTTATCAGCAGCAGAATGATCTCAGGCTCGAACAGCAGAAAACGCTTCTTTCGCGCATAGACTATGAAATTGAGCAGCTCGATAGCCTGCAAAAAGTAAAGTATTTC
>CAZIRN010000057.1:0-11461 GCA_964541495.1 uncultured Rikenella sp. | reverse complement strand
GATGAAAATGAACCTGATACAGTAAAAATAATAGATCAGACAAAACTTCCTTTTTCATTTGAAATCAAAGAACTCAGGTCGGTTGAAGAGGTTTATGACGCAATTTCCGACATGTCGGTCAGGGGTGCGCCTGCAATAGGCGCTGCAGGAGCCTGGGGAATGTATCTTGCCACCCTTGAAATAACTCTCCATACAAAAATAAATGAACATCTCCGAAATGCTGCCGGATATCTCTCATCGTGCCGGCCAACAGCCGTAAACCTCTCCTGGGCTGTTGCCCGTATGCTGAGCGCTCTTTCCGGACCTGAATCAAAAGAAGAACTTATAGCAAAGGCTTTCAAAACCGCATCTGAAATAACCGAAAACATTATAGACAACTGCAAAAGTATAGGTAATTACGGCCTTGAAATATTGCGACAGATAAGTATTTCAAAGAATGGGCTGCCGGTAAATATTCTGACACATTGCAATGCCGGATGGCTTGCATGCGTTGATTATGGGACTGCAACAGCCCCTGTGTATTTTGCCAGAGACAAGGGAATTCCAGTACATGTATGGGTTGATGAAACACGCCCAAGAAACCAGGGTGCACGACTTACCTGTTTTGAACTCGAGCATGAAAGTGTACCTCATACACTTATTACCGACAATGCCGGAGGCTACCTGATTCAGAAAGGTATGGTTGATGTGGTGATTACAGGAAGCGACAGAGTAACAAGACGCGGGGATGCTGCAAATAAAACAGGAACATACTTAAAAGCCCTTGCAGCAAAAGATAATAATATCCCTTTTTATGTTGCTCTACCCTCTTCTTCTTTTGATTTGAATATTTCCGACGGACTCAAAGAAATTCAGATCGAGGAAAGAGACCCGGAGGAAGTTACCATGATTGAGGGCTTTGCTGACGGGAAAATTTCAAGATTAAAAATTTGCAGCAATAATACAGCCGCCGTAAATCATGCTTTTGACATCACACCTGCAAGTCTGATTACAGCATTTATTACCGAAAAAGGAATTGTTAAACCTGATGAAAAGAGCATTTTAAAAATGTTCAAATAAAAACATAAATACATGGAAGGAGTAGTAAAGTTTAATTGCCACTGGAGCCAGTCGGGACCTGTAATTTCCGACGAACAGTATGAGATAATCAACTACTGGAGAAAAGTTCTTTTTAACATGAATCTCATAGGCGCCTATGAAAATGGCGTGGGTTATGGTAACATAAGTATGCGTTCAGGCCAGGGTAACCAGTTTATTATTACCGGTTCATCAACAGGTGAAATACCCGAACTCGAACCCGGGCATTATGTTAAGGTAGTTTCATTCAATATTGACGATAATGCAGTACAGTGTATCGGCCCGTTAAAGGCATCTTCCGAATCGCTCACCCATGCCGCAATTTACATGTCGGATCCCGGAACAAATGCAGTGGTGCATGTACATTCAATTGAAATGTGGGATGAACTCATACATAAAGCTCCGACAACAAACCCCGGAATGGATTACGGAACAACGGAACTGGCAAAAAATATCTTAAAAATACTTAAAGAGCCGGAAGTACTGGATAAAAAAATCATTGTCATGGCAGGCGACCGCGCAGGAATTCTTACTTTCGGACACGATATGAACGAGGCAGTAAATATTCTTATGCAATATCTTAAAAAATAATCATGGCAAAAATAGGAATAATAGGCGGTTCGGGTCTGGAAAAACTCGATATACTCAAAAATCCCTGCGAAGTTGACGGCATAAACCTTTACGGGTCACCAAGTTCTCCATTAATTTGCGGCAATCTGGAAGGTGTTGATATCGTTATTCTATCACGTCATGGGAAAGAACATACAATACCTCCATCAAAAGTAAACAACAGGGCAAACATTCTCTCCCTGAAGGAAGCCGGTTGTACTCACATTATCACCACCACGGCATGTGGAAGCCTCAGAGAAAATATAATGCGCGGCGACCTTGTAATCCCCGACCAGTTTATTGATTTCACCCGACACAGGGAAATAACATTTTATGAAGAATTCGAACCCGGCAACATGAAACATACGCCAATGGCCGATCCTTTTAATGAGCAACTTCGCACAACTATTATTGAAACGGCAAAAAAAATGAACCTCAGGATACATGAAAAAGGAACATTGATTACAATCGAAGGCCCCAGGTTCTCAACAAGAGCCGAATCGCGTATGTTCCGCACCTGGGGTGCAGATATAATAAACATGTCCGTATCGCCTGAGGTAATACTTGCAAATGAACTCGACATACCTTATGCAACTATTGCCATGAGTACCGATTATGATTCATGGAAGACAGATGAAAAACCTGTAACATGGGAGGAAGTTCTTGAGGTGTTCGAAAGAAACGTACATAATGTCGTAAATCTCCTTCTCAGGGTTATACCTTTAATTTGAATTTTGTGGTAATCTTTGGATAATTAACCGTAATTTTTTAATATTGCAATCCGATTCTATATTACTCATATAGAACTCGGCTCTGAACTAAAATTTTTCCGGGGCCCATAGCTCAGACGGTTAGAGCACCTGACTCATAATCAGGGGGTCGCTGGTTCGATCCCAGCTGGGCCCACTTGACTATAAATTCCTGGATAGTCTCCTTTTTTCCCCCTATCCCTATCTCCTGCTCCCATCTACATACACTTGGTCATGTATCCCTGGTTGATTTATTCAATTTATCGCCGACGATTTAATTTAATTTTACTATTTTTAAAGAATATATTTACATAATCTAAACTATACCGCTATGACTCCTGTCCGTATTTTTTGCATCTTATCAATTCCGCTTATGCTTTCTTTCTGTTCTTCCGGAAATAAATCAGAAAAAGACAAGCTATTAACAAATGATTCAATTATGATTGAGTCAATCTTCCCGTTTCAGCAGCAGCATTGCCACGCTTCAACAATAGTTGAGTTGCTTAACCACGACCTGCTTGTCGCATGGTTCCAGGGGAGCGGTGAGAGAACATCCGACGATGTCGCAATAAAAGGTGCGAGATACAACCATAAAACCGGGAAGTGGTCAGATCCTTTCATTATGGCCGACGTTGAAGGATTCCCCGACATAAACCCCGTACTTTTCATAGATAGCAAGTCCCGCCTGTGGCTGGTATGGTACACGGTTATGGCTTATCAATGGGAATCGTCCCTCATAAAATACCGTATAAGCACAGATTATATGAATACAGAACGGCCCCCTGTGTGGTCATGGCAGGATGTGCTTCACATAAAAGCCGACGGTTCAGTGCCCGAAGGAATAAACTCACAAGACACTTTTGTAAACACCCTTATAAGGAAATTTAACGATTACCATGAATATCTTATTTCTGCCGGTTATATCTCGAGTGACAATAAAGGCTACATAACAGAAGAACAATTCAATACTGCAGTTAAAAGATGCCTCGATATAGCCAGAGGTGTTTCATTTAAAGCCTCAGGCATTGATATAAATGAGAAAGGAGAAAAGGTTATGACCACGCTTGGCTATCCGCTTATGCGCAGAATAGGATGGCAGACAAGAAACAAACCGCTGATTACAGATAACAGTATTCTTTTACCTCTTTATTCTGACGGCTTCAGTTTCTCTTTGATAGCAATATCAAATAACAACGGCGACTCATGGTTCTTCAGCGAACCCATTGTAGGCGGAGGCTCGATACAGCCAACTCTTGCTCTTTGCCATGATGGTTCGATAAAAGCCTTTATGCGAGATAACGGACCTCCACCGAAACGTATTATGACAAGTTATTCTAACGATTCAGGTAAAACATGGAGCACGGTAAAGGATACTGACATACCTAATCCAGGCTCCGCAGCCGACGTTATAGTGCTGAAAAGCGGCAACTGGGTGCTTGTTTCCAACGATCTGGAAACAGACCGTTACAGGCTTACCGTAAAACTATCAGCCGACGAAGGAAAAACATGGCCCTACAGCAAAAACATAGTCAACGGAGAACCTGGCAGCCAGACAAGGGCTCATTACCCTGCAATTATCCAGGGAGCCGATGGATTGATTCATATTTCTTTCACAAACCAGATACCGGCCGAAGAAGGCAGGTCAAACGTAAAAAATATTGCTCATGCCGTCTTTACGGAAAAATGGCTAATGAAATAATTTCATTGTATTATTCGCAGAAGATATTTTTTATTGCATCTTCATGCAAAAGGCCGGTACTAATAAATACATAAGATGATCACTCATTAAATTTTATAATCATTATATTACAATGCTTTTTAAAAATCGCATTGACTGACAAGTTTTTTATTTTATTTAATTTTTCAATTGTACTAATAAGAACAGTAATTATGAAAGAGAATATTTATGATATCGGTGTCGTCCTCAGCGGTGGAGGAGCACGAGGATTTGCACACGTAGGTGTTCTGAAAGCCCTCAATGAAGAAGGAATTTTCCCTGATGTAGTTTCCGGAACAAGTGCAGGTGCAATTGTTGGAGCTCTTTATTCCGACGGATATAAGCCGGATGAAATGATGACCATTCTCAGTTCACGACACTGGTTCAGCTATATAAGACCGTCAGTGAGCAAAACCGGATTGCTAAGTATATCCGGTATCGAGAAAATTCTGGAGGAAAATCTGAGGGCTAAGACATTCGAAGAACTTAAAATTAAACTATTTGTAACTGCCACTGACTTCAATAACGGGCAAACCGTATATTTTTCAAAGGGTGAGCTTCTGACAAGGGTTATTGCATCGGCAAGCATCCCGGTTGTGTTCAAGCCTGTAATAATAGACGGTATCACTTATGTTGATGGCGGCGTTCTCGATAACCTACCTGTTTATCCTATCGAAAACAAATGCAGGGTAATTATAGGTTCTTATGTCAACCCCACAGGATTCGAAAAAAATTTCAACAGTCTTATCAAGATGGCTGAGAGGACATTTATTGTAAACCTATCAAAAGAAGTTCTGAATAAAGCTTCAAAATTCGATCTGCTGGTTGCTCCGGCAGAACTCAGGGACTTCCCTGTTCTTGACCCCGAAAAATCTGAAGAAGCTTTCAAAATAGGCTACGATACAACTAAAAAATTACTTCAGTCGGATGAAATCAAGAACAAAATACTTTTAAAGAAATAGGATCCGTTAACTTCCAGCCATGCCTGTGTGTACAACATAAGCTTACTTTATATAAGAATATAATAATTTTATCTCCTCTTCCCAGAGCGATTCCCATGGCGTCTCGAGAATTAAAGGCATATCGTCAAATCTTTTATCATTCATAATTGTTCTGAAAACTTCCTCTCCAAGCAATCCCTTTCCCAGACTCTCGTGCCGGTCAATATGTGATGCTAAACCTTTTTTTGAATCATTAATATGCATTCCTTTCAGATAGTTCATGCCTATTATCTCGTCAAACAACGTGAATGTTTTGTCGAACCCTGCTTTAGTTTTTATATCATATCCTGCAGCATAGGCATGGCAGGTATCGAAACATACGCCGATTCGCGATTTGTCCTCAACATGGTCAATAATAAACCTGATTTGCTCGAATTTATAGCCCAGATTCGTTCCCTGCCCGGCAGTATTCTCAATGACTGCAGTAACTGTTTTTGTTTTATCGAGGGTTAAATTTATTGATTCAGCAATTAACTTCAGGCATTCTTCTTCCCCAATCATATTCAAATGACTTCCCGGATGAAAATTGAGCCGGTCGAGTCCCAATAGTTCACACCTTTTGAACTCATCGAGAAAAGATTTTCTTGATTTTTCAAGAGCTTCTTTTACAGGATTGCCCGGATTGATCAGGTAACTGTCGTGAGGCATTATCTGAAATGGTTTGTAATCAAATTTCTCACAGTTGTCACGAAATTGTTTAATTGTCTCTTTTGTTAAAGACGGAGCAAACCATTGCCTCTGATTTTTTGTAAAAAGAGCGAATGCTTTTGCGGATATCTCTCCCGCGTTTAATGGCGCATTCTGTACGCCTCCTTGTGTGCTGACATGAGCTCCGGCATATTTCATTGTTACTGTTTTGATTTTAAGAATAATAGTCCCAATTTAAAAATAACCTGACCCGTCCCAGCAATGAGTACATAGTCTTTCCCTGGGAAGTCCTATTGCTTTTACCAGGTCGTCAAGCCGTTGATACATAAGCGAATCAAAGCCCAGATTCATATTTATACATTCAACCATTTCCCTATGTTTTTCAGAATCTGGATTTGAATATTCATCTATATCTTTGTCTTCGCCTCCTAACTGGCGGATGGCCTTCCTTCCGGCCAGTTCATAAATTGATCTCGACTGTGAAAAATTAAGAAAAATACATGGATACAATAAAGGAGGGCATGCAATACGCATGTGTACTTCAGAAGCACCCGACTTTCGAAGTGAAGAAGCACACTCTTTCAATTGTGTTCCCCTTACAATGCTGTCGTCGAGAAAAAGAATTCTTTCCCCCTTAATAATTTCAGAATTCGGAATGAGTTTCATCTTTGCAACCAGGTCTCTTCTTGCCTGATCCTGAGGCAAAAAGCTTCTTGGCCATGTAGGAGTATATTTTGAGTAAGCCCTCTTATAAGGAATTCTGCTTTCATTACTATATCCAACAGCATGTCCTATTCCGGAATCTGGTATTCCACACACAAAATCGGCTTCAGTATTATCCCTTTTTGCAAGTGCGGCGCCGCATCTGTACCTGCACTGCTCTACATTGATATTTTCATAGAATGAAGGAGGATAGCCAAAATATACCCAGAGAAAAGCACATATTTGCATTTTATCTCCTGGTTTCCGTAATTGAGTGATTCCGTCTTTATTAATAAGCGCTATCTCCGAAGGGCCAAGAAAATAGTCAATTTCATAACCGGTATTTGCGAATGAACTTGTCTCTGTTGCAACAGAATATGACCCGTCTTTTTTCCCTGTTATCACAGGAGTTCTGCCAAGCTTATCTCGTGCTGCTATTATTCCATCCGGTGTAACAACCAGAAGGGAACATGAGCCTTTTACTTTTTCAAAAACATTCTCTATCCCTGAAACAAAATCATCCTTTTCGCATATAAGGTTTGCCACTATCTCAGTCGGATTTACATTTCCTTCGAAGTTTTCAGCAAAATGTATTTTTTTATCGAGAAAATATTTCTCAAGTTCAGAAATATTTACAAGCCTTGCCACAGTAACTATTGAAAAGGGACCAAGATGAGAATTGAACACAATAGGCTGAGGATCAGTGTCGCTGATAATGCCAATACCCATATTGCTTTCAAGGCCGCTAATTTCCTGCTCAAATTTATTCCTGAAATAAGCGTTTTCAATGCTGTGTATTGACCGCCAGAAACCTTTACCGGATGTACTGAAAACCATTCCGGCACGTTTTGTACCAAGATGAGAATGATAATCAGTGCCGTAAAATACATCCTCGACACAATTATGACCGGAAACAACACCAAAAAAACCACTCATTTTAATAATATATTAATTATCATATAAATAAATAGAAAATGACAAACATTTACTCATTCTAAAATATAAATGTAAAAGTATATTGTTTATTTTTACCAATCCTTAAATCATATAATTTATCTGAATTTTTATTTATGAACCATACAAAAAACAACGATAATTCCGCAGCGAAAGCCTCTGTTTTTCTTATTTTTTCTGCAGTTATTCTTACTATCGTTCTGGCAGTTTTTATTTTCAGTTATTTCTCCCAGAAGAGAAAAATGGTTGAAATGGAAACCGTACTTACCCAGGAAAAAGACAGTCTGGCCAATGAACTCAGGAAAATGATGTACGGCTATGATACACTTAAAACAAATAATGATACTCTTAATGCACAGCTTGCAAAAGAAAAAGAAAGAATAAAACGCTTGCTTGAAATTAATGCATCAAATGTCCAGCTCATTAAAACATACCGCACAGAAATATCAACCTTGCGGGAAATAATGAAAAGCTATATTGTACAGATTGATTCTCTAAATACGCGCAATAAGATTCTTGTTGCAGAAAATCTGGATATAAAACAGAAAATGAATCAGGTTGAAAAAACAAAAAATGAACTCGAAAAGGTGCGTGAAGAACTTTCGTCAAAAGTGGAAATTGCTTCAGTTATACAGGCAAAAGATATTATGGCGGTTGCACTCAATAAAAACCGGAAGGAAACCACAAGGATAGACCGCATGGATAAACTGCGTGTATGCTTCACTTTGAGGGAAAATCCGATTGCTACAGCCGGCCCGAAAACAGTTTACCTCAGGGTAATACGACCCGACCAGCTCGTAATAGCCATCAGCCCTGATAATTTATTCGACTACGATTCATCAAAAATGGTATTTACCGAAAGCCGAAAAGTGGATTATATGAACCAGGACATAGATATGTGCATTTTCGTTGACAATACAGGCGATTTTATTCCGGGTAATTATACTGTCGAATTATATCTCGAAGGTAACTTAATAGGAACATCCAGCTTTATCCTTACAAAAAGATAAATTTCCCCCTGCCGCTGATTATTCGGTCATCATAAATTCACTGATGATATTATCGGAAATCATTTTGCCCTGATTTGTAAGTATCAGTTTGTTTGCGTTTCTCTGCATTAAACCGTAATCTATGAATTTTCCTGAGACATTGATAACATAGTCATAACCTTCTTTCCCGTAATTCAGTTCGACAAATTCCAGATCAATCCCCCATATAGTTCTCAGGGATGTCATAATGTATTCATTAAACTTCTTCCTCACATCGAGTTGCTCCCTGCCGTAAAATATCTTATTTTTTCTGATTGAATTAATGTATTTATTAACATCGCTGACGTTCCATTGCCTCGAAATTTTGTTAAATGAATGAGCCGATGGACCAAGGCCGATATAGCTTACCTGTTTCCAGTAATTACTGTTATGGCGCGAAAACCATCCTTCTTTGCCGAAATTCGATATCTCATATTGAATAAAACCTGCCTTTTCGGTTTTCTCTATAAGAATATTGAACTGATCATTACTCTCTTCTTCATCAATTTCTTTCAATAATCTCTTCTTCTTCATTTTCCCGAATTCAGTGCCGGGTTCAATCGTTAAATGGTAGGCAGAAATATGTTTTATATCGTATCCGGTTGTAATATCGAGGTGCCTTGCCCATTCTTCAGAACTATAACCTGGTATTCCATAAATCAAATCAACTGAAATATTGATAAATCCTGCTTTCAAAGAATCTTTAAGGGCAATATCCGATTGACTGCTGTTATGACGCCTGTTCAGCATCTTAAGTATATCGTCATTCCATGATTGAATTCCATAACTCAATCTGTTAAAACCTGCTTTCTTCAAATCAGTCAGATAATTATAATCTATATCGTCAGGATTAAGTTCTATTGTGATTTCGCAATCATTTTCAATTCTATAGTTATCATATAATGATATCATTATTCTTTCCAGGTCTTTTACTTTCATAACTGAGGGCGTACCGCCTCCAAAATAAATAGAGGAAACCGTTTCATCTGAAAGATAATCTTTCCTGCGTGTTGCTTCTTTCATCAAGGCGTTAATAAAATCCTCATGGTTGCCATGATCTTTAATACTGTAAAAATCACAATAATGACAAATACTTTTACAATATGGAATGTGAATGTAAATTCCTGCCATTTTTTTGTCTCTTCAATCAATCAATCATTCAATCAATCATTCATTCATTCAATCATTCATTCATTCAATCATTCTCCCTGAATATTTACCTTAGAAACTTTTAATATTAACAATCTGAGCACAAAGGAGGATTAAAGTTATATATAAATAGTAAGTTTGGTGCAATTATTAATTTTGCAATGGTAAAATTTATCAGAAATAACATATTGTCTATAATAGTTGCTATCGGAATAGCGGTTGTTAGCTTTATGAGTCCCGGCGATATAAACAAAATCAATATTTTTAAGTTACATAACGTTGACAGGCTCGTTCATGCAGTTATGTATTTTGTTCTGGCCCTTACTCTTTGTTACGAAAACAGAGTCAGACTGCTGAAAGTGACAAATTATATCTATCTGAGCATAATTCCAATATTATTCGGACTTTTTATTGAAATTCTCCAGCCTGTCGTTACAAAAGGAAGATCTGCCGAACTAATCGATGAAGTTTTCAATATAGCAGGCACAGTCGTTGCTTTTTTTATCTGGTATATATTCAGACACAGAAAAACAACCTCACAGTATAATCTTCTTTGATTTGCTTTCAGCTTTGACAAGATGATAAATCGAAGTATTTTGAAAAAGCCTTATTATGCTTTTCTTGATTTTTTCATAATCTTCATGTATAGGACATAGATTCCCTTCCGATTCACATGTTCTGTTATGAATAATACAGGTCTTAAAAAAGGTATCGCCGTCAATAATCATAACAATATCATAAAGCGAAACTTCCGAAGGATCCTTAATAAAGGAATATCCTCCATGCGGACCTTTGCAAGAGATCAATATTTTATTTTTAACAAACTGCTGAAAAATCTTTGAGAGAAAAGGTGTGGGCAGCTTCAGGTCGTTAGATATTTGTTTTATTCTGATAACTTTCCCATCTTCCGATTTACTTGCAAGGTAAGAAAGCGCTCTTATTCCGTATTTACATGTGTTCGAAAGCATTTTATTCAGGTTCTAGAGGAATCTTTTTAATTCTCCGCAAATGACGGCCACCATCAAAAGTTGTTGTCAAAAATGTCCTGATAATAACTATTGCTTCAGGCTCTGAAATAAATCTTCCGGGAAGTGCACAAATATTTGCATCATTATGAGCCCGTGCAAGCCGGCTTATCTCCTCAGTCCAGCATAGTGCACTCCTTATTCCCTGATGCTTGTTAACAGTCATATTAATTCCATTTCCCGTTGCACAAATAGTAATTCCATATTCTAATTCACCATTGGATATTGCTTCCGCAAGAGGATGGGCAAAATCAGGATAATCAGAACTCTCATCACTAAAACTTCCAAAGTCTTTGAATTCATATCCATTGTCCTTTAGAAATCCAATAATCTTACTTTTCAGATAAAAACCTGCATGATCACATGCAATACCTATCTTTTTATTATCCACAACAATAGCTAAATAAATTATTTCATGAATTAACGTAAAGGTAAATATCATAAATCAATAAATCAAAATAAATCAAATTTCTTTGTCATAAAATTATTTGATTATCATTTTTATAATAACTGTTTTATTATTTGTTGATAACTTTTAAATTTTGTTACTTTATTTTTTTACAATACCAATCTTAAGAGTTATCAAAATTTAATAATGAATAATTAACTTTTATTGAACAATAAAAGCCTTAACTTTGTTTAATGCTCTATTCAAATATCTTTTACTTAACAATTGTTAATTTGTTAATTAATATACTGAATTTTATAATAAATAAAGTTTTTGAGCTGTTTAAAAAATGTTTTTAAAAAGATGATTGTAAAAACAGAAGTATATAAAAAATTATATCAACATTTTTAACAG
>CAZIRN010000056.1:0-11675 GCA_964541495.1 uncultured Rikenella sp. | reverse complement strand
ATGGCCGAAATTGCACTTACTGCCGACGATGCTTACCGGATTGAAAAAACAGGCAAGATTGCTGCTTTTATAGGCGTTGAAAACGGATACCCAATAGGGAAAGATTTATCAAAAATAAAGCAATATTATGAACTCGGTGCGAGATATATAACTCTTTGTCATTCAAAAAACAACGATATATGCGACTCATCAACTGATATGACCGGCCCTGAGCAAAACGGATTGTCACCTTTGGGCGAGGAAGTTGTAAGAGAAATGAACAGACTGGGTATTATGGTTGATGTATCCCATATTTCGGATGAAGCTTTCTATGATGTACTCAAGGTAACCAGTGTCCCTGTTATTGCATCTCACTCTTCATGCAGGGCTATATGCGAAAATCCCAGAAATATGAGCGACGATATGCTTATTGCACTGAAACAAAACGGAGGAGTGATACAAATTTGTTTACTGAGTAATTATCTTAAATCACCTGAGCCAAATCCTGAACTCGATTCAGCTCTGAATGAAGTACGGATGAAGTACAGGGATATGTATCCGGGTTCTATGGACAGGGAAAAACATAAACAAATGAGGGATGAATTACGTGCCGTGAAGAAAAAATATGAAAAACTTGCCACTGTAAAAGATGCGGTTGACCATATTGATCATATAGTGCAGGTTATCGGGATTGACTATGTGGGCATTGGTTCCGATTTTGACGGCGGCGGCGGAATTAACGGATGCCGGAATGTATCGGAGATGAAAAATATTACTGTTGAGCTCGTAAGGAGAGGCTATACCAGGAAAGATATCGAAAAGATATGGGGAGGCAATGTAATGCGCGTCCTTCGTGCTGCAGAAGAATTTGCCGGCAAGAAATAATATTTTGATTAATTAAGAGAGATGTAATTTCCCCCTTTCTTTTTTATCAGTTGTTTTTTCCACTTTGGCATGGTTGTTAAATCTTGTCATTGTCAGGTCAGTGCCTTCAGTTACAAATGATTTAATCATCTGAATAACATATGGTATTTTTTCTTCCACTATTATTTTTTCTTCAGGAGTCCAGCTACTAAGCACATATTCTTTTTGCTTCCCGCGTCCGAATGAATTGCCGATGCCAAATCTTATCCTTGCATATTCATTTGTGCCAAGCACTGAAGATATGTGGGAGAGACCGTTATGGCCACCGTCCCTTCCTTTTGGCCTCATTCTGATTGTGCCAAGAGGAAGAGCCAGATCGTCAACTATAACAAGAAGATTCCCGATTTCGATTTTTTCCTTTTTCATCCAATAGTTAACGGCATTGCCGCTCAGGTTCATAAATGTTGAAGGTTTAAGAAGATATATTTTTCTGCCTTTGTAATTGAAGTTACCGATAAAACCATACCTCCTGTCACTGAAAGTCACACCGCAATCGCGTGCAAAAGCATCAAGAATTAAAAAACCAATGTTATGGCGGGTATCTTCATATTCCTCGCCAACATTACCCAGTCCGACAATGAGATATTTCAAATTATCGAATAATTTTCCTGAGGGAAAAATCATTTTTTGTCTTCTTCTATGCCGGCATTTTCTGCAGCCTGCTCAGAAGGTACATTTTCAGCTTCAGGTACAGCTTCCTCTGTTTTCTGAACCACCCTCGATGTGGCAACATTAAGTATCATAAGATTTTCAGGTTCGAGCAGTTCGATATTTTCAATAGAAATATCGCCTGCTTTTACTGAATCATGTATTTTCAGATCGGTTATGTCAATAGTTATATGATCAGGTATATCTTTCGGAAGTCCTTTTATCCTCAGATATCTTTTGTTTAATTTAAGTTTGCCTCCGGCTTTTACACCTGGCGAATCGCCGGTAATTTTCACTGGAAGTGATACCACTATAGGTTTATTGTCGAAGACCTCTATAAAATCAGCATGTATTATTCTGTCGCTCACCGGATGGAACTGAATATCCTTAAGTATAGTGTTGAATTCCTTTCCGTCTATATGGAGTTTTACAAGATGGACGTCACTGGTATAAACGAGCTTTAAAAAACTGTTTTCATGAGTTGTAAAATGTATGTTTTCCTTGCCTCCGTATAAAACGCATGGCACCATGTTTGATTTTCTTAGTATGGCCGTATCTTTTTTTCCTGATGATTTTCTTAATGAGCCATTGATTTCTAACGTTTTCATCTGTGTGTGAGTTGGTTATGATTCTAAAAACTATTATGCCGTCAAATAACTTCTTATCAGATATTCGACATTTTTAAAATCGGCTTGCAAATTTATGTTAAATGATTTAAAATACAAAATTAGTACTTATTGACTGGTTTGTTGCAACTGCATAGATTGTATTGGCAAAAATTTTTGCAATAGACAATACTTTAATCTTTTTAGAAGTATTATGAAAAGGCATTGAATCGGTTACAAAGAGCTCTTCGATTGGTGAATTGTCTATTCTTTCGATAGCGTTGCCTGAAAGAACAGGATGAGTTGCAAAAGCCCGTATGCTTTTTGCACCTCTTTCTTTTATCATTTGTGAGGCAAGAACGACAGTACTGGCAGTATCAATCATATCATCTATTATCACAACATTTTTGTCTTTAACCTCGCCGATAATTGACATCTCTTCCACTACATTGGGTTTTTTCCTGAGTTTATAGCATAGAACAAGCTCTGCCTGCAGGTTTCTGGCATAAGCATTTGCACGTTTTGAACCTCCTATATCGGGAGCAGAAATAACAAGGTTTTTAAGGTTGAGGGATTCGATATAGGGAGCAAAAATTGCCGAGCCGAACAAATGATCTACCGGCACATTGAAAAATCCCTGTATCTGATCGGCATGCAAGTCCATAGTTATTACACGATCAACACCTGCAGCACTAAGAAGATCAGCAGTAAGTTTTGACCCTATAGAAACCCTCGGCCTGTCTTTCCTGTCCTGCCGGGCAAATCCATAGTAAGGTATTACCGCAATTACTTTGTATGCCGAAGCTCTTTTTGCAGCATCAATCATAAGCAGAAGTTCGAGCAGGTTTTCTGCAGGCGGATTAGTTGACTGCACAATAAATACCTCAAATCCGCGCACTGATTCGTCATAGCATGGCTGAAATTCACCGTCGCTGAATTCAGTAACAGTACATTTGCCAAGTTCGATGCCAAGTTCCTGCGCTATTTTTCCGGCAAGCTCCATTGATGATCTGCAGGCGAAAAGTTTCATGGGTGCTTTTCCAAACATTTTATTTCTTTTTTATTTTTCTAAACCTTACAAAAGTAAAAAATCAAATACAATTCATAAACCTTTTCTTGATTTGTTAACAATTTGTTCTATAAAATCGAGAATTTCTTTCCTGCCTGACCTTGTTACAGAGGATGTTACGAATGTCAACGGCAATTCTTCCCAAGTTTCCAGCATTTTTTTGTCATATTCCCTTATTTGTTTAACGATATTTTGTGGCTTCAACTTGTCGGATTTCGTAAATATTCTTACAAAAGGAATTTGCTCTTTGCCAAGCATTTCCATAAAATGGAGATCTGACAACTGGGGTTTTATTCTCAAGTCAATAAGCACAAAAATGCAGAGAAGATTTTCTCTGTTTATTATATAATTATAAATTTCTTTCTGCCAATTTCTTCTGTTTTCGTATGACGTTCCGGCATAGCCATAACCAGGCAGGTCAACAAGATACCATTCATTATTAATAAGAAAGTAATTGATTGTGCGTGTACGTCCCGGAGAACGCGAAACTCGTGCTAACTTTTTTCGCCCTGTTAGCATATTGATAAGAGACGATTTGCCGACATTCGACCTTCCGGTAAAAGCGATATCAGGTTTATCGGGCAAAGGACAGCCTGTAAGATTGCTACTTGAGGAAACAAACTTTGCTGACCTGATAATCATTACGCTGAAATCATTTATTTATAGGTTCAGCTTTAATATGCTTACTTCAGATCATTGTAAGGTAGGTCAATCTTTTTATTCACAAGTAGTTTGTTTCCCAGCGGTGTTGAAATTTCTGCAATAATTTCAACAAAATCAGATTGTTGTGTTCCTGTTTTTCTTAGCCGGATTAATCCAGTGTACTCGGAATCGTTAATCTTTTTAACCTTATCAGGGTCAAAAAGTCCGTTTATATAACCGCCCCTGTAAAAATTAACTTTGACATCTTTCTTGTTCAGACTTAGTTTAATAGTATAAGTTCCATCAGTTTTATAATTATCTATAGTTTCAATTACAACTTCAGGATAATCTTTTATTGGAGTGCCGTCGCTTTTAAACTCTTCAAGATAAGGTTTTCTCAATCCTTTTTCAAATTCAAGTTTTGCCCTTACCCTGCCCGATTTATAATATTGAATCTGAGTTCCATTTATTGTGTCATTTCTGTAAGGAGTTTTGCGGAAGACTTTTCCATCCTCATAATACCATACTGCAGTATCTTCTCTCAAACCGTTTTCATACCAGAAAGTCTGACGCAGTCTTCCTGAGGGGTAATAAGTTTTTGTCAGTCCGTGTCTGACGCCATTTCTGAATGTAATCTCCGATGTAAGCATATTTCCGCTGTATAACTTTTTGATAGTGTCCGGTACAGAAGATACTTCCGTTGTGTCGGCTTCATTGCTTTTTTGTCCGCTTTTCCCATGGCAACCTGAAAAATACATCAGAGCTATAAAGGCGATTGAAAGGATAATAACTTTTTTCATGACTTGTCATTTTCTTTTATGTTAGACTTAATAAATACTTCCAGTATTTTTGCTTCAGGCATTGCTTCGAGAGTCAATTCGGTAATAGTGGCAGGCAGAAGTATAGTTTCTCCTTTTATCACCGTTTCGGAACTTTTGTCCCAATAAATAGTAAATTTGCCTTCAACGCAGATATAAATAACAAAAGAATCGAGGAGAGTATAATCTTTTTTCAATGATGACGTCAGGTAGATAATATTTGTTACAAAATATTCTGAATCAACAATATTTACAGTTTTGCCGGCAACAGGTTCCTTTCTTATTAGCGCACTGCCGCAGGCATTGTAATCGAGTGCCGCTGCTGCAAGCTCTACATGTAGTTCTCTGGGTTTATTATTATCGTCGTTTCTGTTCCAGTCGAAAATCCTGTAAGTTATATCGGAAGTCTGCTGAATTTCAACCAGTATTATGCCGCTGCCTATTGCATGGATACGGCCGGCCGGTGTGAAAAAAGCATCTCCGGCCCTGGGATATTCGATATTAAGGATATCCGGTAATTTTCCGATATTAAGAGCTTTTCTGAACTCCTCTTCATTTATAGGTTCTTTGAAGCCGCTGTAAATCCGTGAACCAGGTTGTGCCTCGAGAATGTACCACATTTCAGTCTTCCCCCATGCATTATGTCTTTCCCTTGCAAAATTATCATCAGGGTGAACCTGTACAGATAAATTCGAAGAGGCTTCTATAAACTTAATGAGCAAAGGAAATTCAGTTCCGAATTTCTCAAAAACCTTCTCGCCTGTTATATCACTCATATAAACTTCCATTATTTCTTCTATATTGTTGCCCTCAAGAAAACCATTTGCAACAATAGAAAGATTGTCGGCTACAGCCGATATTTCCCAGCTTTCGCCTATAAGCTCTAAATTACTGGCTTTCTTGCCGTAATTATTTACAAGCGATCTGCCTCCCCATATCTTTTCTTTTAGAATGGGCTCGAATTTAATAGGATATAGTTCGGTCATTTACTTTTTTGAATGTATAATAAAGCTTCTTCAAATCTCAGAACTTTTATAACTAAATTTATCGCCGGCCTTTTTAATAATATATTATTTTATATTCCACAATCAATATTTATTTTATATCGTTTCCTCCCTGTTTATTTATATTTTTGAATAGTGGAAAGAAATACAAAAATAATAAAAATGATTATTATTGGAATAACAGAAACAGGATATAGGGAAGTAAAAGTTGCCGACGTCAGAAGTGAAAGTATGATTATAAAAGAAATTGCCTGAAAGAGAATGAAATAATAATTATGTATAGTAGTTCTTTTTTTATAACTCTGTAAAATACAATAATAAATCATAAATTATGTTTGAGACTTTAAAACCTGAAAACATTCTGTTTCTTGATATTGAAACAGTGCCAGCCGCCTCTTCGTTTGAGGAGTTAAGCCCTTTAATGCAGTCGCTCTGGGATAAAAAATCTGCATCTTTCAGAGAACCTGGTCAAAGTGCTTTGGATGTGTATAAAAGGGCAGGAATTTATGCTGAGTTTGGAAAAATAATATGTATTTCAGCAGGCTTTATCAAAGATAGGGAGACTTTTGGATTCAGATTGAAATCATTCTTTGGCGATGATGAAAAAACTATTCTATCAGAATTTTCATCTATGCTGAAAAAAACTTCCTCAGGCAGGGACGTTATTCTGTGTGCTCACAACGGAAAGGAATTCGATTATCCATATATTGCCCGCAGGATGATAGTCAATTCTTTGCCCATCCCCGACATACTCGACAATGCAGGTAAGAAACCATGGGAGGTTAAATTACTCGATACAATGGAATTATGGAAATTTGGAGACCATAAAAACTATACTTCTCTCGAAACCCTTTCGGCAATTCTTGGCATTGACTCGCCAAAAGATGATATTGACGGAAGCATGGTGGCCGACGTTTACTGGAAAGAGCATGACATTAAGCGAATAGCAAAATATTGCGAGAAGGATGTTCTTTGTGTGGCACAAATACTTCTGAGATTCATGAATACATCAGGGATAAGCCTTGATAAGATAGAATCCATAACAATATTCTGATTTATTTGTGTCGGTTGAATGAGCGGTTAAGATAACCGGTAACAGATTATCTATCGGTTTTTAGCCTGCTAATTGCCTTTTGTACATCTGAATTGTATTTTCAAGGCCTAAATACAGCGCATCGGAAATAAGAGCGTGGCCTATTGAAACTTCATCAAGATATGGAATGTTTTCCGAAAGGTACCTCAGATTTTGCAGATTAAGGTCGTGTCCGGCATTTATCCCGAGTCCTGATTCTTTTGCTTTTTCTGCTGCTTTAAGGAACGGTTCCACTGCCTTTTGTTTGTCCGACTGATACAACCTTGCATAAGGTTCGGTATATAACTCTACCCGGTCGGCGCCTGTAAGTGCTGCATACTCTATATCTTCAGGCTCTGCGCTTACAAATATTGATGTTCTAATGCCGGATTCTTTGAAAACAGAAACAATATCTTTCAGAAATGAAAGGTGCTTTTTTGTATTCCATCCGGCGTTTGAGGTAATTACATCCGGTGAATCGGGGACAAGCGTAACCTGATCAGGTTTCACTGACAAAACCAGATTGATGAATTGTTCAGAAGGATATCCTTCTATATTGAATTCAGTAATGATTACAGGTTTAATCTCGAATACATCCGAATACCGGATATGTCTTTCATCAGGCCGCGGGTGAACAGTAATTCCGTCGGCACCAAATTTTTGACAGTTGATTGCGGCAAGCCTTACATCAGGAATATTTCCTCCCCTTGCATTACGGATGGTTGCTATTTTGTTAATATTTACACTTAATTTTGTCATCAAAAGTTTAATTTAATTATAATTAATTGACAAAAATATAATAACTATCAGTTTTTTTCGCTATATTTAAATTAAAAACCAATAATTGAGAAGATAGCAAATGCAGGCAAAAGACCTTATATCTGAAATAATACCGCCATTGAAGCCGTCGGATACAGGGCAGACTGCTCTCAACTGGATGGAAGTCTTCAGAGTATCGCACCTCCCTGTAGTAAATAATCAGGATTTTCTGGGTCTTATATCTGATGCAGATATTTATGATATGAATCAGCCTGATAAGCCTATAGGCGAACAACAGTTAACTCTTTTTAAACCCTATGTTAAAGCTGATCAGCATATTTTTGAATTGATATCACTTGCATCAAAACTTAAACTGAGTGTTATTCCGGTGCTTGACGAGAAAGGACATTACAAAGGGGTTGTCACTATGAGTAATCTTATTATGAATTTAGCGAAGTTTTCCTCTATGGACCAGCCTGGAGGTATCATAGTACTTGAACTGCTCGAAAAAGATTATTCCCTTTCCCAGATTGCACAGATTGCAGAAGGGAATAACCTGAAAGTGCTCAGTATGTTTATAACTTCGCCTCCAGAATCAACAAAACTTGAAGTGACACTGAAGCTTAACTCAAATGATCTGACTTCGGTTATTAAAACCTTTGAAAGGTACGGATACAATATAAAAAAATGGATTTCGGAAGACGATACCCTTGACCGATTTTATTCGGAAAGGCTTGATATGCTTATAAAATATATGAATATCTGATAATATAGGGAAATGCTGAAGAGGGTGGCAATATTCAGTTCGGAAATTAATGAGCGGACGAAAAGAGTTATCAATCATATTGTGGGGAGTTTCTCAGGGAAGGGGATAAGAATTTACTTTTATGATAAAACAGGCCAATATAACGGCTTTCCTGAAAAAGATTCGATCGAAACATTCCTTAACACTGCAGACCTGCCAGAAAAGCCTGAACTTATTATGAGTATTGGCGGAGACGGCACATTTCTTGAAACCATGATGATGGTTAAAGATTTACAGGTTCCGGTAGCGGGGATTAATACAGGGAGGCTTGGATTCCTTGCAAACATTTCGGAAAACGAAGTATGCCAATCGCTTGAAATGCTTTACAATAATGATTTTGATATAATTGAAAGATCTCTTCTTGAGATAACCGAACCTGCCGGAAAATTTGGAGTTTACGATCCTGTGGCGCTTAACGAGGTTACAATTCAAAAATCCGGGCTTAACATGATAACTATCACAGTTTATGTTGATGAAGTATACCTTAATACCTACTGGGCCGACGGACTTATTATTTCTACAGCCACAGGGTCAACAGCCTATAACCTGAGTGCCGGCGGACCTATTCTGCCTCCTGGCGATGAAAGCATTATTATTTCACCCCTTTCGGCACATAATCTGACTGTAAGGCCAATAGTTCTTCCTGGCCACAGTAAACTGAGAATGTTTGTCGAGGGCAGAAACAATGAATATCTGGTAACATGTGATTTCAGAGTTGAAAAACTCCTTTCCGGCCAGCAAATACAGATAAAAAGGTCTGATAAAAAACTTAAAACTGTAATGCTGAAAGGGCGTGATTTTTACAGTACACTAAGAGATAAATTAATGTGGGGCGCCGATAAAAGAAATTGATGCAATTCATTATTGCTTTATACGTTAATAGACTATAGATTATTATATTTGTATCGAAAAATTAAATAAATACAACTGTGAAACCTCTCTGTTTTTATAACCTGAACATACTTGAATAATTTTTATTGACTTGGAGGTTCCTGTGAACAATAAAATATACTTTCTTACATGAAAAAATTACTCATCGTAGTTTTTATTCTTGGTTTTATACCGGAATTTGTTTCAGGGCAACTCTGGGAGGCCAAAAGATGTGAAGCTGTAGCAGGTCTCGGTACAACCCAGTTTTTTGGCGATATAGGAGGATTTTCCCCTAAGGAAAATATCCTTGGAATAAAAGATTTCAGTTTTCTTCAGACACGTTTTGATGTAAATGTTGGACTGAAATACAGGATTCTTCAGGATCTTAGTGTAAAACTTGGATTTTCCTTCGGAAAGTTACATGCAACCGATGTAAGAGGATCGAATGAAGAAAGAGAAATGGAAGCCACTTCAACTATCTTTGAACCGGCACTTACAGGAGAATACTATTTTATTAAAAGCCAGAGAGAGAACAGCTATCTTTTCACAAGAGGGAAAAAAACAAGATTCACCAGTATAATTTCTTCACTTGATATTTATGCATTTACCGGAATTGGCGGATTGTCTTATAACGTGAAAGGTAATGATGAACTTGTTTTACATGGAATGAAAGACGGCGGTTTTACCGCAATAATTCCTGTTGGCATTGGAGCTAACCTCCTTATAATGCCGGATTATAATATAGGTCTTGAACTTGGAGGCAGGTACGCTTTTTCCGATTATCTTGATGGCTACACTTCAATCTATTCCCATTCAAACGATGTTTATTATTTTTTCAACTTCATTTTTACCTTTAAAATTCCAACAAACACCAGTGGGCTTCCGTTATTCTTAAGCAGCAGAAAGTTCTGAACAGGGAACGATTTTAATGAAAAGAGTTATTCTATTTTTTTTAATTGCTTTAATTACTTCCGGCATTAGCGGACAGCGTAATGCCGATTACGGTGCAACCGGAGGAGTCACGTCATATATAGGCGACATTAATCCAGGTAAACTCTTATATTCTGTTCAGCCTGCGGCAGGTTTATTTTACCGGTATAATCTAAATCCCAGAGAAGCATTAAGAATAAATTTCCTTTCAGGGGGTATCGCAGGTAACGATCTTGATTTTAATAACGCTTTTCAACAGTCAAGAGCAAATTCTTTTTCTGGTACAATTTGGGAATGGAGCACTACATTCGAGTTTAATTTTTTCCCCTATCATACTCAGGGGAAAAGATGGAAATCAACACCATATCTTGCAGCAGGAGCAGGGATCGTTTTTATTAATACCACCGGATTTACCTATACTGCAGTATTCCCGTTTTCATTCGGATTAAAACTGAATATTTACAATAATTTGGGTCTTGAAGCAGAATATGGTTTTCGTAAAACTTTTTATGATAATTTTGACGGCTTAAGTGACCTTGTTGACCCGGATGAACATGGATACATTCATAATAACGACTGGTACTCATATACAGGAATCTCTTTTACATGGAAAATATACAACAAGCTGGCCGGATGTCCCGTTTACAATGATGTTAAATCAGATAAGAAAAAGAAACACTGACTGATGACACTATTGGAGCAGATAGATACCAGGAAATTGCCGCAGCATGTGGCAATTATTATGGACGGCAACGGCAGGTGGGCACGCCGGCACGGACTTGAAAGGAATATGGGACATCAGGAGGGTGTTAAAGTTGTAAGAGAAATTGTTAAATCTGCGGCCGAGTTAAAACTGAAATATCTTACCCTCTATACTTTTTCAAAAGAGAACTGGAGCAGACCTCATTCGGAAGTTACTGCCCTTATGAACCTTATGGTCGAATCACTTAATAATGAAACAGAAACATTGACTAAAAACAATATTAAACTCCTTGTTATTGGAGACATTCAGCAACTGGGAGCTGATATTAGGGAAAAATTGCTTCATACTATTGATTTTACATCAAAAGCTGACGGACTTACACTGATTATTGCATTGAGTTACAGTTCAAGATGGGAAATTTTTCAGGCAGCAAAAAAATTTGCAGCTGATTTAAAGAATGGGAAAATTGATCCGTCAGTTGACGATGAGACTATTTTTGAAAATTATCTTGCTACTGCCGGAATACCTGACCCCGAACTAATGATACGTACAAGCGGGGAGATGAGGATAAGCAATTTCCTCCTCTGGCAGATAGCATATACCGAATTATATTTTACTGAAATTCTTTGGCCCGATTTTCGCAGAGAAGATTTTTACGAAGCTATAATTGATTACCAGAAACGTGAAAGAAGATTTGGAAAAACAAGTGAACAAATTCTGGAATAGAATAATGATTATGAAGATTAAGATTATCGGAATCGTTTCGATATTTATTCTGTTTTTGTTACCTGCCGAAGTAATATCCCAGGAGGATACTACAGAAATTTATGATTACCGGAGAATAGAG
>CAZIRN010000055.1:0-11915 GCA_964541495.1 uncultured Rikenella sp. | reverse complement strand
GTTAACCAATGGTCCCATTGTGCCGTCTTTCATCTTTACCATTAATGGCGGGATACCTTTTTCCTTACTTAACCTGTAGTCGTCGGCGCCGAAAGTAGGCGCTATATGAACTATTCCGGTACCTTCCTCCGTAGTGACAAAATCGCCGGTAACGACCCTGAAAGCACCTTCATCGGGAGTTACCCAGTCAATAAGTTGTTCGTATGTAATATTTTCAAGTTTACTTCCAGGGAATTCGGCAAGTATTTTATAGGGCACTTTTTTATCGCCCGGTTTATATTCCGGCAATTGCTCAGAGGCTTCAGTTCCGGGAAACATCGAACCTAGCAGGTCGCGTGCCAGTATAACTGTAAGCGGTTTACCCGAGTAAGGATTAAATGTTCGAACCAGAACGTAGATAATCTGTTCTCCCACTGCAAGAGCCGTATTCGACGGGAGAGTCCATGGAGTTGTGGTCCATGCCATTATATGAATATCGGGAGTGTCAGTGCCGCTATAAAGAAACTCCGATTTTTTATTCCTGTGAATTTTGAAAAGGGCTGTGCACGTTGTATCTTTTACATCTTTGTAACAGCCTGGAAGATTGAGTTCGTGAGAGCTTAGACCTGTTCCCGCTGCAGGTGAATAAGGTTGAATTGTGTATCCTTCATATAGGCTTCCTTTCTCGTAAAGCTGTTTTAAAAGCCACCATATAGTTTCTATGTATCTGTTGTCGTATGTAATATATGGATCGTCCATATCAATCCAGTAGCCCATCTTGCGGGTAAGCTCTTCCCACAGATCGGTATATTTCATTACATCTTTCTTGCATGCATTGTTGTAATCGGCTATCGAGATTTTTACTCCGATATCCTCCTTCGTTATTCCGAGAGCCTTCTCGACGCCAAGCTCGACCGGCAGTCCGTGAGTATCCCATCCGGCTTTTCGTTTTACCTCATAACCGCATTGAGTCTTGTAACGGCAAACCACGTCTTTTATGGCTCTTGCCATTACATGGTGAATACCAGGAATGCCGTTGGCAGAAGGAGGACCTTCATAAAAAATAAACTTACCTTTACCGTTTCTCTGCCTCACACTTCTTTTGAAAGTGTTGTTTTTATCCCAAATCTTAAGGATGTCCCTGTTCACCTGAGCTAAGTCGAGTCCTTTATATTCAGGAAATTTTTTCTTCATCAAATCAGACGGTTAATATTAAAAAAATCGCACAAAAATAGTAAAAAGGCTTAATGGTGTAACTGTGAAAAAGATTAAAAAATAACAGAACATGAAGTAAAATAAGTACGATTTTAAAGCTAAAATGCTATCAATATTCCTGTTTCATTATACTATTTTTGTACGATAAGTTCAGGAGTTATTATGAAACAAGGGCTTATTATTTTGATTTTCCTTCTGACAGTATCGTACAGGACAGACGCTCAGGTGCCCGATTCTTTGAAATACCGGAGTGTTGACCCCGAGGATTTCCTCACACTTATCAGGTTGAAGGAAAATGTTGTTGTTATTGATGTCAGTCTTCCGCGGGAATTCAGAAAAGAAAGAATCGAAGGAGCAGTTAATATTCCGCTGGCTAAAATCGAGAAAAGATGCAGGAAATATCTCTCCGGCCAGCCGGTAATTCTTCTTTATTGTAGCAACGGGTTCAGGTCTGAACAGGCTGCAATTAAACTCTATGATCTGGGATTCAGGGAGATATATAGTTTAAGGGGAGGACTTTGGGCATGGAAGAAAAGAGGAATAACAACAGTGAAATAATCCATCATCAATTTCCTTTAAGTTGTTGCTTTACAATTTTCGCAATATATTTTCCAAGGATATCGAATTCGATATTCACAACTGTACCGGGTTTTATCTGATGAAAATTTGTTACTTCCCATGTGTAAGGTATGATAGCTGTCTGGAATGATTTCGACTGTGAGTTGACTACGGTCAGACTAACACCGTTAACGGCAACCGAGCCCTTTTCAACTGTTATGTAATCATCCTTTAGCGGTTCATATCCGAATGTGTAATACCAGCTTCCTTCCGATTCTTTTACCTCAGTGCAAACTGCAGTCTGGTCAATATGCCCTTGCACTATATGACCGTCGAACCTGCCATCAGCTTTCACACTGCGTTCGAGGTTCACTTTATCGCCCGGTTTCAGGAGACCGAGATTTGTTTTCTCGAGCGTTTCTTTTATTGCAGTTACCGTGTATGTTTCCCTGTCCTTCCTTACAACAGTAAGACATACGCCGTTATGTGAAATGCTCTGGTCAATCTTAAGCTCGTCAACAAATGAACACTTCATCGTTAAATGAAGGTTATCCTTTTCCCTTTCCAGTTTTACAACCGTTGCGGCTTCTTCAATTATTCCCGAAAACATAATATTATCTTTTAATTCTTATGCAAACTTAATGAAAATCTCAGTGTGTTCTGAGTTTTTTTAATGTCTCTCTGTTTTATAAATAAATCTTATAGGTATTCAGACGCACCATCCCTGTCCCATATAATCTTCTTTCCGAATCCCAGCCTGTTATCGGTCATCTTAATATATGTTAAATCTACCGCCCAGAGACAGGTATCCATCAATGTGGCTGGAGGAAAACGACGTAAATAAGCACCTCTCGCCTTTTCGAGCCTTTCGCCTTTCAGTTCCGACACTATTCCCTGAAACTGAATTCCCCTTACTTTTCCGATTACCAGCGTCTCGAGCACAACTGTTCCGGCAACAAGAGGATTTTTCTTAAACTCCTGTCCATGCCGGGTATCAGTGTCAGTTGTGAACACCAAAGCATTTTCATCTTCAAGATATACATAGAAGCAGTTAGAACACCATGGTTCAGAGTTAACCGAAGTAGCAATGGTAAGAACATGATGCTTTCTGAAAAAACGCGCTATCCTTTTGTCAGTCATTATCCATCCATCTGAATCCGGGAACATCGAACCCTGCCAGTTTAAGTATTCTGGACACCACAGTATCAACCAGATCATCAATGCTCTGAGGCTTGCTGTAAAATGATGGTGAAGCAGGAAATATTATAGCTCCCGCCATTGCAAGAGTCTCCATGTTCCGGATATGAACCAGATTATATGGAGCTTCTCTCGGAACAATGATAAGTTTCCTCTTTTCTTTCAGAATCACATCTGCGGATCTTATAATAAGGTTATCCGAAGTTCCGTTTGCTATTCTGCCAATAGTTCCCATGGAGGCAGGACAAATTATCATAGTGTCGTATAAAGCCGAACCTGAGGCGAATGGGGCTTGAAAAGAACTGTTTTCATACTCCTTCGCAGTAGGATTGAAAACAGGTTTCATGCCAATTTCATATTGCCAGATTTCCTTAGCAGTATCAGATAATATTACAGCTATCTCATCCGGAGGGGATTCTACCGCCATAATTTTTTCAAGAAGTCGCAATGCATATATCGAACCGCTTGCACCGGTTACGGCGAGGATGATTTTTCTGGCCGACTTTGTCATTAAATGATAATTTTAAAGAATTAAAGATATAAAAGATATATAAATAAATATAGGAGAAAGGAGAAAGGAGAAAGGAGAAAGGAAAAAGGAAAAAGGAGAAAAGGAAAACCTGCGCCTTTAAGAACCACAAGTTTCTTTTTAGATTCTATTTCAATAAATATTTTATTTCAATAGCTATTCAGAGAAGCCTGTATTAACCAGGTGCTAATCTGTTTTATCAACTTTCAAAATTAAAATTTATTCCCTTCTCCAAAATATTATCATTTCATGGTATCTTTGAATTATGATTGACCATATCACAATACAAAAAATATTCGATTCGGCACAGATTGTCGAAGTGATTCAGGAGTTCGTTTCACTGAAACGCCGTGGCGTCAATTTTATCGGCTTATGTCCTTTTCATAATGAAAAAACTCCCTCGTTCACAGTTTCTCCCTCGAAAGGCATATTCAAGTGTTTCGGATGCGGCAAAGGCGGCAATGTAATTAATTTTATTATGGAGCATGAACATCTCAGCTACCCGGAAGCGCTTAAATATCTGGCAAAGAAATACAATATCGAGATCGAGGAAAGTGAAACTTCTGAGGAAGATATAGAGAAAAAGAATGAACGCGACAGTATGCTGGTTCTGACGACTTATGCGGGACGTCAGTTCCATGAAAATCTCTTCAATTCCGAAGAAGGTATTTCTGTAGGTCTTTCTTACTTCAGCGAACGCGGGTTCAGGCAGGCAACCCTTAAGAAATTCGAAATTGGATACTGCTTTGTTCAGCATGATGCATTCTCCAAAAAAGCTCTTGCCGACGGATATAATGAAGAGTATCTGATAAAAACAGGCCTGTCGGTCAGACATGAAGAAAGGCTCTTCGACAGGTTCGGCGGAAGGGTGATTTTCCCGATACACTCACTGGCCGGACAGATTTTGGGTTTTGGCGGCAGGATACTTAAATCGGACCCAAAAGCTGCTAAGTATATCAATTCTCCCGAATCGGTTATCTATCATAAAAGCAGAATTGTCTATGGAATTTTCCAGGCACGAAAAGCTATCACAAAAGAAGACAAGTGTTTCCTTGTAGAAGGTTATACCGATGTGCTTTCGCTTCATGAAGCAGGTATCGAAAATGTAGTGGCTTCGAGCGGTACTTCTCTCACCCAGGAACAGGTGAGGCTCATCAAACGGTTTACACGAAACATAACAATAATCTACGACGGCGATGAGGCAGGTATAAAGGCTTCCTTACGCGGTATAGATATAGTTCTCGAGGAAGGTATGAACGTAAAAATTGTTCTCCTTCCCGACGGTGAAGATCCGGATTCTTATTCAAAGAAGATAAGCAATGAAGAGTTTATGCAGTTCATCAGGGATCATGAAACGGATTTTATTCGTTTCAAGACAAGGCTTCTTCTTGCTGATGCAAAAAATGACCCCGTTAAAAGGGCAGGGCTTCTACATGATATAGTAAGTTCGATTGCCGTCATACCCGAAATAATCATCCGCACTGTTTATATAAAAGAATGCAGTACACTGATGGAAATGCCGGAAACAGTAATTTATAATGAAGTAAATAAATTACGCCGTCAGAAATCATTTCAGGAACGCAACAGATATCCTGCACCTGAAGATATCTCGGTTCCGGTGGCTTCTCCAGCCAGACAGCCCCAGTTTCAGACTGCCGATTCATTCCCGTCCGAAAGAGAGATTGCCCGACTTCTTCTTAAATATGGAAGCGAAGTTTACAAAAGAATAATAAACAAAGACGATGGCACAGAAACAATCATCACCATAGCTGATTATATAGTAAAAGAAATTACAATTGACAATCTCGAATTCGAAAATCCTGTTTTTGCCGGCCTATTCAGCGATTATAAATTTCATGTTGACCAGGGACTATTCCCGGGTGACCAGCATTTTGTCAAGCACCCCGATCCCGGAATATCAATGGCCTCAGCCGATCTTCTGGCCGATACTTATGAAATAAGCCCAATCTGGAAACAAAAACAGGCTTATGTCGAAACCGAATCAGATAAACTTAAAGAGCTTGTTGAAGATGCTGTTCTGAAATTCAAGGCCGACAAAATCAAATCGGTTTGCAGAGCAATTCTCAGGCAGATTGACCAGGCATCAAAAAACGGAGATATGGAAAAAGTAATGACTCTTCAGAAAAAATATGACACTCTCAGTAAAACTCTTTCAGTTATAAGTAAAAAAATGGGAAACAGAATTATATTATAACTTTATTGACATTTTAATTTTTATATTTCCTAAAATTCGGATGCAATGAAAACAATGCTAAATTCCACAACAAAACTTGTACTTTTCTTGATTTTTATATCAGGATGTGCTCATGAAAAGCCTTCCAGCAAACCGGCAGGAAATATCTTTACAACCTATCGGACCGATTCCCTTCATAGTGAATTGTCAATTGACCGTAAAGAGATTTTTTATGGACTTGTAACACCAACCGAAGTGTCTGCAATATTCAACAGGCTTAGCATTCCATATAATAAAAACATAATCAATCCGGTTTCGAATCATGAGCTTTATACAAGCAATTCTAAATGCGCTATCAACCTTGGCGTTTATGGCGTTGATTTCGGATATATCAAAATGTTCGGAATCGGTCAGGATATGATTGAATATATACTTGTTATCAGAGAATTGAGCAACCGGCTGGGAATGCCGGAGAATTTGCTTATCGAGCCTGTAAAGAAGATAGAGAATAATATTGATAATCCCGACAGTGTCATGATTCTTTTGAACAAAGCCTACACCGATATTGAAAACCATTTAAGGCGTGAAGGCCGTGAGAGCACTGCAGGTCTTATGCTGATGGGCGGATGGATTGAGGCTCTTTACATCACGACACAGCTCTTGTTCAATCCTGAAAATCCTGACAAGGAAGTTGTTGAAAAAATTGCGCATCAGAAATACACTCTGAACTCACTTATAAGTTTTATGCGTAATTTTTATGATGATCCTATAGTTGTTTACTATACAAAAAAACTTATTTATCTCCGAAGGATGTATGATACATTCGATATCTACTTTAAAAAAGGTGACCTGGAAATTGACACAAGCCGTAAAATTCTGCTGGCTTCAGGAAGCCAGATCACAATTTCCCTCGAAACCCTCGAAAATATAAGAGATTATACCTCTAAACTCCGGACTGAGATCGTAACGCCTTAGAATATATATAAATGCCTGTAAAATCTTTAAGAAATAACAAAATCCTTGTAATAATCAATCCAAAGGCCGGCCGGAAAAGAATTATTGGCATTGCCAGAAAAATTGACCGCTACAGGAATGTTATGGATTATGCGGTTTTTAACGATGTATCTGAGTTCAGGAACTTTATAAGGGAAAACATCGAAAATTATGAAATTTTTGTTGCCGCAGGCGGCGACGGTACTGTAAACACCGTTGCTTCTGAAATTGCCGGCTCCGGAAAAACTCTTGCTGTGCTTCCGGTTGGCTCAGGCAACGGATTTGCAAGAGAAATGGGCTTTAAAAAAAATATCAAAACCCTCCTGCGCGATATAAGGAAACATAATTCATTTGAAACCGACACTCTCTTTTTGAATGACAGACTCTGTATCAATGTTGCCGGACTTGGCATAGACAGCTTTGTTGCCCATACCTTCCATGATTCTGAAAAAAGAGGATTCTGGAGTTATGTGCTTGCATGTTTTAAAGTTGTTGTTGCCCTTAAACCTGTAAGAATTCAAGTAAATATTGAAAATAATATTATCGAAGAAGATGTTTACATGCTTTCGATAACAAATACAAGGCAATTTGGTAACCATGCTATAATTGTTCCCGGAGCTCTTCCACATGACGGGAAATTTAATCTGGTTATTGTAAGGCCTTTCCCAAAAATTATGTTGCCTTTGTTTGCTTTTAGATTATTGAGCGGCACTTTGAAAGAATCGCAATATATCAGGTATTACGAAACAGATAAACCAGTTACTATACGCTCTTCAGAGTCCAGATTTCATATAGATGGAGAACCTGTGATGATCTCCGATGAAATTAATGTTACCATAAAGCCTAAAATGCTGAGGGTTCTTGTTACTGCCCGAAATAAATGGGTAAACAGAGCCACAAAGAATAAAATATTGTGAATATTATGAGAAATCGAAACCTGAAATATATGCCGGACATTCATAAAAAGGATCTTTTTCTTTTTCCTGAAAGTTTCCGAAACGTATATATACCAGTACCGGTTTTGCATTGAGCATCCGGTTGAGAGCACCCATTTTGACTTCCATCCTCAGTTTATCATAAAGTTCACTTCTGTCGTCGAGCCAGGTAAGACCTGTATTGAAACCTTCGGCTGCACATACCGACTCAAAAAGTTTCGATAGCTTTTTCTCCTTGCCTTTTTTGCAATAAACTGCATCAAAAACCAGAAATCTGAATTCTCCCGGCTGAAACAACCTTCGGAAATAAGGCACATGTGGCAAAATTTTCATAATAACCCAGCCCCAGACACCCGGTATATTATGAATTTTATATACTGACGGAATAGCGCAAACTCCTCCAATTATTTCTTCGTCTTCTTTAAGAACATAATATTTGTCGTTAAAAAAAGCATAGTCTGTAGTAAACAATGAGTAATCGCGGTAATATTCATTCAATAATTCAGACATCAGAGGCCTTTCTTCTTCCTTAAGGAGTGAAACTTCAGGGTGGGAGGCAGGTGAAAAACGACTGAAGGCAACAGTGAGAAATGATCTTACATGTTCATAACCAGCCTGATGTACCAGATTTTTCGATCTCTCATTCATGCTTTCAATAAAGGCGTACATAATATATCGCTCACCTTCATGAAAATCTTTAATATTAAATAAATCAGGTTTGTTTAAAACTTCGAGAACTTTATGTTTGAATGAATCTTCTTTCCCTGCTCCAGGCTGCCGTTTTTTCTCTCCCGATGATAACAGGTTGGTCTGATAATATGATTGAAAGGCAAGATATCTGAAATAAAAAGAAGAAAAGCGTAAAATACCCTGCCCGGTAATTCTGAAACACGCCCCGATTGTTCCCGCGAACTGACCTTTTTTGTAGAGCGAAATGAATCTTATCCTGTCTTTATATGCATTAATTCTTTCCTCTACATTCTGGATGGAATACCTCATCTCTCTTTCCGAACCGATTACAGTGTTTTTAAGAAGATAAATTATGTCTTCGTCTGCGTAATCGGAAATTCTTATTTCAAGGTCATTGTAGCTTAAGATTACCTGTTCAAACATTACTCAGTGACTTTATAAATTTTTTAAAGTAATCACTTAAATTACAAAAGGAAGGAGTGTTTGAGCGATAAAGATATCCTCCGGATTTGTTATCTTGATATTTTCTCTGTTACCATCCACAATGTGAATTCTCTCTCCGGTTTTTTCCAGTACTGTTGCATCATCAAGAAATGAGGGATCATAGTCCTGTTTGTAAGCATTTTTGATAAGTCCGGCATCGAAAACCTGTGGTGTCTGAACCTGTTTCACACTATTTCTGTTTACAGGTTCGGTTTTGTCGTCTTTTACAAGGCGAACAGAATCATTCACACTTATTACCGGAATGGCATTCCCGTATTGCGCTGCTGCTTCAAAACACCTGCGGATAGTTTCAAGGCTTACAAGCGGCCTCACACCATCGTGGATAGCTACCAGCCCCTGTTCGCTTACAAACTCCAGTCCATGCCTGACAGAAATAAATCTGTGCCTTCCGCCCTTTACCAGAGTGTGAGGTATATCGAATGAATATCTCTTTTGAAGGTCGTTCCAGTACCTAAGCTGGTTTTCAGGAAGGACCGTAATTATTTCTATTGAACTGTCAAACTTCCTGAACTTTTCAATTGTATGCATCAGTACCGGTTTCCCTGCAAGTTCAAGAAACTGTTTGGGGATATCCACTCCCATCCGCTTGCCTGTGCCTCCGGCTACTATAACAACATATAAATTCATGTCTGAATTCATTCAAAAATTTTTGTCAATTTATTAAACGGATAATCTGAGCAGACTAAAAATCTATTCACAATTTTATTTTGATTAGTATCAGAAAATGTACATTATCAAAGTGGCGCAAAGGCATATAATGTTTACTGCAGTAAAGAAATAATTATATTGTTCCCTTTTCTTGCGGAATTGTTCCATTTTTCTTGCGAGGATACCTATTGTCGGAGCAAAAAGAACAATCAGGAAAGCAAAAAACTCAACGCCATAAAAGACTTTGTCGAAACCTCCTTTTACAAAGGCTGACAGGTAAACAATTATCAGCAGAAAAAGCAAATAAAGAAGATAGCTTACTTTAAGCATTAAGGTTGAAATAGGGCGGCGTTTATGAAGAATATGCGGCTTGAGATAGGCATAAGCCAGAGAGAAAATCAGAATAATAAATACCGCTCCAAGTATATAATTAAGTACATCAGGAAAATTGGCCATTATATTTGATTTTTGATTTCAGTCATTCTCAATCTCCGACCATACAAGTGAACTGGCACCAAGCACAGCAGCATTTTTTGTTTCAATCTGTGAAGGGAGAAGTTTTACTTTGCCTCTATAAATATGTAGAAGATTTTCTTCCATATATTTTTTTGCCGGTTCAAAAATAAATTCTTTTGCTTCTGCAAGGCCTCCAAAAAGGAATATTGCCTCAGGGCCCGTATGCGCTACAAGGTCTGCAAGTTTTATTCCAAGTATCTTACCGGTATATTCAAAAGCCTTTTTTGCAAGTGGATCGTTATTAAAAGCAGCTTCATAAATTGTTTTTCCGTCAATTTCTTCGAAACTCAGTTTTCTCAGTATGCTGGGTTCGAGGCTGTCAGCCATAACCTTCAGCAATGTTCTCTTAAGCCCGGTTGCAGAAACATAAGTTTCAAGGCATCCTTTTTTACCGCAGCCACATTCCCTTTCCGACAAACCCGGTTTAACGGTTGTATGCCCAAGCTCACCTGCAAATCCGTCATTGCCGTAAACCAGTTTCCCGTTTGCAACAAAGCCGCTTCCAAGGCCTGTACCCAGAGTAAGTACAACAAAATCCTTCATTCCTTTTGCACCACCATAAATCATTTCACCTATTGCAGCAGCATTTGCATCATTTGTTATAATGACCGGAAGAGCCGTATGTTTTTTAAAAAATGCGGCAATAGGCGTAATGCCCTTCCATGGCAGTCCAGCAGGATATTCTATTGTGCCTCTGTACACATTACCCATGGGGGCCCCAATTCCAAATCCGGCAAGTTCAGTCCCTAATCCGGCCTCTTCGGCTAAAGATATTATCTTATTAAAAACACTCTCGACGAATTTTTCGGCTTCAGGGTAATCACAAGTTTTCAAACAATCTTCAGCAATCACATTCCCGTCCCTGTCAACAAGTCCAAAAACAGTGTTCGTACCTCCGATATCAATGCCCGCTGCAACCTTAATGACCGACATCCGGAAAATAGTATAGTCCGATTTTCAGGCAAGTTCATTCCAGGCGAGTGCAGCTGCACCGAGAACTGCAGCATTACTTTCCTTTATACCTGACGGAAGTACTTCAAATGTACCCTTAAAGGTGGGCATTATATATTTATCTATATATTTTCTTACAGGAACGAACAGTAGATCTCCTGCGTTGACAAGGCCTCCGAAAAGGAAGACAGCCTGAGGGCTTGAAAAAACAACCGCATTAACAATTCCGTGAGCAAGTTTTTCAGCAGTGAAGTCGAAAGCTTTCAATGCCACAGGATCTTTTTTAACGGCAGCTTCCGATACCATTTTTGCTGTTAGTTGTGATGGTGCAATGTTCCTAAGGGGTGTTTCTTCCCTCATCTCGGTCATAAGATATAGCGCTGTGCGCACCAGGCCTGTGGCTGAAGCATAGGTTTCAAGGCATCCATTACAGCCGCAACCACATGCTCTTCCGCCAGGCTCAATAATTATATGCCCAAGTTCACCTGCAAATCCTGTGTGCCCGTAAACAAGCTGCCCGTTAATTACAATGCCGCTACCCAGACCGGTTCCGAGAGTAAGTACTATGAAATCTTTCATGCCCTTTGCAGCGCCAAAAATCATTTCACCCACTGCCGCTGCATTGGCATCGTTCGTAAGCGCAACCGGAAGCGAAGTCCCTGAGTTAATCATTTCCGAAAGCGGAATAATGCCTTTCCATACAAGGTTCGTTGCCCGTTCAATAGTACCTTTATAATAATTCCCATTTGGGGCTCCTATACCTACGCCTTTTATAACCACGTTCCCTGCTTGTTTCTGCAATTCAAAAATTGTTTTTTCGATTGCATTTACAAAATCCTGTACATCAGTATATGAGGAGGTGAGAAGATTTTTTTCAACAGGAATGTTTCCATCCCTGTCAACCAGTCCAATTACGGTATTGGTTGCTCCTATATCAATTCCTGCAACAACTTCTTTCATATATAAATGATTACATTAATTTAACTCTTAAAATAATTTCGATGAA
>CAZIRN010000054.1:3262-11918 GCA_964541495.1 uncultured Rikenella sp. | reverse complement strand
CACTTCCATAACAATTTCAATCTTATCTCCTGCTTTCTGATGCAGGGGCATAATCCACCATTACTTTGAGTGTATAATTGTTCAATATATTGACTTCAAAATAAATTTTACATAAAACACTCCAAATCGCTATTTACCTTTAATACATAAAATTCTTGTTGACTATTTTGGAATGGAACGATGTGAATTAACTTCAAAAAGTATTGACAAAGTTTTGGGAACCATTTCATCAGCAGTTCCACGATGGAAGGAATATATTGATGCAAGTTTCCTGTTAAAAGAAATGATAGAGAAATACCATGATCTGCTGAGAACAAAATTGAGTGTTTTAAAGATTACATAATTCATATATTTGATATAAATTTCAGTTAATATTTACAGCAATGAAAAAGAGCATTCTTTCTATAACTTTCGGTTTCCTGTTATTCTTTTTGCAGAATATTTCGGCACAGGAAAGAATAACCCTCGAACTCCGTGAAGGCTGGAAATTTGCCAAAGGTGAAATATCAGACGCTCAGATGCCTTCATTCAATGACTCCGGATGGCAAAATGTGGTTGTCCCGCACGACTGGGCTATAGAAGGTCCTTTCATAAAGGACGGCGACGGCAATACGGGCAAACTCCCATGGAGAGGTGAAGGCTGGTACAGGATTAAAATCAATATACCGGCTTCATGGTCGGGCAGACAAATCTACATGCTTTTCGACGGTGTGATGGCCTTTCCTACAGTTTATGTCAATGGCCAAACTGCAGGAAGCTGGGACTACGGATACAACTCTTTCTATCTTAACATCACACGTTTTGTGAAGCCGGGAAGCGAGAATATCGTCGCAGTTCACGCCGATACACGTAAACACGACAGCCGCTGGTACCCCGGCGCCGGAATATACCGGAATGTAAAAATCATTGCAGTCAACCCCATCCATGTCGACATCTGGGGAACATATATTACCACTCCGATAATCAAACCCAATTACGCCGACGTAAGGATTGCCACAACAGTAAATAACTCTGGAGATTCCGATGAGGAAGTAGTTGTTAAACACATTATCAAGAATCGGGTAGGCAATACTGTGGCCGAAAAGGAAGCAAAGGGAAAGATAAACGCCGGCAAAAACAGGATCATCGAAACCACTATAACCCTTACCGCTCCGAGGCGCTGGGATATCGAAGACCCTTATCTGTATAGTGTCGAAACATTTATCATTAACAAAGACAAACAGGTTGACAATTATACCTCGACTTTCGGAGTGAGAGACATTCGTTTTACAGCCGACGATGGTTTCTATCTCAACGACAGGCGTGTTCAGCTCAAAGGAGTATGCATGCATCACGACCTTGGCGCCCTCGGCTCGGCAGTAAACACACGGGCTCTCGAACGTCAGCTCGAAATAATGAAAGAGATGGGAGTGAACGCAATACGCTCAAGCCATAATGTGCCTGCACCTGAACTGCCGGAACTGTGCGACCGGATGGGACTTCTGCTCTTCGACGAAGCTTTTGACAAATATGATGCTAAGGCCGACATAACCGATACGACTGATTTCGAAAACTTTGCACAACGAAACATAAGAAACTTCGTTGTACGCGACCGGAATCACCCGTGCATTTTTATCTGGAGTGTAGGCAATGAAATAGGCGATGTTCAACGAAATATCAACAATGGATTTCATCGTCTGAATACAATGGTAAATTATGTTCGTAAGTATGATCCCACACGTCCGGTAACGCTTGTCTGTAACGATGAAGCAAGTGCCGCTCTCCGCCATTTCGATTATTACGATGTGCATTCCTGGAACTACGGACGCCGTTACAAACTTGCAAGGCAAATAGAACCCTATAAAGCAGTAATAATAACTGAATCGGCCTCAACAGTAAGCACGAGAGGATTTTATGAGCTACCGCTTCCTGAAAAAAAGACTGACTTTACAAAATCAATGCAGGTAAGCTCATACGACCTCAACGCTCCACAATGGGCAGAAATACCCGACGATGATTTCATGTGGCAACAGGAAGAACCTTATATTGCCGGAGAATTTGTATGGACGGGCTTCGATTATCTTGGTGAGCCGACACCCTACAGTAATATGTGGGCAAGAATGAACGGTCTTACAAACGCCGATGCTTCGAGAAGCAGTTATTTCGGCATTGTTGACCTTGCCGGAATACCTAAAGACAGATACTATCTCTACAAAAGCTACTGGCGACAGGATGTTAATACCGTGCATATCCTACCGCACTGGAACTGGGAAAATATGAAGGGACAACAAGTGCCAGTATTCGTTTATACAAATGGCGACTGTGCCGAACTATTCTTAAACGGTAAGTCTCTCGGGAAAGTGTGCAAAAACCCCAGGTCGGAAAATTCCGTTGAACGCTTCAGACTTATGTGGAAAAATGTAATCTATGAGCCTGGAGAGCTTAAAGCTATTGCTTATAAAGAAGGTGAAAAAATAGGTGAGGCGGTTGTCAAAACTGCCGGCAGTATATATCAGCTAAGGCTTACACCCGACAGGACTACAATAAAAGCCGATGGCTGCGACCTTTCATTTATACTTGTCGAAGCTCTTGATAAAGATGGAAACCTTTGCCCTTCAGCAAATAATAAATTTGAAATAAAAGTATTGGGCGCAGGAAAGTTTGCAGGCGTCGATAACGGCAATCCAAGAGGCCTGGATTCATTCAAGTCGACCACATTCGAATTATTCAACGGCAAAGCCATGATAATCGTAGGCTCAACTAAAACGAAAGGAGAAATCAGCGTTGAAGTAATTTGCGAAGGGTTCAAACCTGTAAAAACCAGGATTATTACTCAAAACTGATTGCCTGAAATGAAGAAATCGGTATTATCCATTATAAATATTGTTTTCGTATTATTCCTGTGCCAGGCAGATATTCTGTCACCTGCACAAGACTCTAGGCCTCGTGTTCAATCGCATGGCTCTAAAGTTGTTGTGCCTGTTATAGTTAACGGTGAAGCGCAGAAAATTCCCGAATTTGAAAATCCTAAAGAGTGGATACAGCATGACCTGTGGGTTGAGACTGAATTCGATTCCGATGGAGACGGCCGGCTTGACAGAATGCATGTTGATGTTACCCGTCCAAAACAAACAGAAACCGACAGTATCAAATTGCCGGTTATTTATGAGTCGAGCCCGTACTATGCCGGAACAGGCAGCACCGAGAAACAATATTTCTGGAATGTGAGGCATGAGTTGAACACTGTACCTCCTCCCCGAAATCACATGCCTCTGGTGGAAAGAAAGATAAAGCGGCCGGTTATTTCAACATCGCTTACAGCCACATGGGTGCCTTATGGCTTTATTGTGATACATTCCTCGGCCCCGGGTACCGGCCTTTCGCAGGGATGCCCGACAGTGGGTACAAGAATAGAGGCTCTGGCACCTAAAGCCGTCATTGACTGGCTTAACGGCAGAGCAAAAGGCTATACAACACCTGACGGTAATGAGGAAGTAAAAGCCTACTGGACTACCGGCAAAGTTGGAATGACAGGAACATCTTATAACGGCACCCTTGCGTTTGCGGCCGCAACAACAGGAGTGGAGGGACTCGAGGCGATAATCCCCGTAGCTCCAAACACATCTTATTATCATTACTACCGTTCAAACGGCCTTGTAAGAAGCCCTGGCGGTTATCTGGGCGAAGATGCAGATGTTCTCTATGAATTTATTCATTCTAATCCCGAGCGATGCGAATGGTGCGACTCTGTTTACAGAGACGGTATAATAGCGCATGGGATAGACCGGATAACAGGCGATTATAACAACTTCTGGGCAGAACGCGACCTGATGAATTATATAAATTCATTTAAAGCCGCAGTACTTATGTCGCACGCATTTAACGACTGGAATGTAGTTCCTGAACATAGCTACAGATTTATAAAAGTGCTTAAACAAACTGGAGTCCCGCTTCAGATTTATTATCATCAGGGAGGCCATGGTGGTGAGCCGCCGTTTCAGATGATGAATAAATGGTTTACAAGGTATCTCTGGGGCGTTCCGAACGGAGTGGAAAACGAACCCAGAGCCTGGATTGTACGGGAGGATGACGACAGGCTCAAACCAACACCTTATCCGGATTATCCAAATCCAGATGCAAAACCTGTGGAGTTTTTCCTTACTTCAGGAGGTATAAAAACAGGAGGACTTGTGATTGAAAAACATTCAGGTCAGGGCAGTGAAACGTTTACTGACAATTTTTCTTTTAGCGGCAGCACACTTGCACAGGCAGAATGGGCCGATAACAGGCTACTTTATGCTACAAAACCGATTAAAGAACCTTTACATATCTCGGGAGTGCCTGAAATAAAAATCAGAGCGGCAAGCAGTAAGCCTGCAGTAAACCTGTCCGTTTGGCTGATTATTCTACCGTGGAATAATTCGAGAAGTGCGAAATTAACCGATAATATCATCACACGGGGCTGGGCCGACCTCCAGAACTATAGGTCGTTAACCGAAAGTAAACCGCTTGTTCCGGGCAGGTTTTACGAGATGACTTTCGAACTTGAACCCGACGACCAGATTATCCCTGCCGGAAAACAAATAGGGCTTATGATATTTTCAACCGACAGGGAATTTACCTTATGGCCTGAACCGGGAACGAAGCTGACCGTTGACCTCAACGGTACATCAATAAAAATACCCGTTCTGGGCGGTTTAATGGCAATTAAGCAGAATTGAGCCCTATTCGAAAATAAATTAATATTCTTATGAATTAACTGACTCAGGTTTAGAAGGCAGCATCCAAATAAATTTTTTGCCCTTACTATTATCTTGAGCTCGAACTTGTTATTGAGTTTGTTATTCTCGCTTTATCACATTCCGCTGAAGTCAACTGCATCTATCAGCAGAGACGGTACTTTTACGGAAGTCCCTTTCATGAAATCGTTACCAGTTTCAGCGAGTCGGAACCACAGGTCGTTCATGTTGCCGGTGATATTCATCTCATTAACTGGATTGATTACCTTGCCTCCTTCAATGTAAAAGCCTTCTATTCCATAGGAAAAATCCCCTGTCGAGCCGTTACAATTTCCGCCGTTGAAACCTGTTATAAGAATTCCCTTTTTAAGTGAGGCTATCAGTCCGGCAAGGTCTTTATCGCCTCCTTTAAAAATAATATTTGACGTACTACCTGATGTAGGCTTCATTCCAAGTTTTTTGCCATAATATGTGTCAATATAATAATTTCGCAGTATTCCATTCTCGATAACCGGTCTTTTGACAGCGGCAAGTCCTTCCTCATCGAAAAGCCTGGAGCCTGGTTCCGATTTAAGTGTAGGGTCGTCATCAATCATAAGAATATCAGAAGCAACCTGTTTGCCGGCTTTGCCTGCAAGGAAGGATTGTTTCTGGTAAATACTGTAACCATTAAGTGCGCTGAATACAGGACTGAGCAGGTTTGTTGCAATCCGGTTTTCGAGTATCATCGGATATTTTCCCGATTTTATTTTTCTTGCTCCTTTTTTTCTGAGAGTTCTTTCGAGTGCCTTTTGTCCTATTCCTGTTTTTTCGAGTTTATCAAAAAAGAGCCCGCTTTCGAACCAGTAGTCGGAAGGTCTGCTCTGATCATCTTTGACCGATACTGTTGCATAAACGGAAATATCGGTACGGGCTATATCGCCTTTAAAGCCGTTGCTAGTAACCATAACTCCGCCGCTGATTGAATCGGAATAAAAGGAACTTACTGAAATTATACTTTCATCTTTTCCCCATGCTTCATCATGTATCAGGAAAGCAAGATCGATTTTCTTTTTTGCCTCAACCGATTCAAGGGAAGTGTCGAAAATACAAAGATCCTGGCCACCTCCTTTGTAATACAATTCAGGTTCGGGCAGAGCACGGTACTCATCTTCTGCAAGAAACCGTGTGGCTGCTATAGCTTCTTCTGTGAACTTATAAAGCTCGTCTTTTTTAAGCCTGTTAGTCGAATGGACGGAATATTTTTTGTCCACAAAAAGCCTGAGTGTAAGACCGTTTCTGTTCGATTCGGTAAGCCGGTCTATTTGCCGGTTACGGATTTCTATGTCGTTACCTCTACTATCTTCTATTGCAACTGAAACCTGCTGTGCGCCATTTTTTAAGGCAAAGGCAATAACTTCTTCAGCAAGTGCATATTTTTCTTTTGTGTTCATAATATAAACCTTTAAATAATTCAGGCATTCATTCCGCCCACAGTAAGTTTTCTGATTTTAACCGTTGGTAATCCCATTGATACCGGTACACCCTGTCCGTCTTTGCCGCATGTCCATGTTGAATCGGACAGTTTCGAATCATTTGCGGCCATAACAATATCGGCAAGAGCTTGCGGCCCGTTTCCAATGATATTAATATCTTTTATTGTACGTGTTAATTTTCCCTTTTCAATAAGATTGCCCGATTTTACGAAGAACGTAAAATCACCGGCGCCGATGTTTACCTGGCCGTTGCTGAAAGTGTCAACATAAATACCATTTTTGACACTCGCAATAATTTCTTCCTTTGTATGAGGGCCATTTTCCATTGTTGTGCATCTCATTCTTGGTATCGGAACGTTTCTGAAATCCTGTCTGCGGCCGTTACCTGTTGGTTCCACTTTATAATAATTTGCGCTTATCCTGTCGTGCAAGTAGCTTGTAAGAATGCCGTCTTTCACAAGAGCGGTTTTTTCGGTGGGGTTGCCTTCATCGTCAACATTCAAAGAGCCCCTGTTTGCAGTGAGGGTGCCGTCGTCATAAATGCTGATGAACGATTCTGCCACCTTCTGTCCCATCTTATCCGAAAAAATTGAGGTTTTTTTTCTGTTAAAGTCGGCTTCAAAAGCATGGCCTATTGCCTCATGAAGAAGAATCCCCGATTCGCCTGCACTCATTACAACTTCCATTTCTCCTGCTTTTGGTTTTACCGCATCAAAAAGAATCAGAGTCTTATTTACTGCTTCAGCCGCCAGTGTTTCGACCAGATCTCCTGTAAGGAATTCTGAACCCTGACGAGCCGACCTGGAAGATGTATAGTTTTCGATCCTGCCGTCTTTCTCCATTATGCATGTGACATACATAAATACGAGCGGACGGTAATCCCATGTAAGTTTTCCTTCCGAATTGTAAAAAAGTATGTAGGAAGTGGTGTCGCCTATTGTTGCGTTCACCCTGGTAACATGATTATCGAGTTCAAATATTCTATCGTTAATCTTTTGTAAATAGGGCACTTTATCTCTTACAGAAGTATCCTCCCATGAAGTTTTAACCGGATAGTAATTCGGAGTCATGTATTCCGACACATTTACAGGAAGTACTTTACCTGAACTGCTGGCTATATTGGCAGCAGTTCTTGCGGCTTTAAGCATTGCATCCTGTTTAATGTCCTCGGAAAAAGCATAACCGGTTTGTTCGCCTTTAAGAACTCTGATGCCCACTCCGAAATTGATATTCGAATAAGCCTGGTTAACTTTCCTGTCTTCGAGGCTGGCATAGTTTTCGAGTGTATGTTCGAAAAAGAGGTCGGCATAATCTACCCCCTTTTCCATAGCGGCGGATATAACTTCCTGAAGCTGATTCAGGGTCACTTCAAAATGATTCATGTAACTTTCACTATTGCCCGAAAGCATCGACCCTTTACATGATTTTAAAAACGGTGGAATCATAATAGAACCTGCTAAAGTAATACCGCCCAGTTTGATAAACTCACGGCGTTTGAAATTCATTTTATGGTTTTTTATTAAGCTGTAAATTTCGTAAGATTATTGATTAATACAAAATATGTTTAAAATTTTACAGAAACGAACACGATTTAATAATTTTTTGATTTTTATTTTCAGATTTCTGATGATTATAGCTTCATAAATTATATTATTTTTGACTTTTTACAGATAATAAAAACAAATTGACTATGAAAGAAAATATTTTTTCGCTACAACGGCTGTCGGCCGTCATAATTTCCTTATTGCTCATCTCAACGCAGGTTATTTCACAGGGAAATCAAAATAACAATAAAGAATTTCAGCCGGAAGTCGGCCAGGAAGGCAAAGATGTAGTATGGGTGCCCACGCCTCAGAGTCTGGTTGATAAAATGCTAGACCTGGCTGATTTGAAACCGGGCGATTTGCTTATCGACCTTGGTTCTGGTGACGGAAGAACCGTAATTACTGCTGCAAAAAGAGGTGTGAAAGCTATTGGCGTCGAATACAATCCCAATATGGTTGATCTTTCTTATAAGAATGCCGCAAAAGAAGGTGTTAGAGACAAAGTTGAATTTGTCAACGGAGACCTTTTTGAATATGATTTTTCAAAAGCAACCGTCATCACCATGTTTCTTCTTCCCGACATCAATCTTCGTCTCAGGCCTCAGATACTCGATATGAAACCCGGAACAAGAATTGTTTCTAACACGTTCACTATGGGCGAATGGATTCCGGACGACACTGCTATCGTTGACGATATTTCAGCCTGGAATACGGCTTATCTGTGGATTGTACCTGCAAAAGTAGAAGGAAGATGGAAACTGCAGCCTGAAGGGGAAGTTGTTTTCGTTCAAAATTTTCAGATGGTATCAGGAGAAATTATTTCCAGAAACAAAAAGGAAGAAATTACCGGGGGTAAAATCCACGGTAACGAAATTTCGTTTTATGCCGGCAAAACATTATATAAAGGAATAATCAAAGG
>CAZIRN010000054.1:0-3162 GCA_964541495.1 uncultured Rikenella sp. | reverse complement strand
GTAACGAAATTTCGTTTTATGCCGGCAAAACATTATATAAAGGAATAATCAAAGGTAACACAATTGAAGGAACTGCAAATAACGGAAAAGAATCTATTAAATGGGTGGCAACAAGATAGAAACTCCAAAAAGAATTTATAAGTATAACAGTAGAAAAATATATTTTGAAAAGAAAAAAGAAACTCAATAAATGAGTGAGGAGATACTGAAAGCCCTTATGGAATTATTCGCTGTGATTGTAAAGCAGGATTACGGGACTCTTTCCGATGAAAGGGAATACGTATTTAACTTTCTTTCCAAACAGCTTGCCAGTGAATCGGTTGAGAAATATATGGCGCTGTTCGATGCTTTTGCCGGACCAATAGGCAAAATGACAAAAGAAAAAAAATACTCCGTCACTACAGTTAAAGATTCCGTAAAAATACTTGGAATATGTAAAAAAATAAATAAGACTCTCAACCAGCAGCAAAAAGTTGTTGCGGTAATTTGGTTGTATGAGTTATTAAATACTTCGGGGCAGTTTACACCCCAGAGAATGAATATAATCAATACTGTTACCGAAGTATTTAAAATTGCCCGTGATGAAATTATTGCAATTGAACAATTTGTAAGAAGTAATTCTCCTGAAGAACTTGAAAATCCAAAAATACTTGTTTTAAAACCAGGAGAAGGAAATTACGAATTCTTTAAAAAGCCTCTTCCAGGTTTTCACGATACATTGATGATATTTCTGAGAATACCAAGTGTAAATCTATATTTTTTTAAGTATTTTTCAAGTGAGCAGCTTTATCTAAACGGCATCCCTGCGCTTGAAGGGAGAATTTATACTTTTGCTAACGGAAGTTCTATAAAGAGTCAGCAGTCACAACCTGTTTTTTACAGTGATATTAATGCCATCTTTTTATCGGAGGATATTAAACATAAAATCAATCTTGAGGTTGATAATCTTACTTATCGGTTCAGTGATGGTGTAACCGCAGTGAATGACGTGAGCTTTACCTTCGAAGGAGGACATCTTGTCGGAATCCTTGGTGCAAGCGGTTCCGGAAAGACTACTTTGATAAATCTTATGAGCGGAATGCTTAAACCGACGTCAGGAAGCATAAAAATTAACGGGCTTGACATAAACAGAAACAAACGCGCTATTGAAGGAGTAATTGGTTATGTTCCTCAGTACGATCTGCTCATAGAAGAGCTGACGGTTTTTGAAAATCTTTACTTTGCGGCCTGCCAATGTTTCGGAAGCAGAAGCTCAGAAGAAATTAAAAAAATAACAGAACAAACTCTTGTAAACCTTGGATTGTGGGATAAAAGAAATCTTAAAGTAGGTTCGCCTTTGAAAAATATTATAAGCGGAGGAGAAAGAAAAAGGCTTAATATTGCATTGGAACTTATCAGAGAACCCTCTGTCCTGTTTCTTGATGAGCCCACTTCTGGCCTTTCATCGAGAGATTCCGAAAACATAATGGATTTCCTGCGTGACCTTACTTTTAAAGGTAAACTTATTATCACTGTAATTCACCAGCCTTCATCCGATATCTTCAGACTATTCGATAATGTAATAATTATGGATCAAGGCGGTTATCTTGTTTATTTTGGCAATCCTGTCGAGGCAATAATCTATTTCAAAACAGTCGATGCCCAGATAAACTCATCCATAGGCGAATGCCCAACATGCGGCAATGTAAATCCTGAAATTATATTTAATATTATAGAAGCGCATGTTGTTGATGAGTTCGGTCGTTATACTGATAAAAGGAAGACTAAACCAGAGGAATGGGCTGCGATATTTGCCGGGAAAAGACTTATTTCTTCTGTAAGCGATATTCAGGAGCCGCCAAATAGCAACCTCGACAGGCCATCTAAATTTAAACAGTTCCGGATATGCCTTATGCGCGACTTTAAAAGCAAAATCGCCAATAAGCAATACATGATGCTTACTCTTCTTGAAGCACCTGTCCTCGGATTTATTCTGGCTTTTATAATTAGATATATCCCCGACCCCTCTTCCAGAATTTATGTATTTTATGATAATGAAAATATTCCCATTTATATTTTTATGGGAATTATTGTCGCCCTTTTTCTCGGCCTTACTATCAGTGCCGAAGAAATTTTCCGCGACAGGAAGATACTAAAAAGGGAGCATTTTCTTAATCTCAGCAGGAACAGTTATCTTCTTTCAAAAATTACCATACTTTTTTTTATTTCGATAATACAGGTTTTTCTCTTCCTGATTATTGCCAACCCTCTGCTCGAAGTTAAAGGTCTTTTCTGGAAATACTTCCTTGCATTGTTTGCCACAGCTTTCTTTGCCAATATAATAGGTCTGAATATTTCTGCCAGTTTTAATTCTGCAATAACTATTTATATAGTTATTCCACTTATTATTATACCGATGATGGTTTTAAGCGGAGCTATGTTTCCGTTTGACAAACTTAACAGAAATATCGGCAGTGTTGACAAGGTACCGGTAATTGCCGAACTGATGCCCACACGATGGACATACGAGGCTCTAATGGTAACACAATTCAAGGATAACCGCTACAACCGTTTTAGCGAAAGCGAGCATGGACCCACAATATATGATTATAAGAAAAATCTTAGCATAGCCAATTACCACTCCGTCAGGTTGATTCCTGCACTTATTAATGCTCTTGAGAAGACAGACTCAATCTACCGGAACCTGACACTTCAGATAAATAATCCTGGCAAGGCACCGTTGATAAGTAATGAATTGGAACAATATGGTAAACTGAAACTCATAAAAAATGAACTGTCAAAACTCAATAACAAATTCCCAACATTGCAACCTTTCAAATATATGAACGATCTTACTCCTGAAAAATACAACTTCGAACTCTATCAGAATACTCTGGCATATCTTCGATACCTCGGCAATAATTTTGACAATGCAGGAAACAGAATATCATACGAGTGGGATAATTTTTATATTACGAACAGGGACGAAATCAGGAAACTTGAAAACAGATACGGAAACTTGAAACTTGAAGAGATAATTACAAAGTTCTATGAAAAGGACAAGAATAAAATTCTTGAATATAAAAATTCGTTTGTACAGAATTACGACCCTATATATCTGGATCCTCAAAAGAAAGGCCCTCTTTCATTCAGAACACATTTTTTTGCACCTTCAAAATATTT
>CAZIRN010000053.1:0-12013 GCA_964541495.1 uncultured Rikenella sp. | reverse complement strand
CCTTTAGAATGGAACACAGAAACCGGGGAAAATATAAAATGGAAAGTTCAAGTGCCAAAATATGGGAAAAGCTCCCCTGTAATATGGGGGAACAAAGTGTTTATTACAGGAGCAGAAGGTACTCAGTGTGAAGTATATTGTATTGATAAAATAAGCGGTAAGATATTATGGACTGCATCGGCTTCAGGAATACCTGGAGAACCTTCGGAACCACCGAAGATGGATGCCGAAGCAGGGCTCGCTACCCCGACTGCAGCTGTAAATAATGATGCGGTATGTGCCATTTTTGCAAATGGCAACCTGATTTGTCTCGACCACGATGGAAATAAAAAATGGGCTATTAACGTCGGACCACTTGAGAATGCTTATGGATATTCATGTTCTCTGATTATCTATGAAAATACCCTTATTGTTCAGCACGATTCCGATCAAAAGCTATCAATAATGGGATTTGACATAAGTACAGGCAAAGTTATATGGGAAACTCCAAGATCCGGAGATCCTGTCTGGTCTTCTCCTGTTATCGGTATTTTCAATAACAAACCACAGGTTATAATAAATGGGAATCCGGCAGTTACCGCCTTTGATCCAGTTGACGGAAAAGAACTCTGGTCAGTCGATTGTCTGACAGGCGATGTAGCTCCATCTCTTGCCGTCAACAGTTCAATGGTATATGCCGAGACAGATTATCAGAAACTGGCGGCAATAAAAGCTGTACCAAATGCCAGAATTGTATGGGAAGACAATACATTTACTTCCGATGTATCAAGTCCTGTTGCAAATAATGAAATTCTCATTATAGCTACAGGATATGGTGATGTAGCATGTTATAATGCACAGAATGGAGATACTATCTGGACTCATTATTTCATGGATCCGTTTTACGCTTCCCCTATAATCGCCGACGGTAAAATTTACCTTCTCGATCGCACCGGTACTATGCATATAATAAAAGCTTCAAAGAAATTTGAACTTATAGGAACATTATCCATAGAGGAACAGTCGGACTGTACTCCGGCATTTTCAGAAAAGAATATTTATATAAGAACAAGAAATAATCTCTATTGCATATCACAACAAAATTGAAGAAAGAAGAAATAAATATTAATATTGAATCCTGTAACTGTAAGCCGACAGATACCAGCGAAATTATTTCCGTCGTTGAAGAAGTTGTTGCAAACATAGGACGTGAAAAGGAAAAAGTTATTCCTATACTTCAGGAAGTACAGAGACGGCTTAATTATCTTCCTTCTGAAGCGCTAAAGCATATATGTGAAGTGAGTGATATAACTCCCGGACAGATTTCAGGAGTCTCAACATTCTATTCTCAATTCAGGCACATGCCCGTAGGTAAACATATCATCAAGATATGTTCCGGAACTGCTTGCCACGTAAAAGGATCACGACTTATCTCTGAAGCTTTCCAGAGAGAGCTTAAAATAGGTCCCGACACGAGCACGTCGCCTGATAATATGTTTTCAATAGAAGAAGTGGCATGTCTTGGTTGCTGCACTCTTGCGCCCGTAGTTCAAATAGATTGTAAAACTTATGGTCATGTAAATCCCACTCAGGCGGGTGAAATAATAAAAAATTTTCTAGAATCACACGCACAGGAGTTTTCAATTAAAAAAGAGGGTATAGCAAATGAACCAGATGCAGAAGTCAGAATTGGCGTCGGTTCATGTTGTGTTGCAGGTGGCAGCAAGGAAGTTCTTTCCAGACTTATTGAAATAAAAGATAAATATGATCTAAATATAAGAATTAAACCTGTAGGTTGTGTCGGAGTTTGCAATCAGACACCTCTGCTCGAAATTGTTACAAAGGATAACACACATATACGCTATACCAGAGTAAACAAGGATCAAGTTGAGGAAATAATACTTAACCATGTTAAGCCGGTATCGTTAAATAAGAAGATTAAATATAAAATTAATGATCTGGTAGATACTTTTATGTCGGATAAAGTGCTTGAAAGCCCTGTAAATATCCCTGGGGAACAAAGAGAAAAATTTCTTAATAATTTTCTGCATCTACAAGTTCGTATAGCAACTCTCCATAGTGGAATACTTTCTCCCGACTCGTATGATGAATACGTTGCTCTGGGAGGCTTCGATGCGTTTAAGAGATGTATTCTTCTGCCCGATCATATTAAAATCATTGATACTATAACTGAAAGTGGATTAAGAGGTCGTGGAGGTGCCGGATTTCCTACTGGCAAAAAATGGGAAATATTTGAAGAGGCAAAAGATTTTCCAAAGTATATAGTTTGTAACGGTGACGAAGGTGATCCGGGAGCGTTTATGGACAGAATGCTGCTTGAATCGTTTCCCTTCAGGGTAATTGAAGGTATGATGATAGCAGCTTTAGCTACAGGCGCAAATGAAGGTATTTTTTATATAAGAGCTGAATACCCTCTTGCTGTTTCAAGAGTCAGAAATGCAATAGAAATATGCTATAATAAAGGTTTGCTCGGAAAAAATATTTTTCAGTCTGGTTTTTCATTAGATGTCAGGATATTTGAAGGTGCAGGAGCATTTGTATGTGGAGAAGAGACTGCTCTTATCGCTTCACTAGAAGGTAAAAGAGGTACACCGCGTCTAAGACCTCCTTACCCTGCCGTTAAAGGTTATAAAAACAAACCTACACTGGTAAATAATGTGGAGACATTTGCACTTGTGCCATGGATAATTAACAACGGAAGCAATACTTTCAGAAATATCGGCACAGAGAAAAGTAAAGGTACCAAGGTTTTTGCACTTGCAGGGAAAATTTCAAAAGGAGGCCTAATAGAAGTTCCAATGGGTATAACTATAAGGGAAATTGTAGAAAATATCGGAAATGGCGTGGGCGAAGGAAGAAAATTCAAGGCAGTTCAGATTGGCGGACCTTCTGGTGGTTGTATCCCTGAAACAATGTCCGACATACATGTTGATTATGAAGAGCTCACAAATTTGGGTGCAATGATGGGATCAGGTGGATTGGTTGTCTTAGATGATACCGACTGCATGGTGGATATTGCAAAATACTTTCTGACATTCACTCATAAACAGTTGTGCGGGAAATGTACTTTCTGCCGAGTCGGCACAAAAAGGATGCTCGATATCATCGAGCGATTAAGCGAAGGAAAAGCTTCAATTGCTGAAATTGACGAACTTGAAAAACTTTGTATTTTAGTCAAAAACGGAAGCTTGTGTGGACTTGGGAAAACTGCTCCAAACCCTGTTCTTACAGGACTAAGATATTTCAGGGATGAGTATGAAGCTCATACGAGAGGATATTGCCCTGCTAAGAAATGTAAAGATCTTATAAAATATGTGATAAATAATAATTGTATAGGTTGTACAAAGTGTTCTCAGGAGTGTCCTGTCTCTGCGATAGAATTTAAGCCATACGAGAAACATGAAATTAATCAGGAACTATGTACAAAGTGTGATAATTGCAGGGTTGTATGTCAATACGATGCCGTCGAAATTGTTAATGTAAATGATTAAACTGAAAATTGACAATATTGAAATAGAAGCTGAAGAAGGTCAGACTATTTTCGAAGCTGCCACCAGGGCGGGTATTCATATTCCCACGTTATGCCATAAAGAAGGTGTGGAATATTACTCTTCATGTATGGTATGTATTGTAAAAAATAATGTTTCAAATAGTTATATTCCTTCATGTTCAGCATTAGTCGAGAATGAAATGGAAATTAATACAACAGGGGAAGATGTAGTGGAAATGAGGAAAAAAGCTGTTGAACTTCTTCTTCTGGAACACAGAGCCGAGTGTGAAGCTCCATGCAGGCTTGTTTGTCCGGCTGGTTATAATATACCTCTGATGAACAGATTACTGATGTCTGGAGAATTTCAAAAGGCAATCGAACTTGCCAGAACCGAAATAACAACACCTGAAATAATGTGTGTTAACTGTAATAGCTATTGTGAAAATGCATGCAGGAGGAAAAAAATAGACAAGCCTGTTTCAATCCGTAACATTCAACTATTCATAGCACAGAGTATAAATAAATATGATCACCATCAGGATACGAATAATGCGAATAAACAGCCTGGCAAAGAAGCTTCAGCACAGAAGGGAATAAAAAATATCAATCCAGTAAGAAATCGTTTCAATTCGAGGATTGGAAAGCTCGGCGACAATGAATTAAAAGAATGGCTTAAGGAGTGCATCGGAAATGGGACAAGGATAAGGGAAATATCGGATTTCGAATCAGCAGCAACTGAAGCCGAAAACTGCATGCATTGCGACTGCAGGGCTTCAATAAATTGCAAATTGAGAGAAATTGCCGAAGAGTATTCATTGAAGGATCCTGCAGGGAAACTTATTAATGCCACAATCGAAAAAAAGATAAATTATAATACCGGCCTGGTTTTTGAATATGCAAAATGCATCAAATGTGGCTTGTGTGTAAGAGTTTGTGACGATAGTAAAGATGATCCTTCTCTTTGCTTTATAAGAAAAGGATTCATAACTCGAATATCTGAACCTTTGACGGAAAAATTCGAAAATATTTTGAAAACTAAAGCAGATATTTGCATTGAAGTATGCCCTACTGGTGCTTTAAGAAAATTTAAATAATAAATTACAGGTGAAATATTTACACTTAATATCATTTTTTCTGCTTACAAGCGAATTATCCTTCGCTCAGGAGAATATTAATAACTGGCCTATTTTTCGTGGGAAAAGTGACCTTTCCGGAAGCACTACAATTGATTTCCCGGAATCAATTTCGATGATATGGAATATTTCGACAGGCGCCAGAACAAAATCCTCTCCGGTATATGCTGACGGCATCATTTATTTTGGGAACGACAATGGCAATATCTATGGTGTCGGTAATGACGGAAAAGTAAAATGGAAATATGAGGCAGGAAGTCCGGTAGAAGCGCCTCCTCTTGTGTATGGCGATAAAATATATGCAGGTACATCAGATGGTTCATTCCATGCCGTCAATAAATTAACAGGCAAACGCGAATGGTTATATACTACTGAAAACCAGATTGTAGGATCTGCTAATATCTGGTTCTCAAACAAGATAGCCGGAATAATTTTCGGAAGTTACGATTATTTTCTGCATTGCGTCGATCCTAACTCGGGTAAAATGTTATGGAAACTGGAAACGATGAATTATGTTAATGGTACACCTTCAGTTTCTTACAACAGGATAATCTTCGGAGGATGCGATGGAGTGATAAGAGTGGTGGATCCGAGAACCGGAACGGAAAGGAAAACTTATGAAACTGGTAATTATATTGCCGCTTCCCCCGCAGTTGTAAATGACAAAGCATACTTCGGCGATTATAACGGTAATTTTTACTGTCTGGATATTTCAGTCGGAAAAATTATGTGGACTATACCGGCGCAGGAGACTTCCGGCGCAATAGTTGGCATTCCTGCTGTTCTGGGTAATTATGTTATTATAGGCAACGAAGACAAATATTTATACTGTTATAGAGCGGATGATGGAAAACTGTTATGGAAATTCATGACAAACGGTCGTATCACAGGCTCGGCTGTTGTAACACCCTCGAAAGTTCTCTTTGGAAGTACGGATGGATATATCTATATGCTGGAGCTTAAGAGCGGAAAAAAGCTATGGAGTTTCAATACAGGAGCTCCAGTAAGCAGTTCTCCTGCTATAACAAAAGACAGATTTTATATTCTTACTGAAGACGGCAGGTTGCTGGTTTTTGGACAAAAAAAATGAAAAAAAATGTAATGGCTAAACTCACAACTGAACAAACGGCAAAAGCTCTCATGCAGGTTTATAATAATCTTTTTTGACATAATATTGCATTAATTCATAGCAAGATGCTACAATTAAAAAATATTAGTAAGTCGTATCCGCAACGCGGCGTTGTCTTCGAGGGTCTCTGCCTTGAAGCAGGTGAAGGTGAAACCATTGCGGTTATGGGACCATCAGGTTCAGGCAAAACAACACTTTTGAATATTATAGGCCTTCTCGACAAACCGGATTCCGGTGAAATATTTTTTAGGGAAAAAATCCTGAATAATTTTTCGAACGACGAGGCTGCCGAATACAGAAATAAATATGCGGGATTTATCTTTCAGGATCATCTCCTTCTGCCTTATCTTACAATTATTGATAATATTTTGCTTCCTCTTTTTGCAGGCAAGGTTGATGATGAAAAATATAGCGAAAAAAGAAATTATGTCATGAGGCTCATGCAAAAAACTGGAATAGATAGCATTTCTGAAAAATATCCGTTTCAGGTGTCCGGCGGTGAAGCGCAGAGGGCAGCGCTTGTAAGGGCTCTTGTAAACAAACCTGATTTATTGCTGGCCGATGAACCAACCGGCTCACTCGACGCTGCCAATGCCGAAATACTTGGCGACTTACTAAGGGAAATAAGCTCCTTGGAGAGTACAACTGTAATTCTTGCCACACATTCTGAAAAACTGGCAAAAAAAATGTCGGTTATTTACAGGATAGAAGAAGGGAATCTAGCAAGAATCTGAACCTGTGTAAATGAAACTGAATATTGGACATCTGGCTCTGAAGTCGCTGGTCTATTACAGGAAACAGGCCCTGAACCAGGCTGTTATTATACTTATACTTACTGCAGTAATAACCGGCTCGCTTCTTACCGGATATTCGGTCCGGGAAAGTCTGAAAAGTTCGGCGATGAATAAGATCGGAAACACGGGTTATGTAGTCAGTTCCGGATTAAGGTATTTTAATGCTCCGATATCGGGAAAACTCAAAAGCATTACCGGGGCAGAATGTACTTCGATACTTGAAACTGAAGGCACAGTTCAGAAATTTAACGAAAACGTAAACCGGAGAGAAAACATTAAAATTTACGGTATTAACCATGATTTCTACAGTTTTCATAATATACCTCAAAAATCTATTGGACCTGGCGAAGCCGCAATAAATGAAAAACTTGCTAAAACACTTAATCTCTTCGTCGGCGATGAAATCATACTTAATCATAAACTGATAGATGATCTTCCGTCAGGTTTCCCTTTTGCTCCTTCACTGGGTGAAGTATCAACTCATATCTTCAAAATAAAATATATTATACCGGAAAGTGAAACCGGAAATTTCTCGCTCGGCATAAGTCAGATTATTCCAGGTAATGTTTTTGTTGATATAACCGAATTAAGCCGCACAAAACGTGCAAACAAAATCCTGATTGACTATAAATGCGGCCTGAATGAAGATGAACTTATGGGTAAACTTAAAACTATACTTGTTCCGTCGGACGTCGGAATTAAAGTCAGAAACAATAAAGCTACCGGTCTGACCGAAATAACCTCTTCACGTATTTTCATTGACCAGGCTTTGATTGATGAAATCCGGCATGTTATACCTGACGCCGTTCCTGTAATTACATATCTTATCAACACAACACGAAAGGATGGAGCAGTTAATCCTTACTCATTTGCATCTGCTGTTGGAAAGTCAATATATAAGGATGTCCCCGAAGGCAATAATATCCTGATTAATAGCTGGCTGGCCGATGATATCGGAGCAAAGAAGGGAGACACATTGATGCTGAAATGGTATGAACCTGAAAGAATAAAAGACTTTATCGAGAAAGAAGAAAGTTTTACAGTAGCAGGGGTTGTTGGAATAGAAGGTATATGGTACGATCCGGAGCTGATGCCTGAATTTCCGGGTATTGCAGGGAAAAAGTCGTGTACGACATGGGATGCAGGCGTCAGTATTAAAACGGAACTTATAAGAAAAAAGGACGAGGATTATTGGAATAAATATCGCGGTACGCCAAAGATTTTTCTAAACTATGATAAAGGAAAGGAGTTATGGGGCAGCAATTTCGGTCCGGCCACCGCTATCAGGATACCTTCGGGAGCCGGCAGAAACGAAATAATATATGCACTCACAGGCAATATCGATCCGGCATGCTTTGGCTTCAAAGTAATCAATCTTAGAAATGAGATGATGAAAGCGGCTGCCGGAAGTGTGGATTTCGGCATGCTTTTCCTGGCGCTCGGATTCTTTATCATTGCAGCCTGTGTATTGCTCCTTATTCTTGCAATAAATTCCTATCTCGAATTTCGTAAAGAACATATCTTTTCTCTTTTTGCCCTTGGCTTTAAAAACAAAAAGATAATTAAACTACTCTTTTCGGAACATTTCATTATTGCCTTAACCGGCACTATAACCGGAGCTATTGCCGGAATGTTATTCAACTCGATAATTATCAAGGCACTTAACACAGTATGGCAAGGCGCTGTTCATACTGAGATGATTACAGCATATAACGGAGCAATGCCTGTTTTAACTGGTTTCATATCAACCTTAATCCTTTCGTTATTAATCCAGTATAACAGAACAGGTAAATTTTTGAGGAAAATATCAGAAAAAGAAGGCAGGCAATTCCACCTTCCTCCTGAAAAAACCGGAATTACAACTGTTTTGTCTCTTGTTTTAATTGTTTCCGGCGTTCTGTTTTCACTTCTAAATATATTTTTCAGGCATGAGTCTTCACTGCTCATTTCATATTTATCAGGTGCTTTTCTTTTTGCAGGATTGATTTTGCTTTTTTATAACCAGGTTATTCGTTGCAGACAAGATAATTCACCATCCGGGTTTATCTACAATCTTTCGCGAAGATATTATAGCTTTTATCCTGCCAGAGCCGTCTTACCGGTATTGCTCATTTCAGCAGGTTTGTTTGCATTGATAATTACAGGAGCCAACAGACTCGAGATTACCGGGAAGAGTACGTCAACTACCGGTGGAACAGGTGGATTTCTGATCTGGGCCGAAACTTCCACTCCGTTAAAAGAAAATCTGAATTCTCCGGAAGGTAAAAAGAGATATGGTCTGGATTATTTGCCTGCTAAAGAAATGACATTTGTTCAGGCGAGAAAGTTACAGGGTGATGACGCGAGCTGCCTGAACCTCAATCAGGTAAGTTCCCCTCCCCTTCTGGGAATAGATAATTCATATCTGGTTGAGAACAAAGCCTTCAGTTTTGCATCATTACATCCTGAAGCCGATCCCTCGAATCCATGGGAAATGATCGAAAGGTCTCCGGGCAGAAATATCATATACGGCTTTGCCGACCAGACCGTTCTTCAATGGGGACTAAAAAAAAGTGTTGGAGATACACTTATTTATTCGACCGAACAGGGAGAAAATTTGTATATCATCATAGCAGGCGGATTAAAATCGTCTGTATTTCAGGGTTATATTATAACCAGTGAGAAATTTTTTACCGGATATTTTCCATCGGCAATCGGTTACTCTGTCTTTCTTATTAGCGGCAATCCGGAAAATACGAAAGATTATATAAGTATTTTGAATTCAAGATTCGAAGCATACGGCATCAATGCTGTGAGCACAAAAGAGAGACTTTCGACATTTTTCGAAGTAACGAATACATACCTTTCAGTATTTACGGTATTGGGAGCATTCGGTATGATAATGGGTGTGGCTGGACTTGGTTTTGTTCTCCGGCAGAATTATAATTACCGGAAAAGAGATTTTGCAATGATGCTTGCTGTCGGCTTTAATGAAAGAAGAATCAGAAAAATGGTTATTTCCGAACAACTTATTTTTCTTTCCGCAGGCATAATTACAGGATTTGCCGGAGCATTGACGGCGACCCTGCCGTCTCTGGAAAAAGGCACAGGCATACCGTGGGCATCAACCATAGTAATAATTTTTATATTGGCATTGACAGGATTTGTTACTCTGAATGCTTCACTAATAGGTATTAAGAAAGAATCCCTTATTACCATACTTAGAAAAGAGTAATCTGCTTTTGATTTTTTCTGTTTAAAAAACACGGTTAAAAAAACCGGAATTAAATTATCACTTCAGTCAGTCCAAGGTTTGGATTGATAACTTTCTGAGGCATAAGAGCGTTTAAAGTAACAAGCGCTGTTCCCAGCGAAGTCCCGTTGCTTATGTCAGAAACAAATATTTTCTTATCTGGAAATGAACTGGCTACGAGTTTCATGAAAAGAGGATTTTTTACAAACCCTCCGGTAAAGAATATTTTTTCAGTCCGGTCGTTCTCCACTTTCACCCTGTTTATGGCTTCCACAGTGAGGTCGGCAAGCTCGATCATAAGCTGATGATATGCTTCGATAAAATTGTCGAACAGAAACAATTCAGGTTCATCTTTCAATGCTCCCGGCTTACTGCCCGGCACAGTGAATATCTTTTCTCCTTCGAACTTGTTCATCATTTTATTGAGCAGTTTTAAGTCAGGCCGTACAAGAAGGAATGAGTTCTCGTGAATTCTGAAATACTGACTTAGCCTTGCAACTGATTCATCGTGCATATGCCCGAGAAAAAGGCGGGATGATTTCACTGGTTTACTGTTGACACTCATGTAACAAAGACAGTCCTGTTCAAGTTCTTCGGTTGTAAGCGGCTCGTTATTGAAAGGATTCATACTTATACACCATGTTCCTGTAGAGACAAGAATAAAATTGCCGACGTCGGGATTGAAAAAAGGTGCAAGTGAAGCCGAACTGTCATGCAGTCCGGTGCCAATCTTGATCTTCGCCTTTGATATAACTGTTTCATACATCGTGGTTACCGGCACTGGATCAGGGACTTTGATGTTTTCATCTTTTATCCATCTGTGATAGGTCATTTTGTCGAAATTCCACATTGCAGTATGACATCCTATCGAAGTATGTTCCGAAACAGTCCTGCCTGTAAAAAGGAATAAAAAATACTGAGGGAAATGAAGAATATATCTGGTTTTTGAAAAGACTTCGGGTTTTTTCTTTTTGAGCCATAAGGCCTGAATGCCTGAATTCAGCATTCCAAGTGCAGGAGAGGCGGTACAGCGGCAAAATTCATTTTTCCCGCCATACTTTTTATAAAGGGCTTCCGGAATTGATTCGTCAAGCGGTTTAAGATAATTATAAATTGGCGTTAGCCTCTTCCCATGGCTGTCAATATAAGCCAGAGTTGCACCATACGTTGCAAAGTTCACTGCAAGAGGGTTGAACTTGTTGGATTGTACAAGTTCAATAATCGAATTTTTTACCCACGACTCGATTAGCTCTATATCGTCGCACTCGAATCCCTCTTCATCGGTTGTGACAGGAAATTTCTCTTCATACTCATTCACCAGATTAAGCGAAGTATCAAAAAGAAGAAGTTTTTTATTTGTCTTTCCGATATCGAAAACGGCAATAACAGGCTCTTTCATTTACAATCAAAAGATTAACGTTTCAGTAACACATCTTTCTCATAATTCTGAATTTCCTTAATGCATTGTTCGCCTGCCGGTTTATCGTTAATAAGGCAGAAATAATCATACACGGCGGCGAAAGGTTTGGTTTTCATAAGCTCGAGATAAGCAAGGCGTTCGAAATTCTTTCCTTTGTTCTCGAATTCTACCAGCATATTGACAGGTTCCAGAAGCGCATACATAAAGGCAAGCTGTGCCGACCTTGTGCCTATGATATAGGCTCCCAGCCTGTTCAGACTTGCATCGAAGAAATCGAGGCCTATATTTACCCTGTTCAAAGCTTTTGCTCTTATTGTTTCCTGCGCGATGAGTAAAAGTTCGTCATTCAGGGTGAGAACATGATCGCTGTCCCATCTTACGCCGCGTGTCAGATGCAGAAGTATTTCATCCACATAAAGAAGGAGCGTCGAAATTTTATCACCGACCTGCTCAGTCGGATGAAAATGACCGTTATCGAGTGTAATCATCTTGTTGTTTTTGACGGCATAACCAAGATAGAAATCATAAGAACCCACAACCATTGATTCCGAACCAATTCCAAAGAGCTTACTCTCTATTGAATCTTTAAGGTATTCTTTTGGGTATTCGATTGAAAATATTTCATCGAGGGAATTTTTCAGGATTTTCCTCAATGTATATCTGTCAACGGATGTGTCTTTCGAACCGTCAGGAATCCATATATTGTGAACAGCCGGAATTCCGAGTTGCCTGCCCATTTCGGCGGCAATCTCACGGCAGCGTTTCGTATGTTCAATCCAGAACCTGCGAATCTTCTCATTTTTGCTCGAGAGTGT
>CAZIRN010000052.1:0-12145 GCA_964541495.1 uncultured Rikenella sp. | reverse complement strand
GGATAATGAGGAACTTTTCATTCCTGAAGTTTTAGAAAAAAGGCGAAAATGTATGGAAAGATAAAATTTTACTTCTATCCGGCAAAATGTATTTCCTGCTTAATCAATTATTTCTTAACTTGCCCGACAGAGAACTTAAATATTCATTCTATGAATAAATCGATTTATTTTCTGTTATTAGTTGTGTTTTATGGTTTAATAGGCTGTACCCCTAAAAACAGCCGGCAGCTTGTCTGGAGCGATGAATTTGATTATAATGGGCTTCCCGATCCTGCGCGATGGTCATATGATACAGGTGGCCATGGATGGGGCAATGATGAGCTGGAGTACTACACCGAAAAACGTCTTGAAAATGCCCGGGTTGAGGATGGTAATCTCATCATTGAAGCCAGAAAAGAAAATTTCGGAGGAAGAAATTTTACTTCGGCACGGCTTGTAACCAAAGAAAAAGGAGACTGGTTGTACGGAAGAATTGAAGTGCGAGCCAGGATTCCTTCAGGGCTTGGAACCTGGCCTGCCATCTGGATGCTGCCAACCGACTGGGAATATGGGGGCTGGCCTCACAGCGGTGAGATCGATATTATGGAACATGTTGGTTTTGATCCCGGAGTGATCCATGGCACAGTGCATACAGGGGCTTTTAACCATATGATCGGCACCCAGAAAGGGGATACCATTCGAATAAACGATGCCATGGAGGCTTTTCATATTTATGCTATTGAGTGGACTCCGGAAAAGATCGATTTCTTTGTTGACAAAACAAAGTATTTTACCTTCATGAACTCTGGTAAAGGCTCTGCTGAGTGGCCTTTCGACAAACGTTTTCATCTTCTGCTCAATATTGCCGTCGGTGGAAGCTGGGGCGGTCAGAAAGGAGTGGACAGCACAGCGTTTCCTACAAGAATGTTGGTGGATTATGTCAGGGTGTATCAGTCCAGATAAATTTCGTTTTATAGGTTAAGTATGTAGTACCAGCGGATGCATGCTGCTTCCGTCATGAACAATTCCATACGGCTCATTTACGGCGGTCGGCAGATATTGTGTTCATGGTAAGAAATCCGGTTAATTCCAGGAGTTTTGCCATTTAAACTTATTCTCTATGAAAAAGCTGATGGGCATTCTGATAGGAGTTTTAACAGCAGGAGGAGTTATATCCTCGCAGGTTCCCGTTGACAGTCTTCTTCCGGTACGTGGATTCTGTATTGCAGCACCCCAGTCTGCCGATGTGGATCGATTCATACGGTTTATAGGGGAAGAACTGGTTCCACGGAAGGTTAATACCCTCATCCTGAGGGTCGATTACCGGTACCAATACGAATGCCATCCTGAACTGAGAGAGGAAGGGGCGTTAACCAGGGCGGAATTGCGGAAAATCGTGTCGGCCTGCAGGAAGAACAAGATTGCCCTTATACCTCAGATAAACCTTCTGGGGCATCAATCCTGGGCCAGTACGCCTAACAAATTGCTCTCGGTTTACCCTGAATTTGACGAAACACCATGGGTGAAAATGCCTGAAAAATATGAATGGCCTAATGCAGACAATCTGTATTGCAAAAGTTATTGTCCGTTGCATCCAAAGGTACATGAAGTAGTTTTTGCCCTCGTGGACGAACTTTGTGATGTGTGTGAGGCAGATGCTTTTCATGCCGGTATGGATGAGGTTTTTTACATTGGTGAATCACAATGTCCGCGCTGCGGAGGGTACGACAAGGCAGAACTGTTTGCCAACGAAGTAAGACTGATCAGGGATCATCTGGCGTCAAAGGGCCGTACTTTGTGGATCTGGGGTGACCGGCTGCTTGATGGAAAAACTACCGGACTGGGAGAATGGGAAGCAAGCTTTAACAGTACACACAGGGCTGTTGATCTCATTCCAAAGGATGTGATGATTTGTGACTGGCATTATGAACAGGCAGTTCCTACTGCTGTTTATTTTGCCATGAAAGGGTTTCGTGTGGTAAGTTGTCCCTGGCGCAGGCCGGAAGTTGCTGTTCAGCAACTGAATGACATGCTTCGTTTCAGAAAAAATTCCCCTCCTGAGATGAGCGGAAGGTTTCAGGGAGTTGTTCAGACAGTATGGTCAGATGCCGGAAAGTTTCTGGATGAATTTTACGGAATGCGGAAAAATGAAGAAGAAGATGCAGGCGGGAACCAGAACCCGTCTGCATGTTTCAGGGCCTTGTTCGATGCAGTACCTTAGGATCGGATAAGCAAACGGTTTAATAGCTGTTTTTCCTGAGATCGATGGTTCCGACTTTTCTGCCCGGCTTGCTGCGAATGCTCACCTGAAAACGGGTGGGGAAATCTTCTGGTTTATCGGTCTGCTGTGAACGGGTGATTCGGAATTTCCAGGTGTTACCTACTCTTTCAATAGCTTCCGGTAGCAGGCGGCCATACATCTCAATGTTCCAATCCTTGAACTCAGGTCCCCAATCCTTTGCTCAGTCGCAGGTCACCATATTGATAGATATTTCATACTGACCAATGCGGTTGATATATGGAGTCAGATCGATTGTCACGTTTTTCCATTCTTCATTAAAGGTGGAAGCATCCCAATTGCCAATAGTTGTGGTAAGGTCTTCGGAACCGGCTGATGAAAGGTCTTTTTCATACCCGCAGACATAGTAAATAAAAAAATCCCTGACAACAGGTTTTGCTCTTGATTCTGTTATCCGCAGTCTGATTTTCTGAATTTTTTTTTCGGGAAAAGGATCGTTTTCATAGTACCGATGGAGCTTCCTTCGGTATGTTCAATCCATTCCTTACCTGTATATCCCTCCATCACATAAGCATGTATTCGCCGGCCGAAGGCAATTTCTTCCCTGATAACGACAGGAGTAATCAGTGCGGGTTCATTAAAGGAAATTGTCAGTTCATATCCGTTGCCGGAAGCAGTTTTGACCGGATGATCAAACCGCCTTTTAATTTCATCTCCCAAGGCTTTATAAACATTAGCATGTGAGACCGGGATCAGGCCGGTAGTATCGGGTGTCGAATTCAGGAGCATTACAGCACCTTGTACGGCTGATTTGCAGTAGATATCCATCAAATGGTCGACGCTTAGCAAAAGGTGGTCGGTATCAGGGGCCCACCTGCCCCCCACTCATGGGCCAGGGTAAGTTTACGATGGTTGAATAAAAACTGAATTGACCATGAAATTTTTTTCCGACAAACCCTTTTATTAATAATGGTAAGTTTTTACATTTGTTTTAGCCTAATCCTCAAAGGTTGAACACAAAACCCAAAATAAAACTCATTTATGGCAAACACCACCAAAACGATGTTGTTGAAATAATATTTGAATATAATCAAGCCATTATAAATCGACTTAAAGAAAAAACAACTTCAACCTGGAGCCGTTCAAAAGGGTGTTGGTATTTATCAGTCTCGGATTTCAGGTTAGGTGATTTTTTCGAGATGTTTAAGGATTTAGCATACATCGATTATTCGGGTTTACAGAAAAAGACTACTCATACAGTTGTGTCTGTAAAACCAACAAAGAAGCTAAGTGACATCAACCTCCCCAATGGTTACATTGAGAAGCTGGAACAAAAAAGATATAGTCCCAATACAGTTAAGGTGTATGTCAAGTATTTCAAGGAGTTTATTAATCATTTTGAAGGGCTAAAACCTGAAAGTATTAGCAAGGACGAAATTAACGTATACCTTCTTGAACTGATACGAAAAAAAGATATCTCCAAATCGCAGCAAAACCAGCGAATAAATTCGATTAAGTTTTATTACGAAAAGGTGCTTGGATTGGACAAGGAATATCACCAAATCGATCGACCGCGCAAGGATAAGGTTCTTCCTGATGTTATCTCGGAGGAAGAAACGTTGTTGATTTTAAATGCACTGGATAATATAAAGCACAAGGCAATTATAACAACAATATATTCCGCTGGCCTTCGAAGGAGTGAGCTTATTAACTTGCGTAAAACGGATATTGATTTTGACAAGATGTTAATTTTTGTTCGCGGTGGTAAAGGAGCAAAGGATAGAATAACTATATTGTCTGAAGCAACCGCATCAATAATGAAAATTTATTTGAAGCAATACAAACCGAATTACTGGATGTTTGAGATGGTCTAATGAGACTGGACAATTTATTAATCAAATATAAGTGTTTATGTTGAAATGAGGGGGTTCGGGGGAGACTCATAACTTTCTTTTTTTGTTAATAATCATGCAGCTCTTTGATATACAAGGATTGGCGGGTTATTCCCGATTGAAGAATGATCACGTTTTTCATTGTAATAGTTAATAAACTGTGAACAGATATTGTAGAGTTCACTACCATTTTCCGGATGTTCAAGGTAAATTTTTTCGTATTTAATGGTCCTGAAGAACCGCTCAATATAAACGTTGTCTGTCGCCCTACCTTTGCCATCCATTGAGATTTTGACAGTTTCAAGACTTTTAACGAAATCAATATATTCATCTGAGGTGAACTGGCTTCCCTGATCAGAGTTTATGATCTCAGGCCGCCCGTATTTGTTGACTGTCATTCGCAAAGTATTGACAACCCATTCAGCTTCCATAGTGTTCGATAAACTCCAGCCCAGGATGCATCTGCTGTATACATCCATGATGGCCAGAAGATACATGTAACCCCTTGCCATGGGAATATAGGAGATATCAAGCGACCATACCTGGTTGGCCTTTTGTATTTCCAGGTTCCTAAGCAGATAGGGGTATTTATACCTGGCAGGATCAATGATGGTGGTACGCGGTCGGCAATAAACAGTCTTTATTCGCATGATCTGCATAAGAGTACGTACATGATGCCGACCTACCTTATGACCCTTTTTCTGCAACTCACGAACCATTCTTCGGGTACCTCTTGTCGGATCTTCAAGATACAGCTTATCAAGTGCCTCCATTAACTGCAGGTCCTTGTCGCCAGCTTTTGATGGCGTATAATAGAGCGAGCTCCTGGCAATGCCAAGAAGTTCACATTGATGACATACACTCATTGGGCCTTCTTCACGGTCAATCATCTTTCTACGTGTATCCAGTGGTACTACAGAACCTTTTTTTTTAACCAGTTGATGTCTACTGACAGTTGCCCGATCTGGTGGACCAGGTCCTCATTCTCTTTTTTAAGCTTCTTTACCTCGGCGGAACCATCCCTCCCGGTGTCGAAAACTTTCCCGGCATTGGATAGAAACTCTTTCTTCCAATGCGTTATTAAGTTCGGATGAACCTGGTAAATCTGGGCAAGCTCAGATATGGTCTTGATTTCTTTTATTGCCTCTATGGCAACCTTGGCTTTAAATTCAGCCGTAAATGTTCTTCTTGAATTTTTCATGTGACAGAAATTTTAAAATTAGTAAATTCCTGTCCAGTTTTTCTAGACCATTATATTGTTTATTATTTTCCCATATTTTGAATCAATTAATCCTTCGTGTATGAAGTTCTTGTTAAACCAGCCAATTAGTTGGGTATGTTTTGATGTTTCATATTCATATTTTAATCCTAATGCTAAAAGAGAGTAAAACATGGAGTAATAAATCCTGTTTATTGCAGCTCGCAACCTATCATGAGAAATTAAAAGTTCAACATCGGCTTGTGTATCTTTTGCCTCGGCTAATCTATATTTGATTAAATCTAACCTATCTTGATTATCAATACTCATGCGTAAATCCCATTTTTAAGAGCATTAATAAATATTGGCTGTTTGCCTCGTTTTGTATCAAGCTCTTTAGTCGAAAGCAAATGGACATCAATTATAATATTATATTTCAAATCAATGTCATAACAAATATCCAAAATCCGATTTTCATCATTTTTGGTGTAATCTTGCCCCAAAAGAATTAATACATCATAATCTGAATACTCATTTGCGCGGTTATTCGCTTGAGATCCAAATAATACTACATTTTTAACAGAATCAGAATAATATTCTTCCAACTTACGTTTCAAATCAACCAATATTACTCTCTTATCTATCATTACTTTTAAATTTTTAGCTAAGATACAAATTGTACTGTTAACCTGCAAATTGGGTTTTTTACACTTGCGTACAACGGACAGCGGTATGTTTTTGTTGCCGATTTCGGAGCACGTCACTGTGAAGCCACGATGAAGGTTGAAGCGAGCCACAAACCTTAATTTCAGCACTATCTCGGCAATAAAATATACCGCATGTTAGCAACTGGGCGTTTTCATTATCAATTAGTTAATAATTAAATTAAGACCAAATTTAAAGAGTTATCAGTTCGCAACAGTCAGTAAGAGAACCTATCTCAAGGTAAATTGGCCCCAATTTTTCCTCAGGCTTTTTGGGCTTAATTGCAATTCTAAACTCGCTTTGATACCAAAAACGAAAATGCTTATTAAATGGAATATCTGAGGATATTGGTGGAAAAAATGGATCGTTGTACCGTACGTCTCCTGATTTAAGTTGCCAATCAGAATAGCTTTTCTTTAGGCAATTTAAAAACCTATCGAAAAATTTCTTTAAATCATAAATTAATAAGCACGCATCAGCATTAAAATCATCAAAAAGGCGATGTTGATATGTCTTTGTCAAACAATAAACATAGAAATTTTCAGGATAGTTATTTGTCAAAGATATACTTTGAATCCCTTTTATTTCCTCATATTCTCCAGAAGACATTTTTTTTCTAATCTTTGTGCCATGTGGCAATATAATTGTCTGTGACAATTCATTATCCCTAACCGCCAAATTTAAAGATGGGTCATTATAAAAACCAGCATCACTCACACGAATTTTACCAAAGTCTATCATCTGTTCAAGATATTCCTTTTTACTAAATTTAACAAGATAATCTCCCGTTAATGGTTTACGGTCATTCCATACGGTAATTGCCTTTAAAATATTTGGATATTTTTCTTTGTATTCGGATGCTTTGTTTACGAGATTTATAGATAAACCTCTTTCCCTCATTTCTTCATCAACGTGAACAAATCTTTCTACTAATCCATTCATTTGGCTTGTTTGATCAAAAGAAATGGAACCGTCTTTCGAGAAGAACAACAAGTTTATTAAAATATCATCGAGACGGCTTTCCAGACCAGAAAGCGATAAAGAAGCAAGGTACCTGTTTGAAAGATAATTCTTTCTCCATTTTTGTTTTTGAACCTCTGAAATTATTTCATCCATATTAAATCAACTTTTCGTAAATTCTACAATATAAAAGTAAAAATATGTCATGGTGTCCATTTTTTCGCCTTGTGCCTAACGGCCCGGCGGTAGGGTTCAGTAAGCGTAACCCGACGCAAGCACCGGACATCCGCCAGATGGCGGACTGGTACCCCGCGCCAGCGGGGCCAGAAAACTGTCACGGTGCAAGTAGGGTTTGGCGCGTGTTTTTGCCGTCATGGTACAAATTTTATTGAGTTCTGGCGCGATCGCGGTACAAGTTTAATCGGAACCGCAAAACTATCCCAGGTTACAAAGTTGGTTGCGGGCACTGGTCCGCCAACTGGCGGATCGCGGTACAAACTATCCCGGAGCCAGAAGACTGTCAAGTTACAGAAGACAAAATTGCGAGCAGGTGCGGGCATCCGGGTACAAGATTCAGCAGTATTTATCTGACGAGCAGGGTTTTGCAAAAACCATGACAAGCTTATTGACCCTACCGTCCGTGTTATAAGCCGTTATTTTATTATTTCAATTGTCAGTCAGCAATGGATTAGCTATTTTATATCCATATTTTAATGAAAGCTTTTTATAATGTTCCTCAATTTCAACAGGAGTACAATCCTTTGGAGGTTTTGGTAAACTCCAATCTGAATAGATAAATCGTAATCCGTTGATAATACTGAATACTCCATTAGATTGATGACTTTCTCCTTGATTTACAGTATACTGAAAAGTCAAATTATCGATTGATTTTAGCAAATCTACAAATAGTTTAATCTCCTGTGATGGCTTTTCAAGGGATCCATTAGAGATATGGATAAAAGTTGGCTTTGACAATTTTTTTAAGTTATTAACTGTTAGACTATCCTTGATCCAGCGTAAATCAGGTGATGAAATAATATAAGCATTGAACAGTTCGGGTTGTGTAAGGAAGACATGGCATGAAAACATTCCTAAAAATGAATGCCCGAAGAGAATCCGAAAAGGTTGAGTTCGATAATTTTGTTCGATATATGGGAATAATTCATTTTTTAAGAATTCTATAAAGAGTTCTGCCCGTCCACTTCCTGGTTGATCTTTAATTAGAGGAGCAAAATCAAGATATCGTTGCTGTTCTCCGCGATTTACAATGCCTACAATAATAGCATTGGGAAAGATACCTCCTGCAGGGAAAATGTCATACATTGATGTTACAAGCAAGAACGATTTCTCTGCATCAGTGACATAAATGACAGGATATGTAGCCTTTGTTTGTTGATATCCAGGAGGAAGGTGAATTAAAATCTCTCTCTCATGTCCTAATACAGTAGAATTAATTTTTATTTTTTCTCCGATAGATATTTTTTCAGTCTCCTGTCCATAGGAAATTTGAACATACGAACAAATTATAATAGCAAGTATTGCAAATCGGAATGGATGAAAATTTTTTATGATCATTTTGTTAAGATTAGATGTTATGTTATAACTATTTATCTATATTCAATATTGTCTTCACAAATAAGGATTAATTGCAGGTACGAATGGCTTATAACGTTCGGCGGTATGTTTTGTTTGCCTGCCCGACATTAGGAGGGCTGGCGTGGTTTTTGCCATCACGGCGTAATTACAAATCTCTTATGTCGATTATCTGGTTGTCGCGACGCAGCCACGAGCTTACTGGGAATTACAAAGCTCTCTTTTGAAACAGAGTGTTCCAGGTGACGAGCAAAAACCATGACAAGCAAATGAAATATACCGACCTGTTATAGCTAGTGCTTTTTAATAGAGTTCACTTTATTAGGAACTTACCCTAGGACAGCAAGTCGTGGTGAAACAAAATTTTCAGTTAAATAAATAATAGTATATGCGTAACTTGTTATTCAATTATTAACACCCCGGAATAATTTTCCCCGTTAAACGTCAGTACCACATAATAAATGCCTTTTTGCCAACTGGACGTATTAATTCTTATTTCAGTAACATTAAGGTATTTATTGATGAAGACAGGCGATCCAGCGTTGTTGTAGACGGTAACCAAGTACTCCGCATCATGTAAATTCTCAGATATTGGAAGTTTGTTTGAATCATCCTCAACATTTGCTTCATAATCTATTTCTATAGTAATTTCATTACTCGCAGGATTCGGATATATACTAAGCGATCTGCTTGATACAACTCTCACTAGAAAATTAAATGTAGATGTGCCACACCCATTAGTTGTATAAAAACTAATAGTTCCGAATCCAAGAGAAATACCCTTAATGTAAGCATCCGTACGGTAAGCGTGAGAGCTTTCAAACTGAAGTTTGCTGGTTACAGACCAATCATAATAATAAATACCATGTGTTGAAAGATCCCTGGGTATAATATCCGCCACATAATGTTCTGTACTATTAAGGATAATCGATCCGGGGCCACTTACATCGAAAAGGGGTGGCGTTGCTAAGGCTGCATAAACAGTTTTTTGTGGCAAGGTAGTGCCGTGGCCATTGGCATATACAGTGACACTTATGTAACTGCTTCCATAACAGTTAGCAACAAATGTACAGGACGTAGTCCCTTGGCCGGCGCTGATACTTAGGCAGGCACCTTTGTCCCAATGTATAGAATCGAATGGGGCAAGGGGTGATATACTGGAAGTTGAACCTGATGTGCAAACCTGTATAGGTCCGGATATTAGGCCACCAGCTGCAGCTAAGACAGCAGCGTATGCATCAACTAACCCATAACCCATCTGGTTGTTCCAGGTACCGTTTGTTCTTCCAGTTGTTGTTGAGTAAGTGTATAGGTCTGTTCTTACTTTTCGGGCAGTTGACTCTATTATATCACGTACCTGATCCTGTGTTAAATACGGATTAACAGATAAAATTAGTGCAGCAACTCCTGATACATGCGGTGTAGTTGCAGATGTGCCTCCAAAAAATGAATCATAATCTGTAGTGCTATAACCTGCAGAACCTTCAATATCGGTAGTTGTTATAAAAATTCCTGGTGCAATTATATATAGCTCAGTTCCATAATTGCTTCCTCCTAAATAATCATTAAATGGATAGCCTCGATACCAACTTTCACCGTCACTTGAATTCGGACTTTTTCGTTCTCCCCAAGGGTTAATTGCACCAACAGCAATGATATCTGAATTACTATTTGCAGGATAATAAACAGAGGTATTATCATTCCCTGTAGCAAATACAACCACACATCCAAGGCTATCCCGACCTAACTCTAGTGCATAACTTATCTCATCATCAAGGTCATTTATAGAGGAACCCAGTCCGCTCCATGAACAACTAATGACATCAGCGTTTGCTATTTCCCACGCATAATTCATGCCAATGACTAAATGTTCATCATCTGAGGTTGAGTTTGTTTCCATAATCCTAACAGGAAGAATATGACAGTTTGGAGCTACGCCTTTTACTCCGATGGAATTGTCGATTGCAGCAATAATAACCGCACAACACGTTCCATGAGCATAGTTATCATGGCAATTACCATTCACTTCTCCATCTAATCCGTCCGTAGCATCAAACCCAGTGAGTAAATTATCCTCAAGGTCCTCGTGATCCACATCTACTCCATTATCAAGGACTGCAATCACAATATTATTAGATCCTTCTGTCAACACCCACGCTTCTGGGGCATTAATATCGATTCCTGCTGTTCCTCCTCGTTGCCCGGTATTATTCAACCCCCATTGATCTGTATAATAAGTATTAGAAAGGGTTATAAGCCGCGTAAAAGAAGGCTGGGCATGCTTAAAATAACCTGACTCATAAAGTATGTTTGCTGTTCTTATTGACTGTCCACTATTTAATACAATTAAATACGAGTTAACATTATGCCCAATACGACTTACTCTTGCATATTCTATATTTAGCTCGTCTAATATGTCTTTAATATTATAACCATCTTTAATTCGTGCTAATACTTTATCGGTAGGTATCTGAATCACACCATCTTTATATTGTAATGATTGATTGGCATAAACCAATGATCTATTATTATTCAATTTTTCATAATCAGGCAGACTGTTTTTATCTATCGGGATACGTATACTCTGTTCTTTTGAAATCCCAGAATAATCGACATCTTTATTTATTGATCTGACAATAGCTATTTTTGAACTGTCGCTTACCCCATCTTTAAATTTGATTTGTACTATGCTGTCTATCCTTGAAAAAAGTTCCATTGCTCCATTCCTGCCGTATATATATACGTCCTGGGAGTTAGCAGAAAAAAAATGATGAATATAAGCAGACCAATTATACCTGATTTTTTCACTTCTCGTATTTTTTTAATGATGTTAATACATTATCTGAAAATGTTACCAAATCACCTACAGAGATACCTGACCTGCAAGTTTCATATGCATCTGAAGAAAATGAAATATGTAACCCACCATATGGTATCTCCCAGTCTTCAGCAACTTCCGGAAAATTGCAGATATATCCGATACCTTCGTATATTCCTTTATAAGAATATAAAACAGCATTATTACTTTCCGGATTATAACTTATAAAAGTGGAGCTGTCTCCGTCTAAAGTAAGTTCCTGCATCTCTGAAAAAGCAGTCTTGGTTGTATCAAACAATGCTACTTTCTCTAAAGTAACTGATTTAATAAAACTCTTTTCAGAATCGCATGGACATTTTACATATTCTAAAATGATGATTTCGTATTCGTCTTCTCTTTCACAAGTAGCCGCTATTATAAACATAAGCAGGAGCATAAAAAGATTTCCGGTTTTAATTATTTGTGCCTTCATAATTCAGTCAATTATTCGTTTTATCTCTAAACAATTGCGCCCAAAGACTAATAATCAAAAATTTATATAATACAGCTAATATTCTGCAGATTACAATACATTAAATGTCCGAAATATTTCAATACAAGTCAAATTTATTTTACTTAGATAAGCAGGTTGAAGTCGTGTATTTCGAACATTTGTAAATAAATAGTATTTATGCAGACATAATTCAGGACAGACACAAGCATTAGCTATAACGTTTTGCGGCTTGGCGTAGTGGCGGATTTTTAGCACAAAAGTTCAATCG
>CAZIRN010000051.1:0-12400 GCA_964541495.1 uncultured Rikenella sp. | reverse complement strand
TTCTTATCAGTTGTACATTTATAGTCAATTATTATTTCATTGTTATCTGTCCAGGTATATAAAACTTCTACATCCATATTACCCGGATAGCCTTCTTCCATATCGGGGCTATGATATGTGAATTTTACCGAAGGATATTTTGAATCTTTAATTATTTCAGGATCCCAAACAACGCTGTGCCATCCTCCTGGTCCACCATGAAGAGAATTTGGACCATTATTAATCGCAAGTAAATACTCGACGCCATCGAGTTTGAATTTTCCTTTTGCAATCCTGTTTGCATATCTGCCAACAACTGCACCGAAATAAGGGTCGCCGTTAATCATTTTATCAAAAGTGTCAAATCCGAAGGTGACGTTTTCTTTTTTACCTTCTCTGTCAGGAACTTCAATCCAGGTAATTCTCGCCCCGTAGTTGGTTAACTTCAATACATTACCATTTTTGTTGCTAAGGGTAAAAAGAAAAACTTCCTTACCCTTATACATTCCATAAGTTTCTTTTGTTACCTGAGCTTTGCTTTTCCTCTGCTGATTGCAGGATGTGATAATCGCTCCTGTTGTAATTAAAACAATTAATAATATAATCTCCTTTTTCATTTATAGATAATTTAACTTATGTGTAAAAATACATATATTTTTTAATGGCATACCAGATGAAACGGATTTTTGTAATGTACAACGACCCCTGGAATAAATTTTGTATTCATGTCATTCATACTCCATTTGATAAAGAACCATTTCCCCTTCTGTTTCTGTCAGAAGGTCATCACGGCAAATGTCGGCTTCGATATATACTGCCGGCACCCCGGGAAAATTCTTTTCAGTCATAACTTTTACAATACTGAAATAATCCTGATTTTTTATATAAACTCTTAATAGTAAAAATTTTCCTGAAAAATTTCCACTTTTTCCCGTAATCTGTGATATTCTTTCCGGATCAGTAAGTCTTTTTATGTTTTCTATCGTTACAGTTGCCTGTTTTTCAACATCTCCTACTCCTGCGGTATCCTGTCCGATAATTGAAGCAGTACCGGACACAAAAAGAGTGGAGCAGAAGTTATTTTCTACAATAAGTGCCCGTTCAAACTGCGGGGGATTTTTTATTTCTTTATCGGGTCCGGGCATCCCCTTTAATACTTGCTGATTGTATTCATAAGCATTTACCTGTAATGGATTGTTAACCGGCAAAATCCTTATTGATTCATCCGGCTTTAATGCATAGAAATCGAGTATTACTCCACCGTACTTCATTCCCACCCCGGTAGCAGAAGGGAAGTTTTTGAAAGTTCTGTATTTCCTGTAATAATCACTTCTTACTTCATTAAAAATCTGATAATTCTGATAACCTTCTTTTACTTCAAGTATATTACCCACATAGTTCCATTGTCTTACCACGTTATCGAGAGTCATTTCTTCAGCCTTAAGTATGTCTATCATTTGTTCAAATGCTGCTGATGATGCTTTCCTTGTATCATAAGGAAAAAATCCGCTTCCAAGTCCTGCACCCCAAACTTCTTTTTTATTACCTGGTTCCTGAATTACAACATAAGGCAACGAATTATAGAATTTTGTTTTTATTTCAGCCGAAGATGGCCTTACGAAAAGAGATTCAACGGAAATTTTCCCTGGTTTCTCCGGTAGTTGAGCAGTAATATTTACAGAAGGTGAGTTATCTCCAAAGCAATTTTTAATATCCTTCAAAACACAATTGCAAACCATAGTATATGAAACATAATCAGGAATATCTGCAAAAACATTAAGTTTAACCGGTCTGTTTCCTTCAAGAGACTTATTTTCAATCTTTTTCAGGCATTGTCTCCATTCATCTTTTATAGTTCCAAAAGCATCAGGCATAAAGACATGGTATTCTCTTGTCATAGTTATTGTACATTTCTTTAGCTCCAAAAATAGTGATTTTATAAAACGATACAAATTCAGAGGAGGAGATGATTTGTTTAATTTCCCGCAATTTGTTTAAGATATATCTATTAAGAGTTTCCTTCCCGGAATAATGCAGATTTATTTCCGATCATCTCCAGGGAATGATGTCAGTAATTTTTAGGTCATCTCTTTCTCAATAAATGTGCCTAGTTTTTTGTATTTCCGGTACAGTGCTTCATATTTTTTTGCCCGTACCGGATCAGGTGTATATTCTTTTTCAAATCCTCCCCCCATTGCTTCTTGTGCCGATGGAATATCGGGGTGTATTCCGGCTGCAACCGATGCAGCCATTGCTGCGCCTAGAGCAACTGTATGGTCTGAGCTTGCAACTCTTATCGGCATATTAAGCACGTCGGCAACTATCTGCATCACATAAGGATTTTTCTTTGCCACTCCGCCGATAGCTATAACGCCATCTATTCTTACGCCTTCAGACATAAAACGTTCATTGATCATTTTGGAACCTAAGGCAGTAGCCTCAACCAGAGCTTTAAAAATCCGCGGCGCATCAGAGCCGAGAGTAAGACCTGCGATTGCGGCTTTAAGTTCCTGATTTGCAAAAGGTGTCCGTCTGCCATTAAGCCAGTCGAGTGCGATTAAAGATGACTCTTCATCTTTCAGAACCTCTGCACAGGTGCTTAGTTCGGCAATTATACGATCTGATAATTCATTTTTCAGGCGTTCTTTGCTCTTTTCATCGAGCCATGTCATTTTTTGAACTATTTCTTCTTCAGGCCACAAAAGCAGCCGGCCAAACCATGCATAAACATCACCAAAGGCCGATTGCCCTGCCTCAAGTCCTACCATTCCAGGAACTATTGAACCGTTAACCTGCCCGCATATTCCGGCAATAAGTTTATTTTCAATATCTTCCATTGGAGCTATAAGCATATCGCAGGTTGAGGTTCCCATAACTTTTACAAGCTGATAAGGTCTGATCTCCCCTCCAACTGCACCAAGGTGTGCATCAAAAGCTCCGACGCCAATCTTTACATTTTTTGAAAGTCCAAGTTTTGCAGCCCACTCCTCTGAAAGTGTGCCTGCTGCAACGTCGCATGTGAAGGTTTCGGAAAAGAGTCTTTCACGGAGTCCTGAAAGCAGAGGGTCAAGTTTTACAAGAAATTCTTCAGAAGGCAGGCCATTGAAACTCTCGTGCCACATTGCTTTATGGCCGGCGGCACAACGGCTTCTTTTAATCTTCAGGGGATCAGTGTTACCTGTTAGTAAGGCAGGAATCCAGTCACAATGCTCAACCCACGACCATGCGTTTCGTCTTACTTTTTCATTAGTACGAAGAATACGCAGTATCTTTGCCCAGAACCATTCCGATGAATAAACGCCACCTTCATATTTTGTGTAGTCCTCGCCGCCCCATGATTTTGCAAGCTTGTTTATTTCAGCGGCTTCATTCACAGCAGTATGATCCTTCCACAAAATAAACATGGCATCAGGGTCATTCTCAAATTCTTTTATAAGCGACAGAGGCATGCCTTGCCTGTCGACAGCTACAGGAGTTGAACCGGTAGTGTCCGCAGTTATTCCTGCAATATTTTCGACAATTCCATTGCTTAACCCCCTGATGGCTTCCTTAACTGAAATTTCCAATCCCTCAATATAATCGAGAGGGTGTTGCCGAAACTGATTGACTGACGGGTTACAGTAAAGTCCCTTCTTCCATCTTGGATATTCAAAAACAGATGAGCCTACAGTCTCGCCGTTTCTGGCATTTACAACAATAGTCCGGACCGAATCGGTACCATAATCAAGACCTATAACATATTTATCTTCCATACGCTAAATTAATTTTTTACTGCCCATAATATGATGAATTCTTTCCATGTTTCCTGAAAAAATGCTTATCGAGAAGTTCCTGTTCGATCGGCTCATTTCTTCCCAGAAGTGTTGTATAAAATGCCATTCTTGCTACTTCCTCGAGAGTAACGGCATTGTAAATAGCTTCATCTGCATCTTTTCCCCATACAAACGGTCCATGTCTATTTACCAGAACTGAAGGTATATTCAACGGATCAGTGTTGTTTAGTCTTTCGATTATCACTTTTCCTGTATTAACCTCATAATCGTTTTTTATCTCTGAATTTGTCAGCTTCCTGGTACATGGCACTTCACCATAAAAGCAGTCGGCATGTGTAGTGCCAAAAGGAGGTATTCCTCTCCCTGCCTGTGCCCATGCCGTAGCATAAGTTGAATGAGTATGTACTATTCCTCCCACCAAAGGCCATGATTTGTAAAGCAAAAGATGTGTGGGTGTATCAGTGGATGGTTTCCATTTACCTTCTATTATATTGCCTGAAATATCGAGCACCACCATATCGGATTCTTTCATCCGGTTATAACTCACTCCCGATGGTTTTATCACAATATATCCGGTTTCAGGTTCGCGGCCGCTCACATTTCCCCAGCTATGAATCACCAGCCCCTGTTTTACGATTTCAAGGTTTGCCTCACAAATATATTTTTTGAACCGTTCAATTGAATCGTTTTTCATCTTCCCCTTATAAAAATATGTAATTTGCCTCAATTCCTATCTGAAAAATGAAATATACTTTAATTATTAAAGAAACTTTAGTATTTCAACTTACATCAAGGTTGAAATAGAATCCGTTCATAGTGAAAAGTCTGTATTTTTCAGGGATAAACTTATAGTACCATGCTCCTTTCTTTGATGTTTGTTTTTCTTTCTCATTCAATTTTTCAAGCAGATTCATCGAGAGCATTTTTTTCCGGAAGTTTCTTTTATCTATTTTTTTCTGGTAAATTGCTTCATAAAGATCCTGGAGCTGAACAAGAGTGAACTTCTCGGGTAAAAGTTCAAAGCCTACAGGTTTAATTTTAATTTGTTTTTGAAGTTCCTCCATAGCTTTCTTAACCATTACAGGATGATCGAAAATTAGTTCCGGTAAACGTGATAAGGAATGCCAGTGGGCACCATTCAATTCAGTAATATTCTTATCAATATCATGGATTTTCGTCAATGCATAATATGATGTGGAAATAACCCTTGCACCAGGATCTCTGTTTACCTCACCATAAGTATAATTTTGCTCCATATAAATGTTTTTCAAACCGGTAAGGTTATATAGAATACGTATGGCTGCCTCATCAAGGCTTTCTTCTTCCATAACAAAGCCGCCCGCAAGCGACCATTGTCCTCTGGCAGGTTCTAAATTTCTCTTTACAAGAAGAAGCTTTATTTCTTTCTCAATTATATCATATCCGAAGATGATACAATCAACCGCCACAAGATGTTTCGGAATATTTGAATAGATTTTCATTGTAATTTTCAGAATTTATTTCATCCCCCCAGCAATATGATAATATACATCATTCCATTTCAATTCATTTTTGAATGCAGGAATGTTAAGATCTTTATCAATAAGGAGGAATTCGATTCCGTTCATCATTGCAAAATCTTCCATATACTCTGAAGTAATTGCCATACTGAATCCGGTATGATGTGCTCCTCCAGCTAATATCCATGCCTCCGCAGCAGATTTAAGGTCAGGAAGTGGCATCCACAGCACTCTCGCAACGGGTAGTTTCGGCATTGGAGGACAATCCACAACTTCAAGCTCATTTACTATCATCCTGAACCTGTTACCCATATCGATTACCGATACATTGATTGCACTTCCTGTAAGAGAGTTAAACACCAGTCTGGCAGGTTCAGCCTTTCCTCCTATTGAAAGAGGATGTATTTCGAGCAAAGGTTTTCCTTTTGCTATTGACGGGCAAACCTCGAGCATATGAGCTCCCAAAACCTTCATACCTTCCTGATTGAAATGATATGTATAATCTTCCATAAAGGAAGTACCGCCCTTCAGTCCTGCCCCCATTACTTTCATCGAGCGTACAAGTGCGGCAGTTTTCCAGTCGCCTTCAGCTCCGAAGCCATAGCCTTTTGCCATCAGCCTCTGTACAGCCAGCCCAGGAAGTTGTTTAAGGCCGTGCAGATCCTCGAAAGTTGTTGTAAATGCTTTGAAATTGCCGTCTTTCAGAAAATTTTCCATACCTGCTTCTATTCTTGCGGCCTCAAAAAGTGTTTCAGAACCGGCAACAGCTTTGTCGAGTTTATATTCACTGCTATATTCGGCTAAAAGTTTCTTTATGGCTGCAGGTTTGACATCATTTATATATTGTACCAGATCACCCACTCCATAACCGTAAACTGAATATCCGAGCTTCATTTGAGCACTTACCTTATTTCCCTCCGTTACCGCCACATCGCGCATATTATCCCCGAACCTTGCCACTTTCATATTTTTTGCATCGGCAAAAGCTGCAGCGGCTCTTGTCCATACTGCAATCTTTTCAATTACCTCACGGTCTTTATAATGGCCTACAACAATTTTTCTGTTCAGCTTCATCCGCGAACAAATAAAACCGAATTCCCGGTCGCCATGAGCCGACTGGTTCAGATTCATGAAATCCATGTCAATAGTATCCCATGGAATATCCTTATTAGTCTGTGTATGCAGATGAAGAAACGGCTTATCAAGCACCGAAAGACCTTTAATCCACATCTTTGCCGGAGAAAATGTATGCATCCACATTATCAGGCCAATACATTTATCGGAATCGTTGGCTTTCAGGCATAATTCAAAAATAGATTCGGGGGTTGTAAGAACCGGCTTGAAAACAATCTTTACCGGAATTATTTTCGAATTATCCAATTCTGCCGCTATTTTTTGGGAATCCAGCGCAACCTGTTCGAGTGTTTCATTCCCATAAAGATGCTGGCTGCCTGTTATAAACCATACTTCAAGATTCTTAAGTTCTTCCATTTTTATTTTTCTATTAAGTAATTTTTACCAGAAATAAGCATAAAATGCAACAATTACAGAAAGAATTATTATAGTATTTATTACATCCCATTTGTTCCAGCTTGCGCGGGTTATTGCTTTTTCCTCGGGTGTTGCCGAGCCGAAATAAAGGCCTCTGATTGCCGCCGGATCGGGTTTTGGCGTAAACATACTGACAACGATCATAAGGATAATAACTAAAAAGAAAAGCGCAATTTCGTAATGAAGCCAGTTAGGAGCAATAAATATCTTATATATAATACCATCGGGATTGATTCCTTCCTGGAACACTCTGAGACCAAGTCGGAGCATACCGAGAACAAAGCCGGTAACAAGACCTGTAATGCCTGCTTTTGATGTTATCTTTTTCGACGATACACCGAGAAGGAACACAGCCGCTATACCCGGTGCAAGCAACGATTGCACATCCTGGAGGTAAGCATAGAGAACTTTGCCGAGTCCTTTCATAACGGGTATCCATAGAATTCCAAGAATAACAACTGCGGCAGTAGCTATCCGGCCAACTCTTACAAGTTCTTTTTCCGGAGCCTGCGGCTTGAACTTTTTATAAAAATCTACTGTAAATAAAGTTGCAGATGAATTGAACAATGAAGCGAGTGAGCTCATAAGTGCGGCAAGCAAACCTCCGACTACAAGTCCTTTGAACCCGATAGGGAGAAGCTCTTTCACAAGAACTGCAAAGGCCGAATCGGAACTTGGAAGATGTATTATTCCTTGCTGCGCTAAGGCATAAGCTATCATGCCGGGTATAAGGAAAATGAATACCGGTGTGAGTTTCAAATAAGCGCCAAAAATAGTTCCCCTTCTTGCCTGTGTCTGGTCGCGTGCCGAAAGCACTCTCTGAACGATATACTGGTCGGTGCACCAGTACCAGAATCCTATTATTGCCGAACCGAGAATAACGCCTGTCCACGGGTATTCAGGATCCCGGGCTGAACGTATCAGATTTACCATAGTATCGCCGTCGGCATTCACCGGAACAGCACGGCAAATCTCCATAACCTGCGACCAGCCGCCGGCTTTTATAAGCCCGATAATAAGTACGGCTATTGACCCTATAAGCAGCACCGGAGTCTGCAATAAAGATGTATAAAGAACTGCCTTCATTCCACCCAGTATTGTATAGATACCGGTGAGAATAACCAGTCCTACAGCGCTAATCCAGAAGAAGTCAATTCCGAATATTGATTCAATACCGAAAACCTCTTTAAAAACTATCCCTCCTGCATATACTGTTACAGCTACTTTCGTAAGTATATAGCTTACAAGAGAAATAATAGAAAGAAAAGAACGCGATTCCTTGTTATACCTCTTTTCGAGAAACTCGGGTATAGTGAATATTTTGCTCCTGGAATAAAAAGGTACAAAAACCCATCCGAGTATAAGTATAAGCCACCCATGCATTTCCCAGTGGGCCATTGCCATTCCGCTGGAAGCACCCGATCCGGCAAGGCCGACAAGATGTTCGGAACCAATGTTCGACGCAAAAATTGATGCCCCGATTGCAAGCCATGTGGCATCGCGGCCTGCAAGAAAATAATCTGTAGATGTTTCCTGCTTCTGCTTTGCAGACCATATAGCTATGGCTACAAGACCAAGAAAGAAGATGCCTAAAACGATCCAGTCTAATATTGTCATATTAACGTATTTTAAATTGATTGTTAATTAGTTGGAATTGAATGGCATTATTAAATATTCGAGTCATTTTAAATACAACAAATTAGTCTATACAAATCTAAAAGAAAATTTTTAATTGTAATATTTACACTTAAAAATTATATAGTTTTTGTTCTTTAGCGGCTCCATTCATCAAGGTTTTCCTGAATATACTTAATAATATACTGGTTTTCTTCTTTTCCGGTTCCTTTTACAGGGAAGGGATCTCCGAATTTCATATATATTATTTTTCTGTGATCGAGTCTGCCAAATTCTCTGATGATTTTTCCGTTGCCCCAGAAATCGGTTTTTATAGCTATCGGCACAATTGGCACTCCTGCTTTTTTTGCCAGTTTGACCCCAAGAGTATTGAACTCTTCCGGTATGAATAATTTACCTCTTCTTCCCTGGGGGAAGATGATAATTGAAATCCCTTCCGAGAGTAGTTTCGTTCCGCAGTTCATCACTGTTTCGAAATCTTTCCTTGCATCTTTACGGGATACAACGACCGGATTTCTCGAACGCATCACAGGCCCGAACAAAGGATGTTTAACAAGGCTTTCTTTGACCACGAACGTCACTTTCAGTCGTGGAGCTATTATCCCGGGGAATATCATAGTTTCGAGTGTGCTCATGTGATTGCTTATAAAAACGACGGGATACCCAGAATTCGAAATATTATCCATGCCCGAAATCATGAAACGGCCGCCGACCTTCTCTATAAGTCACAGAATATCAATTGACGAATCGGCCCATTCACTATAATCATATATACTATGAAGTGCCTTACGACGTGTTTTGATTACTATTCCGAGATAATTCAGCACAAAATACAACCAGTTATCGCGTAAAAACAACGCTTTAAAACCTGTCTCAGGTTCAGGTGATGAATAAGTGTCGGAATAAAAAATACTTTCGTACATATTCAATGCATATTGATATAAAAATACATCTATTTTTGATTTATTATAACTGACTGATTTTTTTGAATAATTTGAAACGAAAGTTTTTTTATTAATTTTACGGCCGTTTTAATTACCAGATAAGCAATATGGGAATTTTAAAGACAAAATTATCAGCGTATGATGCTCCCCAGAAAGCGATGGAAGCAGGAATCTACCCTTATTTCAGGGAAATTCAATCAGATCAGGATACGGTAGTTACAATGAACGGGATGAAGGTTCTTATGTTCGGTTCTAATAGCTATCTTGGCCTGACAAATCATCCTAAAATAAAAGAAGCTGCAAAAAAAGCCATTGACAAATATGGCACGGGATGTGCGGGTTCACGCTTCCTCAATGGCACACTCGATATCCATATCCAGCTCGAGGAAAGACTTGCAAATCTTGTGGGAAAGGAAAAAGCTCTATGTTACAGCACAGGTTTTCAGGTTAATTTAGGAGTGGTCTCAATCCTTGCAGGAAGAGAGGATTATATTCTGCTCGATGAACTCGACCATGCTTCAATAATTGAAGGAAGCAGACTCTCTTTCTCCAAAGTGCTCAAATTCGCCCATAACAACATGGAGGCACTCGAAAAAAAGCTAAAACTATGCAAACCCGAAAGTATTAAACTAATCGTCGTCGACGGTATCTTTTCTATGGAAGGAGATATAGCAAATCTTCCCGGGATAGTTCGACTGGCCGAAAAATACAATGCATCCATTATGGTTGACGATGCCCATTCTATAGGTGTTCTGGGTAAAAATGGTTCCGGCACTTCATCACATTTCGGCCTTACCGATAAAGTTGATTTGATTATGGGAACCTTCTCAAAATCACTTGCCTCACTTGGCGGATTTATTGCTTCAGATAAAGAAATAATCAACTTTATAAAACATAATTCCCGTTCGCTTATTTTCAGCGCCAGCATCACTCCAGCCTCTGCAGCCGCAGTACTGGCTGCACTCGACATAATGGAAAGCGAACCTGAAAGAATACAAAGACTATGGGATGTTACAAATTACGCTCTCAAAGGATTAAAGTCTGCCGGTTTCGACACGGGGAAAACCCAATCTCCCGTTATTCCTTTATTTGTACGGGACGATACCAAAACTCTAAGGCTGACCCAAATGCTCCTTTCTGAAGGAATATTTGTAAATCCTGTGGTTTCACCAGCTGTTCCAAAAGAAGATTCCCTGATAAGATTCTCTCTCATGGCAACTCATACAAAGGAACAAGTGGATATTGCCATTGATAAAATAACCAAAACGGCAAAAAAGCTCGGAATACTCCAGTAAAGACTACTTAATTTCAATAAACAAAGAGAAAGAAAGCTAAAACCTTAATATGCCGTCACCGAAAAAAGTTATTCTTATTACCGGAGTTTCTTCAGGATTTGGAAAAGAAAACGCTCTGCTGCTCGCAAAAAACGGTCATACTGTTTACGGCACTGTAAGAAGGGATACGGTTATTAGCGATGACGTGAAAATTCTCAGGATGGATCTTACCGATCCTTTATCAATAGATAACGCAGTTGAACAATTAATCAAAGCCGAAAGCAGGATTGACGTCCTGATAAACAATGCCGGCATGCATTCGGGCGGACCAATAGAAACAATTCCTGAAGAATTTATCAGACTCCAGATGAGAACCAATTTCATGGGAACTGTTCTGCTCATCAGGAAAGTTCTGCCCATTATGCGCAAGCAGGGTGGCGGACTAATTATCAATTTCAGCTCGATAGGAGGATTGATAGGCTTGCCTTTTCAGGGAATTTACTCAGCAAGCAAGTTCGCCATCGAAGGATTGAGCGAGGCATTACGCATGGAAGTCAGACCGTTCAATATCAAAGTTGTGGTGATTAATCCTGGCGATTTCCACACGAATAACACAATAAGCAGAAAGAACTACCTCGCTCCTACAGGTGAAAATGATCCTTACTCAGTGCGTTATTCAAATGCCCTCTCAAAAATCGAACATGACGAAACAAACGGATGGACTCCCGATATAATGGCAAAAAAAATTGCAAAAATTATAAGCCTCAAGAATCCTTCACAAAGATACATTATAGGTTCATTCCAGCAGAAACTCTCGGTATTTATTAAAAAAATCATTCCCGGATCATTCTTCAGAAAAATTATAGAAGACTATTACAAAATTTCATGATCAGGTAGTGATAATTATACACTCCTGACATTTTATTATCTGAGAGTTTTTATTATCTTACTACATTTGCATAGTTTAATTGATAATAAAATTCTTATTGTTTGTACTAATCTTTAAACCTGAAATGACTTATATAAAACTATTCCCTATAAACGATAATGACTTTCTTCAAAAAATTTCAAACTCTGAATTCTGAATAATTTGTCAAAAAATATCTTCCTCTATGACATTTTTTAGAAAATTATTTATCAAAATATTCGGTATTAAATTATATCTGAAATTCATTAGTAAAATTTACATTTTTCTCTCGAGCAAAGGCTGTTTTAAAAAGAAATACCCTGAATTATTCTTTTTGGAAAAAATTATAAAAAAAGGGGATACATGCATTGATATCGGAGCCAATTTGGGATACTATTCGGTAAAAATGTCAAAATTATGTGGTGCCGGTGGAAAGGTATATTCAGTTGAGCCAATTCCAATGTTTAATGAAATATGGAGAAAGAATATCAGAAATAGTGGAGTCTCGAATTTTGAATTATTACCTTATGCACTTGGTGCGGAACAAGGAACTGTAATAATGGGAATGCCTGAAAATAATGGGCTTGTTCATCATGGTATGACTAAAATTATTTCAACGACAAATGAAAAGTATGCTGCATTATTCGAAGTATCAATGAAAGTGCCAAATGAGCTGTTTAATAATGTTGAGCGGCTTGATTTTGTCAAATGCGACATCGAAGGATATGAATTTATTGCTTTCTCAAACATGATGGATATTATCCGTAAATTCACTCCCATTATTCAAACCGAACTGAGTGGAATTGAAAATAGAACAAATGTAATATCTCTCTTTCAA
>CAZIRN010000050.1:0-12491 GCA_964541495.1 uncultured Rikenella sp. | reverse complement strand
TGCTAATTTTTCCACCATTTCCTTATTCAGCAAGGTGCCATTTGTGTATGTTTGAAAATACATGTCGTTATGTTTTTCGAATATTTTCAACAAATGAGGCCACATATATGGTTCTCCGCCTGAAACAGTAACAAAATAGATACTAAGTTCTTTTGCTTCGGTTAATACTCTGTCAACATCTTCAAATGAGAGGCCTTCATCTTTTACATAACTGCCTGCATAACATCCGCTGCAGTTCAGATTACATCTTGCTGTCGGACTGATAACCATAAACCAGGGAGGTCTGAATCCAAGTTTGTTTTTTAATTCTTTTTGACTTTGTCTTCCATATATTCTGGCATTGAAAAAGAAATTTTCTATCAATTTATCTTTGCAGTTTTTAGAAAGATCTTTCAGGACTTTTCTCATCAATCCTACTGCCGGATGCTTCTCCTGTAGAAATTTTTTAAACGCTTTAATTTGGGCACTCGACAGATTATCGTCAGAAATAGTTTTTTCTGCCAGATTAACGATTCATACTAAATTTTTGTCGGAGAATTTCGAAGCTAACCTCAGAATTCTTTTCAATTTTTTTTTACTGATAGTTTTCATAGTCATTTTTTAAAAGTCCTTACTCAATTGGCTGATTACCTTAATTGTAATAAAGTATATTTCAAAAAGCGCTATCGAAAATTCCCAGTTTTTAAAAATTGTTTCTCGCCAAAAGTTAAGCCGTAATACAAATATAGTAAAAGATTTGTTTTTATTTTATGAGAAAAAACTATAATAAAAAGTGCAGAATGTTTAATTTTTATAGGAAGAAAATATTATTATAAAAACAAAACATCACTCAATTTCGAAAGAAATCACCTGGTTATTATTTCTGTCTAGGCCGTAAATTACTTTTTTGTGTTTCACAGAGTGGTCGAAGGCTATTCCCTGTCCAAAAACCGGTACAGTAATTGTCGTTATATGTTTAAGTGTAAATCCTGCGTCCGGGATTTCCATAACGTATATTTCTGGCCGGTCGTGTCCGGTACAGTATAACCTGCCGTCGTAGCCAAAGGCAGCTCCGGAATTGCTTTTAGGTTTAAAAAGCTCGATTATATTATCAGGAAAAATCCATGCTTCGATTTGCTGCCATTTTTTATTGAATTTGACGACTGAAGTCCATCGTGTGTCTTTACCCTCACTTGAGCCGGTGCCGGTATAATGTGCAAAACCAACATACCAGCAGCCGTCGTGTTTATCTATCCATGTTGCAGATCCTGCATAGATTCCGAAACTATGATTACCTAAATGTTTGAGAGTTTTTGCATCGAAGATTTCTATTGAACTTGCCATAGGTGAAGCAGGATAATTTGAAGAAGCGCAGTACAATCTTCCTCTTATAACCGCGCCGCTGTTAAGATGGGAAATTCTTTGTCCGGCTCCGTCCCATTCAGCCATCAGAGATCCACTTTTTTTGTCGTGTTTTGTAATTCTATTATTATTAATAACATAGAAATAGTTTTTATCAACTGCCACTGCCTGTTTTGCTTCAGGCACCGTAAATCTTTTCAGTTCTTTGGTTTGTTTTGATGTTTCCTGTCCGGATAAGGAAAATATAACTGCGGGTGCAAGAATAATTAAATGAATAAATTTGGTTATGTAGGGTAAAATCATTTTGATCGGAATCATTAATACAATTATACTCTCTCAGCCACCATATCTCCGACTTCGGTTGTAGTATAGCCCATTCTACCTGCACCCAGATCTTTTATTTTATTTGCGGTCACATTCATTATGGCATTTTCGATTGCCTCTGCAGCCTTTTCCTCTCCCAGATGTTCGAGCATCATAGCACCGCTTGCAATGGCAGCCAGGGGATTTATTACATTTTTACCTGTATATTTTGGAGCAGAACCGCCTATTGGTTCGAACATCGAGACGCCCTCGGGATTGATGTTGCCACCTGCGGCAATACCCATGCCGCCCTGTGTTATAGCACCGAGGTCGGTTATGATATCCCCGAACATATTACTTGTTACTATAACATCGAACCATTCAGGATTTTTTATCATCCACATACATGTTGCATCAACATGATAATATTCCCGTTTTATGTCGGGGTACTTTACATTTCCCATTTCATGAAAAGCTCTTTCCCAAAGGTCGAAAACATAAGTAAGTACATTGGTTTTTCCGCAGAGCGCAAGTGTTTTTTTTCTGTTTCTTTTTCTGGTATATTCGAATGCATATTTCAGGCAGCGATCGACCTGCATGCGAGTATAAATCATATTCTGTATTGCAACTTCGTCAGGAGTTCCTTTCATCATTATACCTCCGGAGCCTGTATAGACGTCGCCCGTATTTTCTCTTACAACAACGTAATCAATATGCTCGGGTCCTTTGTCTTTCAACGGAGTATTAACACCAGGATAGAGTTTTACAGGACGAAGGTTTATGTACTGATCAAGTTCAAATCTGAGCCTTAGAAGTATTCCTTTTTCGAGAATGCCGGGTTTTACGTCGGGGTGCCCGATTGCACCTAGAAGGATAGCATTATATGTCTTTAGTTCGTCTATGGCTGAATCGGGCAATAATTCGCCTGTCCTCAGGTAGCGGTTTCCTCCGAAATCGTATTCATGGTAATTAAGTTTGAATCCGAACTTTGTTGCAGCCGTGCTAATAACTTTCTTTTCTTCTCTGACAACTTCAGGACCAGTACCGTCACCCGGAATTACAGCGATATTGTATAATTTGTTCATGAATTTAGATTATTTAAATTTTGTATAATTTTATAAAATTTGATTTTCTTTCAATTTATTGTTCTTGTCAGGGGAAGGGATCATAAATTTCTTACTTGAATCAGGGTTTTCGATAATGTTGAGCATTTTTTCTGTGGCTTTTATTGCCGATGCAACCTGATCGGCATCGAGTCCCTTGGTTCTGAATTCGATCCCTCTGTAATTCCATGAAATAACCGTTTCAACCAGAGCATCGGTTCTGCCGCCGGGAGGTATTGAAACTTTATAATCGGTAAGGATGGGTAGTTCTTTTCCAAGCTGTTCATATATTTTCCGTAAGGCTTTCATGAAAGCATCGTACTGGCCGTCGCCCAGGGAGGTTTCCTCATAGGGCTGTCCGTCAATTTCAACTAGAATGCCTGCCACAGGCCTCATTCCATGTGAAGTTGCAAGTGAATAATTTATTATCCGTACTTTATAGTTATTTATCTTGTCGTCGCCGAGCACGTCTGAAATGATAAAAGGAAGGTCTTCTGTTGTCACGTTTTCCTTTTTGTCGCCAAGTTCTATCACGCGGCGGGTTACGCGTTCGATTGAATCGGGTGTGAGGTCGAGTCCGAACTCTTCGAGGTTCTTTCTGATAGTTGCTTTCCCCGAGAGTTTGCCGAGGGCGTATTTTCTTTTCCTTCCGAAGCGTTCGGGCATAAGGTTATTAAAATAGAGATTTGCTTTACTGTCGCCGTCAGCGTGGATGCCGGAAGTCTGAGTGAACACATTTTCGCCAATTACGGGTTTGTTTTCAGGAATTCTTATTCCGCTATATGATTCGACTACCCGGCTCACTTTTGTAATAGCTGCCTCATCAATATTTGTTTCGAGTGAAAGCTGGTCTTTAATAACGGCAATAACGCTTGAAAGAGGAGCATTACCGGCACGTTCGCCGAGCCCGTTCACTGTAGTATGCACTCCTTTTACGCCGGCCTTAAGAGCAGAAAAGACATTTGCAACTGCAAGGTCGTAGTCGTTGTGTGGGTGGAAATCAAAATGCAGTCCGGGATACTTTTTTATCATTATCGAACAAAACTCGTAAGTCTGGTCAGGGTTTAGTATTCCAAGGGTATCGGGAAGCATGAATCTGACCACATTTTCATTTTTAAGCGACTCCATCATAAAATGGACGTAGTCGGGTGAATGTATCATTCCGTTTGACCAGTCTTCAAAATAAATATTAACGGAAATGCCCATTTCGCCGGCAAATTTAATAACCTGTCTGATATCGTCAACGTGTTGTTCGGGTGTTTTGCGGAGTTGTTCTTTAAGATGTCTCAGTGAGCCTTTGGTTAATATGTTTACGACTTTCAGTCCCGCTTTCTTTATCCATTCGAGAGATGCATTGCCGTCAACAAAGCCGAGTACTTCCACTCTCTGGAGCATGTCGTTTTGGGCTGCCCATTCCGCTATTTTGCAGGCAGCTTCGAATTCGCCCTTGGAAACTCGCGCCGAGGCTATTTCAATGCGGTCGACTCTCAGGTCTTTAAGAAGGAGAGAGGCAATATGAAGCTTTTCGAGTGGTGCGTAAGATACACCTTGCATTTGCTCCCCGTCGCGCAAGGTAGTATCCATGATTTCTATTTTCATTTTTGTAACCTGTTTCGGTTTCTTTCAAAATCTTCAATTTTATCTTTTAGCCCAAGCAGATAATCAATATCGTCGAGGCCTTTGAGCAGACATTCTTTCTTATACGGATTTATGTCGAATCTGATTGCCTTTCTGATTTTAGGTATCTCGAGGAGTTGATGATCGAGATTTATTTTCACTTTCATACCCGGGTCTTTTTTAATGAGCATAAACAGGTTTTCGAGGTCTTCACCTGGTATAACAACAGGAAGAAGGCCGTTGTTAAGGGCATTGTTTTTAAAGATGTCGGCAAAGAAACTTGATATCACTGCCCTGAAGCCATAATCGTATAATGCCCATACGGCGTGTTCCCGGCTTGAGCCGCAGCCAAAGTTATGGCCTGCAACGAGAACGGAACCAGAGTAGAGAGGATTATTCAGAACAAAGCTCATTATGGGTTTTCCATCCCTGTCGTAGCGCCAGTCATAGAATAGCTTTTCCCCGAAGCCTTCTCTGGATGTGGCGCTCAGATATCTTGCCGGAATTATCTGGTCGGTGTCAATGTTCTCAACCGGAAGAGGAACGCATGTTGATTCGAGTGTTGTAAATTTTACTCCTGGCATTGTTTTATGATTATAATTATTACAAGAAATTTCGTGGATCGGTAATTTTGCCGGTTATGGCACATGCAGCAGAAGTAAGAGGGCTGGCAAGTATTGTTCTGGCTCCCCGGCCCTGTCTACCTTCAAAATTTCTATTCGAAGTTGAAACAGAATATTTTCCTGCGGGTATTTTATCATCATTCATCGCCAGACATGATGAGCATCCGGGCTGGCGTATTTCAAAACCGGCCTCCCTGTATATTTTATCAAGACCTTCTTCGAAAATCTGAGCTTCAACTCTTTTTGAGCCCGGGACTATCAATGCAGTTATGTCGGGAGATTTTTTTCTTCCTTTGATAACCGAAGCAAATGCCCTGAAGTCCTCAATACGTCCATTAGTACAACTGCCGAGGAAAACATAATCTATTTTATGTCCTTCAAGTTTCATTCCTGGTTTAAATCCCATATATTCAAGAGATTTCATAAATGATGCGGCTTCCTTTTCATTATCGGGAGTATCAGGGATTACAGCGTCAACTGGTATTGCCATACCCGGATTTGTTCCAAAAGTTATCATAGGTTTTATTTCGCCCGCATCAAATTCCACTTCCCTGTCAAAATTGGCATCATAGTCAGACTTAAGATTTTTCAAGCTTCTGATTTCATTTTTTGTGATTTTATTTCCCTGGATTCCGGAACTTTTTTTAACATATTCTATTGTCTTTTTGTCGGGTGCAATAAGACCTCCGCGCGCCCCCATTTCAATGCTCATATTGCATACGGTCATTCTGCCTTCCATGCTGAGGCTTTCTATAGCCGAACCGGCATATTCTATAAAATAACCTGTTGCTCCGCCGGAAGAAAGCCTGGATATGATAAACATTATTATGTCTTTAGCAGTAACCGAATCTGGAAGTGTACCATTTACACTTATTCTCATCACATGAGGCCGGTTTTGAAGAATGCATTGAGAAGCAAGCACCATTTCCACTTCGGAAGTGCCGATTCCGAAAGCAATTGAACCGAAGGCACCGTGAGTTGATGTATGGCTGTCGCCGCATACTATTGTCATACCTGGTCTGGTAAAACCAAGTTCAGGGCCAATTACATGTACAATTCCATTATTGGGATGCTGCATTCCGAAATATTTGATTCCGAATTCCCTGCAGTTTTTTTCGAGAGTTTCGACCTGGTTTCTCGAAATCTCATCCTTTATTGGCAGATGCTGGTCTTTTGTAGGTATATTATGATCGGCTGTCGCAAGGGTTCTCTCCGGCCGGAACACTTTTATACCCCTGTTCCGCAGTCCGTTAAAAGCCTGCGGACTTGTCACCTCATGTATGTAATGCATATCAATATAAAGCACGTCGGGCCCCCCTTCGGTTGAATGGACCAAGTGTGCATCCCATATTTTGTCAAAAAGAGTTTTTGAACTCATAATTGAAGAGGGTTTATTTGATTTTAGCTATTGCGTCTATTAAGGCTTCGACCGATGCAGTAATAATGTCGGTATTTGCAGAGAAGCCGTAATATATTTTGCCCTGATGTTCAATCTGTATATGAACTTTTCCGATATCGTCACTGCCTCTTGTAATAGCCTGAATAAGAAACTCTTCAAGATGGACTGTTTTATTGATAAGTTGTCTCACAGCAGTGAATGCAGCATCAATGGGTCCATTTCCTGTTGCAGTTGCAGTGTGTATTTCTCCGTTTATCCAGAGGCCGACAGTAGCAACAGGAATCAATGATTTACCGCAGGAAACCTGAAGAAGTTCGAGCCGGAGGGGCTTTTCACCCTGAGTTACCTCTCCGGTAAGTATCTTAATGTCATCGTCGTTTATAATTTTTTTCTTATCGGCTAGTTTGAGGAAGCGGTAGTATATATCGTCGAGTTCTTCCTTGCTGAATTTATATCCGAGAAGCTCCAGCCGGTGATTAAGAGCTGCTCGTCCGCTACGTGCCGAAAGGATGATGGACGATTCTCTTACGCCGACCTCGACAGGATTGATGATTTCATAATTTTCTCTTTTCTTCAGTACACCGTCCTGGTGAATGCCTGAGGAGTGTGCGAATGCATTTCGTCCGACAATTGCTTTGTTTGCCTGGACGGGCATATTCATCAGTGTAGAGACGAGTCGGCTGGTTTTGTAAATAAGCTGGGTGTTGATGCCTGTCACAAAGTTCAGATTCTTGTGGCTTTTCAATGTCATAACAACTTCCTCGAGTGAGGTATTGCCTGCCCTTTCACCCACGCCGTTTATTGTAACCTCAACCTGACGAGCTCCGTTAAGAACTCCCATAATGGTATTTGCAGTTGCCATTCCGAGGTCGTTATGGCAATGTGTGGAGATTATTGCTTTATCAATGTTTGGCACATTATTCTTCAGGTATTTGATTTTCTCGCCGTATTCAACAGGGAGGCAATATCCTGTAGTATCAGGTATGTTAACCACTGTAGCGCCTGCCTCAATCACGGCTTCGATTACTTTTGCAAGGTATTCATTATCGGCTCTTCCTGCATCTTCAGCATAGAATTCAACGTCATCCACAAACTTCCTTGCGTATCTGACGGCATCGGACGATCTTTTGATTATTTCCTCGGGTGTTGTTTTGAGTTTAAATTCGATATGATAAGGAGAGACTCCGATTCCTGTGTGAATCCTTTTGCGTTTTGCATACTGAAGAGCTTCGGCAGCCACTTCTATATCTTTTTTCACCGCCCTTGTTAGGGCACAGATAACAGGCTCCGATATTGCTTTTGAAATCTCGACCACAGAGTTAAAATCTCCAGGGCTGGAGACAGGGAAGCCGGCTTCGATGACGTCCACGCCAAGTTCTTCAAGGGCCTTTGCCACCTGAATCTTTTCTATGGTGTTAAGCTGACATCCCGGAACTTGTTCACCATCGCGCAGTGTAGTGTCGAAAACAATTATTTTCTCTTCCATTATCTTTTATATTTATTTATTACCTGGCCTTAACTTCCTCACTGCAGCACCAGCTCTCCAGATTTCGGAATCCCGCAGTTCTTTCAGTTCGGCATCGAGAAGATCTTTATAATCCGGATTGCTTAGTGCCTTTATGACTCTTTCGGTTTCTTTGCCTGTTTTCACTTTTTTGTACAGGTCTTTGAATACAGGCAGGACGGCATCCCTGAATCTTGGTCTCCAGTCGAGTGCACCTCTCTGTGCTGTTGCACTGCAGTTTGCATACATGTAGTCCATTCCATTTTCATCAACAAGTCGGATGAGGCTCTGGGTAAGCTCTTCCACTGTTTCATTAAAAGCTTCGGAAGGTGAGTGCCCGTTTTCTCTCAGCACCTGGTATTGTGCATCCATAATTCCTGCAAGTGCACCCATAAGCACGCCGCGTTCTCCGGTAAGGTCGCTGTAAACTTCTTTTTCGAAAGTTGTGGGGAAAAGATAACCCGAGCCTATTGCAATACCGAGAGCCAGTACTCTGTCAGTAGCTCTTCCTGTATAGTCCTGGTAAACCGAATAGCTCGAGTTGATGCCTGTTCCTGCAAGGAAGTTGCGACGCACACTTGTTCCTGAACCTTTGGGAGCAACAAGGATAACGTCAATATCCGGGGGAGGTATAACTCCGGTTTGCTTCTTATAAGTTATTGAAAAGCCATGAGAAAAATAAAGAGCATCACCCTTGTTGAGGCATTTTTTCAATTCAGGCCAGAGTATTCTCTGTGCCGCATCGGAAACGAGGTACATAACTATCGTTCCTTTGGAAGCAGCCTCGTTGACCGGGAAAAGTGTTTTTCCAGGAACAAACCCATCGGAAACAGCTCTGTCCCAGTCTTTTTTAAACTCAGGCGCTTGTCCCACAATGACATTCAAGCCGTTATCTTTCATATTAAGGGCCTGAGCAGGTCCCTGAACACCATAACCTATTACTGCAATAAGTTCATTTTTAAGTACATCGCGTGCTTTTGAAAGAGGAAATTCTTCTCTTGTAACTACATCTTCGATAACACCACCGAAATCAATTTTTGCCATATTTATTAGTTTTAATTGGTTTTACATCACCCGGTCTGATTCAAAAAACCTGAAAGATTAATAAAATATTTTAATAGGTGAGATTGAATGCCGGGATTATTTTAATCATTTAATCATTTCAAATTCTTCTTTTTCATTTTCATTGCGTGGGATTTCATCCATCTCTTTAAGGTAAGCATCTAGCTCTTTAACTTGTTTTGTTATAGCCACTCTGCCCGATCGGGCATATTGTAAAATACCGAAAGGTTCAAGTTCGTTAAGAAGCCGGATTATTTCATTCTTATGGCCTGTTTTTTCAATGACCATATATTCGGATGTTATTTCAAGAAACCTTATATTGTGAGAACGGACAAGACGGTCAATAATATTCCCTGTAAGAAGAGATTTTGTTGACATTTTGAAAAGAGCAATTTCCTGATAAACTATTTCTTCAGAGGTATGAACGAATACTTTTATTACATCTATTATTTTTTCTATTTGCCGTGCCACTTTTCTTATCATATCATCGGTTGTTCTGACGACGAGTGTTATAAGCTGAATGCCTTTTACTGCCGATTCAGAAGAAGTAATACTATCAATGTTAATTTGCCTGCGGGTCAGGATAATCGTTATTTGATTGAGAATTCCAATCCGATTCTCTGTAAAAATTGAAAGTGTGAATTCTTTTTTCATTATTTTGTAATTTTTACTTCCGATACTGAGGCTCCAGGTTCCACCATAGGCAGAACTGTTCCTTCCTTTTCTACCATTACTTCGATCAGGTAAGCGCTTTCGCTATCGAGCATTGCATTTATTGCCGGAATAAGTTCCTCTCTTGTTGAAACTCGTCTTCCCGGAATACTATATCCTTCGGCAACTTTTACAAAATCAGGGTTCACAAGTTCTGTTGACGCATATCTCCGGTTAAAGAACATATCCTGCCATTGCCTCACCATGCCCAGGAAAAAGTTATTGAGAACAATTAATTTGACCGGTATTTTGTAATGCAATATAGTACCAAGTTCCTGTATTGTCATCTGGAATCCTCCGTCGCCGAGAAAAGCAATTACCTGTTTTTCGGGCCTTCCCATTTTAGCGCCTATTGAAGCAGGAAGTCCGAATCCCATCGTTCCCATACCACCGGATGTGACAAATGAGTTTGGTTCTGTGAATTTGTAATAGCGGGCTACAGACATCTGGTTTTGTCCCACATCGGTCACAATCAAGGATTTTCCCTGTGTGAGTTCTGAAATGGCATTTACAACTTCTCCCATTTTAATGGGGCCTGATGTGGGTTTAATTTCCGGCTTTATTACCGTGTCATATTCTATTTTGTCGCACACTCTGAATTCTCTTATCCATCTTTCGTGTGAATTCTGATTTACCAGAGGGATAAGATATCGCAGAACTTCAGCGGCATCATTGTTTATTTCGATGTCCACATTGACATTTTTGTTTATTTCAGCTTCATCAATTTCTATATGAATTACTTTTGCCTGTGGCGCATATCTCATAAGGTCGCCTGTGACACGGTCGTCGAATCGCATACCTATGGCGATTATCAAATCCGCCTCGTTAGTCAGCTTGTTTGGGCCGACATTTCCATGCATGCCGAGAAGGCCCACGTATAGCCTGTGGTTGGCAGGAAAGCACGAAAGCCCGAGAAGTGTAACGGCAACCGGAATGCCGGTTTTTTCGGCAAATTCTTTCAGTTCTTTTTCAGCTTTAGAGATGAGAATGCCATGTCCTGCCATAATCAAAGGTCTTTCAGCATGGTTGATTAGTACTGCTGCCGATTCAATTTCATTGGTTTTCAAAGGCTTATGTGGATTGTAACTTCTGATATAAGTACATTTCCTGTAATTGAAATTCAGTTTTTCGGTCTGGGCGTCTTTTGTGATATCGAGCAGTACAGGACCCGGTCTGCCGGTGGTTGCGATATAAAAAGCTCTTGCTATTGTTGCCGGAATATCCTCGGCTCTTTTTATCTGGCAATTCCATTTGGTGATTGGCATCGAGATACCAATTATATCTGTTTCCTGGAATGCATCAGTACCGATTAAGCTGGAAACGACTTGTGCTGTTATGAAAATAACAGGTACAGAATCGAGAAATGCATTGGCAATTCCTGTTACAAGGTTTGTTGCGCCAGGTCCTGAAGTTGTGAAGCAAACACCCGGCTTCCCTGTTACCATCGCATAAGCCTGTGCAGCATGTGCTGCTCCCTGCTCATGACGCGCCAGAATATGCTTTATCTTATCCTGATAATTCAGCAGGTGGTCGTAAATTGGTATAATTGCCCCGCCCGGATAACCGAAAATAGTATCGGTACCTTCAGCTATCAGGCTCCTGAGAACTGCATCTGCCCCTGTAATCTGCTCAGGCACGTTCCCATCGAAAGATTTTTTCTCACTGTCAGCCATAGAATGTTTATTGTTACTGGTTTCTTGTTACTGGGTACTTGTTACTGGTTTATGGTTTCCCTTTTTTCCTTTTACCTTTTATCTTTTATCTTATATTATCCTTACTGCTCCGGTATCGGCTGAGGAGACATGCGATGCATAAGCTCTGAGTGAAGCAGGTATTTTTCTTTTCCTCGAAAGCGGTTTCCATGCCTCATCTCCTTTCTGCTCTTCCTGTTTCCGGCGCCTTTCAATTTCGTCATTATCGAGCAAAACATTTATGGTTCTTTCCGGGATATTGATTTCAATAATATCTCCCTGATGCAGAAGGGCAATTTCGCCTCCTGAAGCGGCTTCAGGAGAAATATGGCCTATTGATAACCCTGCTGTTCCGCCTGAAAAACGTCCGTCGGTTATCAATGCACATTTTTTACCAAGGCCTTTCGATTTGAGATAAGAAGTAGGATAAAGCATTTCCTGCATTCCAGGTCCTCCTTTCGGCCCTTCGAATCTTATCACCACAACATCGCCTGGTTTAACTTTGCCATCAAGTATGCCTGACACTGCTTCTTCCTGCGAATCGAAAATTATTGCCGGACCTCTGAATGTAAAAAGTGACTGATCTACTCCGGCAGTTTTTACTATACAGCCCATTGATGCAATATTTCCATACAAAACTGCAAGGCCTCCATCGCTGTTGTATGCATGACTGATGTCTCTGATGCAACCGGAATGGCGGTCAGTATCTATTTCTTTAAATATTGAATTGCTAAAGCCTCCTTCAGAGCTTTTTTCTGTTGAAGGGGCACTTTTATAAAATTGAACCGCGAGTGGAATTACTTTTTCACTCAAGACATCCCATTCAGCTATTGCGTCATGCAAAGAGGCATAATCAACCCTTTTCACCGAGGAGTTAATAAGGTTGTTTCTTTCAAGTTCTCCCATTATTGATAGTATTCCACCTGCACGATTTACATCCTGAACATGGTAACTTGAACTTGGTGCTACTTTACAGATATTGGGTATTTTGCGCGAGAGTGCATCAATGTCTTTCATGGTGAAGTCAACCTCTGCTTCACGGGCTATTGCGAGAAGATGCAATACGGTATTTGTTGACCCGCCCATAGCAATATCGAGGGCCATGGCGTTCATGAAGGCTTCTCTTGTTGCTATTGC
>CAZIRN010000049.1:0-12864 GCA_964541495.1 uncultured Rikenella sp. | reverse complement strand
ACAGTAATTACAAGTCGGCCCGGGAATATACGGTCAAGATTGTATTCACTTATTTTGTAATCTTTAACAGAGCCATCTTCATTGACAAAGTAATTCACCCAGTCTTCCATATATTTCGAATATTTTGGGTCAATATTCCCAAGCCTGTCTATTGCCATTCCGAGAAAAGCAACATCATAAGCCCATTTGGGGGTGCCCGGAACATAATGAATCAGACTGTCGGCTTGTGCCATCACTGTATTTGCCATTCTGACCTGCCATTTCACTTCATTATCATTCTTCTTTGTTTGGTGTGATTGAAGATTACAGGCACTTGTAATAATCAATAATGAAAAAATCAGTTTTTTATACATAACAATATATATTAAATGTTCTTTAATTTAATCTCATTAGGGGTTAATTCCCCGCAGCTTGCTGCGGAATTGAGTCCAGAGCTTGCTCTGGGGTTCATACCATTTGATTAAAAAATGTTATTAAAAATTCATCATATTGTTTATGTTTTGCTTTAAGAATCAAGAGTTGGTTATTAAGCCGAAAATAAAAGGTAAGAGGATTACAGTATTCCGGCAATTCAGTATTATACTGTAATCCTCTTGATAAACCACTAACTAACCCCTTTTCTAATACCCTTCATTCTGCCAGAATCCATTAGGATCCGGTCCGCTTGTTTTATTTGTTACGGCATCCATCTGTGGCTGAGGGATAGGTCTCAGAGTATGGAAATCTTTAATATTGTTTTTAGCGCTTCCGTTATATTGTTTTACACGATCGAGTAATTTCCCCGTACGTTTGAGGTCGAACCATCTCTGTTGTTCGCCGCAAAGTTCTCTGCCGCGTTCGTCGAGGATTACGTTAATATCTTTTGAACCCACAGCGGTTTCCTCGGCAGGTGAAAGAACGTTTGACTGTCCTGCCTTTGCGCGGGCCGTTCTCAAAGTGTTAAGCCTGGCAATGGCATTTGCCGTCTGGCCAGCCATCATATAGCCCTCTGCAGCAATTAGGTACATTTCAGAAAGCCGGAATACAAATGCATCTCTCGAGCATAAGTCTCTTATTATAGAGCCAGTATAATCGTCGAATTTTTTTAGCTGAATATACATTCTGTTTCCTTTGAAGTTTTCATTTCCCGATGTTCCTGTGGCAATAGTGGGCAGTGTACCGGCTGCATCCTGGTAGAGTGGTTTTGCAGCGGAATTGCCGACATCGGTTCTTGAGAACAGGACATATCTGTTTGCAGCGCGACTTATCTGTCCGGCCGTCGCATCCTTCTTAGACAAGTAAATAGCAGTATCCCTCATATTTGCATATCCTGATGGAGGTGTAACAGTTCCTGCTGTAAAGGCAGCCTGAAGCTCGGGTGCAACATAATAAACATCCCGGAATGAGGCCTGATATCTCTGGTCGGTTTCGTCATTGAAAAGGTCGAGCAGATAGCCTGAAGGGACATATCTTGTAAATCCTTTACTATAAGGTTGATAAGCAGTCCCGAGATTAAATGTTTTCCCCTGATATGAAAGCACCTTCTTTGCTTCTGTATCTGTTCTTATCAGAATTGAAGTAAGGCCTGGAACCATATTCCATACTCCAACGAACATAAGATGGGCTGCATTTCCCCCTATTGTATTTGCACTGTTTCTTAGGATCATCTGCGACCATCTCATCTGATTACCTGAAGCATCCAGTTTTAAACGTGGAGAAAGAATATTGTTTTCGAGCACCTCTGAATAGTCAACCCACCATATCACCTCTTTGTTGTTTATTCCGTTCTCATTAGCGCCGCTCCAGCAATCGGCATAGTTTGAATAAAACGACAGTCCGCTGCCCGATATAACCTCATCGGCTGTAGCTGCAGCATCTATATATGCCTGATTATCATTGAATTTACTGGCTTTATACAAAAGCAGTCGTGCTTTTATAGCTTTGGCGGCCCATATATTTATATGGCCTGTCTTAGTAGTCTTTCCTGCTAGCCTGGTGATAGCATCATCAATATCTTCGAGCATGAAGTTATAAACATCTTGTTCAGAATCGCGCCTGGCTTCCGTTGATACGCTATTAACAGGCTCTCTGTTGATTTGAACGGGACCCCATGTTTCAACAAGATGCCAGTAATATAGTGCACGAAGTGCTTTCAGTTCTCCTATATACACATTTTTATCGGCGCTGCTCAAGGTATTATCCGGAACCAGAGGCACATTTTTCAATCCCGTGTTTACAGTATTGATAGCCGTATAAAAGAGTTCCCAGTACTCATCGAAACATGCGTTCATCGTATCTTTCGTACTTGTTGCAACTTCAGGGGTTATTCCAGAATAATCAACGAGTACTTTTTGTCTGTTATCATATCCGGTAAGCCAGAGGTCGGTTCCGCATTCGCTCAATCCGTATGCAGCCTCTTTCCCGTACCATCCTCTCAAGTAAGAATAACTTGCGCCAAGCAGACCATCCAGACCTGATTTTGTAGAATAAATAATATCTTCGGTTGAACCTGTTCTGTTTACTTCAGTAAGATAATCGGTACATGCAATGTTTGCTGTCATCAGCACTACAAACAATGCGCTTAAATATTTAAATCCGGTTTTCATCGTTGCATGTTTTTAAATTTTAAAAGTCGAGGTTTATGCCAAATACCATCTGTTTTGCCAGTGGGTGTGAAATAGCGCCTCCTCTTTCAGGGTCATAGTTATCCAGATTGCTGAATGTGAAAAAATTCTGGAGTGAGCCGTAAATCCGTAAATTAGAAATACCGGCTTTATTTATGATTCTTGGGGGCAATGAATACCCGAGAGTAAGTTCTCTTATCTTGAAGAAGCTGGCATTTTCAAAACCGAGTGCCGGCATGTCGTTCTGTGAAACTATTCCTGGTCGCGGAAATTTTGCATTTTGATTTTCCGGTGTCCAGAAGTCAACAGCAGGTGAGCCGTCCTGTTCTGTAGGTTTGTAGGCAAGGTTATAGTCATATCTTATCCACTGTCCCACACGAGCATACATTAAAGCAGAAAGGGAAATACCTTTATAATTGAACGTGTTGTTCCATCCGGCTACGAATTTCGGACTTTTATTATATAGCCTTTTATCGAGATCATTTATGACATTATCATTATTTCTGTCAACTATTTTGATTGCGCCGGGTATTTTACCATATATTTTAGCCTCAGCTGCTTCATCGATTTTCCAGCAGCCGTCGGCCTCATAGTTATAGAATGCTCTTACGGGTTCGCCTACCACAAGGGCTTCATCCGGTTTCGAAACATCTCTCGATTCGCCGCTTGCAAGCGATATTATTTTATCCCTGTTCATCGAAAAATTGAGGTCAGCAAGCCATGAGAAATTCTTTTTTTCTATCACTCTCAGATTCAGTGATGCTTCAACGCCTTTATTTTCAGTGGTTCCGACATTTTCGATTACCTGCGGGTAAACTGATGAGGCAGGAAGTCCCTTTATAAAGCAGCAGGTCGGTAGTTTTGGAATAATAAACATCAACCGTTGCAGAAATACGTTCCTTTAAAAATGATAAATCAACACCTGCATCATACGTTGAAGTTGTCTCCCATGTCAGGTCAGGATTACCAAGGTTGGCAGGAACCTGACCCTGAACAAGGGTATTACCGAAAGTATATGGAACTTTATCTGAGCCAAGCAAAGTAAGTGTTCTGTAGGGATCGATAGCCGCATTACCTGCCTGACCCCAGCTTATACGAAGTTTAAGGTTATTGATGATTTCCACATCTCTGAGAAATGATTCTTCCGATAAAACCCATGCAGCCGCTATCGAAGGGAAGTATCCCCATTTATGTCCTTCAGCAAGAACAGAAGAACCATCGGCCCTTAATGTAGCAGTAAGAAGATATCTGTTCAAGAGTTTATAATTAACTCTCCCGAAGAAAGACAGCATATTGCTCTGCACATAGGAATTCGAAATATTCCGGCCTGTGGTCGGAATAAATGTCAAATCGTAAAAAGAGTTTACAATATAATGGTCAAATCCTCCTATACCTGAGACTCCATGAGTTTCAGAAATATCCTGTTTGGCGCTTTGACCTGCAAGGAGCTGAATCTCATTTATTTCACCTATATTGAATTTATAATTCAGAGTGTTCTCAAATGTATATCCCAGTGATTGACCGTTTGTTGCCGAAAATGAAGAGCCACGGCCAAACTGATAATTTGAGGTACACATATAATCTTCATAAGTTCCTGTGCGGTATCCCTGCTGGTCCACTCCAAATACCGATCTGAATGTCAAACCTTTGATTATTTCCCAGTCGAGGTATAAATTACCGAATAGTCTGTTTCTCAGGGTATTATTTGTATAATAACCTTCAACTTCATTCAACAAGGGATTTGTGTGACTTGTTGCAAGTTCAGAAGGTCGATCGAGAATTGTACCGTCCGATAGATAGGGTTGTGCCATAGCGTGCATCTTTATTAATTGTGAATAGATGTTATCAGCTCTCCTGTCCCAGTCGCGGTATGTATATTGTATATTGGCACCGACCGATAGATTTTTTCTTATTTTATGATCGACGTTTACTCTGAGGTTATAACGGTCAAGCACATCGTTGCGTAGTAATCCCTGCTCATTCAAATATCCGAGCGAAATAACGAAAGCTGTTCTGGCATCACCTCCGGTAAGCGATAGTTCATAGTTTTGAGTCATACTATTACGAAGTATCATATCGAACCAGTCAACTCCACCCTCTTGATACAGCTGGTACACCGATTTTTCATAAGGAGGGCTTACAACATTTGAAAGAACCACATTGAGAGGATAGTCTGACAGCTTTGTAGAGCCCCATGAGCTATCGGCTTTCTCCTTGTTGTACCTCTGACGTTCGGCCATCAGGCGATAGTCCTGTTCCACGCTCATCAATTTTGGAAGATTTGTAGGGCTGTTAAATGAGAGGTATGAATTAACCGACACCTTCGATCTGGACGCTTCGCCTGCAGTCATTCCCTTTTTTGTAGTAATGATAATAACTCCGTTGGCGCCACGTGTACCGTAAATTGCCGTAGAGGAAGCATCCTTCAGAACCTCGATGGAGAGAATATCGGAGGCATTGATATCGAGAGTCGAGCCATATTCAATCCCGTCAACCAGGAAAAGAGGGGCGTTGGATGCGTTTATTGACCTGTTCCCCCTAAGGTTGATTGAGATTCCGCTGCCTGATTCACCGCTGTTCTTAGTGACATCCGCCCCTGATATCTTGCCTTGTATTGATTGAAGGGCATTATTAGAAGCAGTTTTGACAATCTCATTAGTTTTTATTGATGCTACTGAGCCTGTGAGATCTCTTTTCCTTACAGTACCGTAGCCTACTACGACAAGCTCGTTAAGTCCGATAGCTTCCTCCTGTAGAACGACATTAATCGTTGTTTTGTTACCTACCGGAATCTGCTGTTTACCGTACCCTACAAATGTAAATTCGAGTACGGCACTGGCAGGATTCTCTACTGTCAGTTGATAATTGCCGTTCTGATCGGTTTGTGTGGCCGTGGTAGTACCGGCCACTACAACATTCGCACCGGGAAGAGGATCTCCGTTCTGGTCGGTTACCTTCCCCGTGATAATTCTGGCAGCCTGCCCGTAAATTGTCGTGTAAGACAAAAGAAGAAGCAGAATCGCCAGCGCTACAGTAAAAAATTTCCTGTTCATAGAAATTAATTATTTAGGTTAGTTTTCTGACTTTAAAAAATTATTACCTGTAATTATATTTTTACCTTTTTTATTATAAAGCATTTTTACGCCTGGCAGTATGTTGTTAACCAGATAGATAGATTCACATTTCTCATCCTCTGACATATAAAGATTAATTATTTCGGATTGATAACAATTTGTAACTCTTATATCCTGGCTGTTTTGAAAGATGAAATATGGTTTACTCTCTGTTTTCAAGGAGGCTGAGATTCTGTCGCAACTGATTTTTTTCGAGTCTTTTGCTTCGAATGCACTTCCGCCTGTTATTTCGAGTTTGATATCGTGCAAACTGATATCCGATACGTTTTCAATAATTATACCCTGTTGTGAAGAGGCTTCCATACTATTCAAAGAGATACCCGATACATCCATTTCCTCCAGTCCGTAAACTGCAACCGGGCGCCGAGCTCCCCTTATAATAAGGTCGGATATCCTCACATTCTTACAGGCCGGAGTTCTCTCCGACAAAGGTTCAGGTTTTGTTGTCTGATAGCGAAGAGTTATTAAAACTCCTTCATTAATTATGTTGTTCATCACTATGTTGGAAACAACAATATCCTCTATCACTCCGCCCCTTCCCCGCATAGTTTTTATTCTTATCCCGCGTTCGGTGCCTTCAAAGACACAGTTCGAGATAGCTATCTTTCGCACTCCTCCGCTCATCTCACTCCCAATAACCACACCACCGTGCCCTTCCAGCATAGTGCAATTTGTTATAGTTACGTTTTCAGTAGGTTTCCCTGCTTCACGGCCATCTTCATCACGACCCGATTTTATTACTATACAATCATCGCCAACAGTAATATGGCAGTTCGAAATACGCACATTGCGACACGAGGAAGGATCGATCCCATCAGTGTTAGGAGAGTTCCCGGGATTTTCAATGGTAATACCATTAATTATTATATTATCTGTAAAGGCTGGCATTATTGTCCAGAAAGGTGGATTCGAAAAACTGACACCTTCGATCAATACATTTTTACATTCATAAGTTGTGACCATAGGCGGCCTCAGAAAATTATTCTTCGACCTCAGGTACTCATTTCGTGAAAGAAGCTCTGCATTTTCTCTTTTGAATATTTCCTGCCATTTGCTTTCAGACTGTTTTTCTGAATTAACCTGTCGCATAAAGTCCCACCATTTCTGTCCCTGTCCTTCAAAATGGCCCCTGCCGGTTATTGTTATATTTTCACATCTATAGGCATAAATCTGGGATTTGAAGTTTTTTACTCTGACATCCTCCCAGCGTGAGGGAACCATAGGCAAATAATCGTCGAAGTCGTCCGAAAACTTTATTACAGCACCGGCATCCAAATAAAGAATTATATTGCTTTTCAAGATGATAGGACCGGTCAGGTAAGTTCCGGCCGGAAAATACAACGTCCCCCCACCTTTACCGGAAAGAGTATCAATAAGATTGTTTATTATTCCTGTACACTTTATTTTTCCGGAACGGTCGGCACCGCTGCCAGCAACATTCATCCATGAAGCCTGTGGCCATGCGGAAAGAAATAAAACAAAAAGGAAATTTAAAATAATAATTACTCTTTTCATATCAAAAATATAGTCGAATGAATTAATCTAAGTTAAAAATTTAAATGCTTTAAAAGGGTAGATAAAAAATCATTTTCAGGTAGATAAAATGACTTAAAATGGCCCGTTTTTTAATAATTTTGTTTTATAATAAGTTTTGATGAAACTCTCTGCCAAAATATTATTGCTCTGTTTAATTTTCCGGTTCACGATATTCTCTTCGATTAAAGGGCAGGATATTTTCCGGTTCGAGCACATTGGTTCAGAAGAGGGTCTGTCACAGAATACGGCTTTCAGCATCCTTTTCGATAGTAAAGGATTTATGTGGATAGGAACGATGAACGGACTGAACAGATACGACGGATATGAATTCAAAATTTTCAGAAGCAGCGCAGAAAACCCGGTAAACTTTACAAACAACCGTATAACAAGATTATGGGAAGACCAGAGGGGATTTATCTGGATGGAAACTTATGACGGATTCTATCATTTTTTCAATTCCGTTAATGAAACATTTTCATCCATCCCTTCATACGAGGGATTCACAGGAAAAAACGAGGTAATGAAAATTTTTCTGCAATATTCATCTGATATACTTTTACTTGGTTCTTCAGTTTCAGGACTGTTTTTATTGAAATATGATTCTCACGACAACACTTACATAATAAGGCATTTTGAAGAAACAGAAAATAATTCCATCCCCAATAATAGAATCAATTTCATATATTCCGACACTTATGGAAATGTTTGGATTGGGACAAGAAACGGTTTAAGTTTTATTGCAAAAAATAGTCTAATTTCTGATAATCCTCTGTTTATAAATATATTACAAGATGCTATTTTCACTTCAGTGTGTGAATTGCCCGATAAACTATTTTTTGGAACAAACGCCGGAATCCGTGTTTATGACAAACTTTCTATCAGTTCCGGCATTCAGCAATCCCCTTCAGCTTATCTCCTTAAGCCTGAATGGATAACTCATTTGTACCGGACGAAATCAGGAGAAATTGTTGCAGCGATCAAAGATAAAGGTATCTTTATTTCCACCGGCGAAGGTAAAAGCTGGAGATCTGTCAAGTTTCATTCCGAAAATCTCGAAAATATATATGAGGATCGATTTGGAAACTTATGGCTTACCGCAATTGATTTCGGAGTTACACGCCTTGAATTAAAAACCTTAAAATCTGAATATTATGTTCTCACGCCCGATGAAATAAAACCTTTAACCGATCTTGAAAGACCATATTTTTACGAAGATAGTCGCGACAACTTGTGGATTGGGCTTCATGGAAACGGACTTGCTTTATTTCAAAGGCATGATGACAAGTTCAGGTTTTTCAGGAATAATCCGGACGACCCGAATACAATTTCTTCGAATTTCGTTCATTGTGTTACTGAAGATAAATATGGTCATCTCTGGCTTGGAACCGGACAGGTTATAGGAGGCATTGAAAAAGTGATTATGGAAAACCCTGCTTTCGAACATTACCTTCCGGAAAAAGAACCTTCCGATATTCTCGATAACGTCGCAAGAGCAATTCTCGAAGATAAAAATAAATACCTATGGGTTGCGACAAAATCGGGGAAAATACATCTCTTTGACAACAACATGTTCCAGGTAAGGATTTATAATTCTCTTCCTGGCATTGGGAAAAAATCCTACAGGAATACAACTTACTCTATATTCATTGATAATGAAAGATTTCTGTGGTTAGGTTCAAAGGGATACGGAATTTCAGTTTCTGAAAAACCGCTCGACAAACTTAATAGCAACTACGCCAATATAAGTTTCAGACGTTACGAGTTTTCTGAAAATGACGAGACAAGTCTGGGAAACAATAACATATATTCCATTTGCCAGGATAAGATGAATAATATATGGATAGGAACATACGGCAACGGACTGAGCCTCGTAAAGAATCCACATGAAAAAAACCTGAAATTCATAAGAATAAATCAGGAGAACAGCAACCTTTCAAGTAATCTTGTCAGACATATTCTTATTGATTCTTCTGGAAATCTCTGGGTGGCAACAACATTCGGCCTGAATCTTCTTGAAAGAAAAAATATAGAAGAAGGGAAATACGATTTCAAGGTATTTCTCATGAATCCGCAGGATAATAAAAGTTTGATTTACAATGATGTAATTCATATCTTCGAAGACTCTGAAGGGAAGCTCTGGTTCGGCACTTTCGGTGGAGGTGCGGATATGCTCGAAAGTTTCGATGGCGAAGTTGCGCATTTCAAACATTTTCTGAATGGTGAGCCGCCAGGATACGATATTGTTTTCGGAATACTCGAAGACAATGACAAAAATATCTGGCTCAGTACCGAAAATGGTCTCATAAAAATAAACAGGGAAACAGGAAACACTGAAATATTCAATACATTTAACGGACTCGGATTCAATAATTTCTCAGAAAATACATGTTGCAGTAAAAACGACGGCTCTTTGATTTTCGGAGGATACCACGGTTTTGAGATTGTCAGGCCATGGAATTTACCTGTAAGAGAGATGGAAACAGGCGTTGAGCTTACACGATTTATGTTGTTTAACAAGGAAGTGCCCACAGGTCAGAAAGATTCTCCTCTTAAAAAAAGTATATCATTCTCCGATGATATTTATCTTAAATACTCTCAGTCAAGTTTCAGCATTGATTTTTCGGCACTCGACTATATCAATCCAAATATAATCCAGTATGCATACAGGCTCGATAATTTCGACAACAGCTGGAATTATGTTGGAAATCAACACAGGGCAACATATACGAACCTATCGCCGGGTTATTATACGTTCAGGGTAAAGTCAATCCGACCCGACGGTTCCACATCGCCCGAGAGAACTCTCGGTATCAAAATTTTACCTCCATTCTGGAAAACGCCTGTTGCATACATTTTGTACTCAATCCTTCTTATTACAACCACAATACTGATATACAATGAAATAACAAGAATTAACCGGTACAAGAATGCTCTTGCCATTGAAAAGAAAGTAAACGAACTCAAGCTCCAGTTTTTTACAAATATTTCCCATGAAATCAGGACACCACTTACTCTTATTATAGGCCCACTGGAAGACATGCTTGCAGAAGATGAGATTCCTCAAAGCAAGAAACTGCAGATGAATATTATGCTTAAGAATGCCAGAAGAATGCTGCAACTCACAAATCAGCTTCTCGATTTCCGAAAAGTACAAAACAATAAGATGGAACTCCAAATCAGTGAGATAGACATAGTGGCATTCACAAAAGAAATATTCGAAAACTTCGTTCCTCTGGCACGACATAAAGGAATTAACTATACGTTTAGTTCAGATTTCGAATCGTTTAAAATTTTTGCCGATCCTAACAAACTCGATACAATTATATATAATATCATTTCGAATGCTATTAAATTCACCGGCACTGGTAAAAATGTATCCGTTAAAATTTCGGAGGCTGAAAAGAACAAATTTATTGATATTTCAGTTACCGATGAAGGCCCGGGTATTCCGCAGAAAAACCTTGCTGATATTTTTACCAGATATACAATATTGAGCAACAATAATCTGGCAGGAACAGGAATCGGGCTCTCGCTATCGTATGAACTTGCAAAGTTACACAAAGGCGATATCCTTGTTGCATCCTCGCCTGGTACAGGCAGCACATTTACAATAAGACTACAGGAGGGCAGGAAACATTTCGCCGGTATGCCTGAGGCTGAACCGGCTGAAACGTTCCATAATGTAGAAAGAATACAACCAGAGGAAATTACCGGTGTTCCGAATTATGAAGACGATATACCATTATCCGATTCATCTGACAGAAATATGTTACTGATTATTGAAGATAACCACGAGATACTAAATTACTTAATTCAGTCTCTCAAACCTTATTTTACATGTATCGGAGCAAGAAATGGTGAGGAGGGGCTTCATCTGGCCAGGACTCTGAACCCCGACGCCATAATAACCGACATCCGTATGCCTGGAATGGACGGAATGGAGATGACCAGGAAACTCAAAGAAGATTTTTCAACAAGCCATATCCCTGTCATTATGGTAACTTCTAAAACCGATATGAGTGATCAGATAGCCGGCATTGAAACAGGCGCCGAAGCATACATAGTAAAACCTTTCAATATGGAATACCTGAAAACCATGGCAAGTAATATTATAAACCAGAGGTCTAAAGTGTCGGCTTATTATATCAATAATTCAATCACAGGCGCCAACAAGCTAAAAATATCATCCAGAGATATGGATTTTCTGAAAAGGATAGTCTCCTACGTCGAGGAAAACTATTCCAAAAACATTACTGTAAGTTCCCTTGCCGAATATTGTGCTGTAAGTCATACACTTCTTTATAATAAGGTGAAAGGACTTACCGGATCGAGCCCTGTCGAATTTACGAGAAAAATAAAACTTAGCATTGCCAGACGATTTCTCGAGAACGGATATAATGTCTCAGAAGCTGCGTTCAAAACAGGATTCACCGATGTAAAATATTTCAGCAGAATTTTCAAAGCACAATTCGGTTACTATCCGAGCCGGCATAAAAATGGAGCCAGGGAAACATGAAATCGCATTAAACGCACAATACTAAATTTGGCTCAAAAAGTAATTTATAACAGGGCTGAAAGAAAATCTTTTTGAAAAAATAATATAATATTACTGAGTGGGACGTACTGGACTCGAACCAGTGACCTCTTGTATGTGAAACAAACGCTCTAAACCTGCTGAGCTAACGTCCCTGCAATGCAAAAATATTTAAAATTACAAAAAATTACTACTGCTATTTTTCGCCGGCTGTCCATAGATCATATTCGGGCATTTCTCCCATTTCAAGAACAAGAGTGCCGCCCCGAACAATATCGTCGTGAGTGATAACTGATTTTTCCAGTTCTCTGCCGTTAAGTTTTGCCGACTGTATGTATTTATTTTTGTCGCTATTATTTTTTGCAATCACAGTGAATGTTTTTCCGTTTTGTAAATGAATATTTATTTTATTAAAAAGCGGGCTGCCTATCTGGTATTCCGGTATTCCCGGAGTGATTGGATAGAAACCTATTGCAGAAAATACATAAAACGCGCTCATCCCTCCGCCGTCTTCATCACCCGGAACGCCCATCAGGTCGTTTCTGAACCATGTGTCCATAAGCATACGCACACGTTTTTGTGTTTTCCATGGTTTCCCTGCGAGGTTATAAAGGTAAGGAATATGCATAGAAGGCTCGTTGCCCATCACAAACTGGCCTACATTACCTGTGGCGTCGGGAAAAACAGCATAATATTGCCATTTCGACCTGCCGAGAGGAGTGCTGAACAATGCATCAAGTTTTTCATCGAATTTTTCACGGCCACCCATCATATCAATCAAATCGTCAAAGGCATGGTAGGGCTGCCAGATATAGGTCCATGCGTTATTTTCTGTATAATAATCCCTTGCTCCAACGCCTCCGTCGAAGCGATAATCGAAGGGTTCTATCCAGTTCCCGTCTTTGTCTTTAGGGTGATAGAAACCGGTTGAACGATTGAAAAGATTTCTGTAGTTCAAACTTCTTTTGATGAAGAAATCATAATCTTCATTTTTGCCAAGCTCCTTTGCAATTTGCGCCATACACCAGTCGTCATAGCAGGTTGCAAGTGTTACCGA
>CAZIRN010000048.1:0-12887 GCA_964541495.1 uncultured Rikenella sp. | reverse complement strand
TTTACCGTGAGCCCATAAGGCACACCTGCCCTTAAACCAAGACTGGTTTTGTATTCCTGCGCAGGCAGTGAAAAACTTATTACAGCTAATAGCATAAGTAATATAAACGTTTTTTTCATTGCAATAATAATTTTATTGTTAAAAAGCCAAATATAACAATTCAATCTGATTATCGAAAAAAAAATACCTGCCGGCTGAAAATTTATTTCATTTATTTATTGTAATACATTGTAAATGTATTTAATAAAGAACTCACCTGTTTATGGGCTCATTTAAAATCATTTTACGACTGTTTACGCCTAACAATTATTTCGTAACTCCCCGGACTAAGATTCAGACCTGAGGTTTTATATTTTGTCTTGCGACCATTAATTATAATTTTTATATTCTGACCTGAGAAAAACAGCAAAGCTCCTGACATTTCGTCGGGGATTATGAAATTGTACTTTTCATCTCCGTTTTCAAGTCTTTTGAATTGTGCATGGATACTTCCTTTGATTGTTGGGACAGTTATCTCGGCCCATGTAAGTCCCGAAAGCTGGGGGCAAATCAAAGCTTTTGTAAAACCAGGCTCAGCCGGTTTTATACCCCAAATCCATCTTGTGATAATATTTGCCGGTGCAGTGCCCCATGCATGGTTCCAGTCAGAATTAGGTTTATACTTCATATCCCACGCTTCCATAGTAATTGTAGAACCGCTTCTTATCATATTCCACCAGCTTCTGTCTGTTGTTGATGTAAGAAGACTAAATGCATAATCTGCCTCGCATACTTTGTAGAGTCCCTCAAGAAGAAACTGAGCCCCATACACACTGCAAGCCATTCCTCTTGTCTTAATAAACTCAACCACCGATTTTACGGCATAATCAGGCACAATTCCAAAAGCAAGCGGGAACATGTTGGCATGAATTGAGGAGTGGTTCGAGCCTTCACCGTCAACATAAATTCCCTTTTGTCTGTTGAAAAGTTTGCTATTTATTGATCTCTTTACTTTCTCCGACCGGGATGCGAACCATACGGAATCTGCCTTTTTTCCCAGCCGGCCTGCGATATCTGACATCAAACACAGATTAATGAAATGGAATGAGTTTACAACGGTATTTATATCTCTCATATCGTATCCGTCTCGCTCTCCTTCGGGGGTTGCAAGTTTCCAGCCGGTATCCTTTTGCGCCGGCGGCCAGTCAACAATATCGCGTATCCTCTGTGTAGTATCTTTAAAACCAATTTTCATCATCAGTTCGCCATTCAGTTTCGCAGATCTGGAACTTATGAGACCGTCGTCACGGGCAAGATCAACAAGTGTTTTCGCTTTAAGTTTATCATAATATTTTGCCAGAAGAGTTGCGTCGCCGGTATACATATAATCCTGATAAAAAAGAAGAACAGTATGCAAAATCCATTCTGTGGGCCATGTAGGGTTAGTTATGAAATATTCGATCGTTCTTCTGGCAATTGTGTATTCATTGTCAACAGAATAATGGCTTAACTGGTTGATATAGGCATCGGCCTCGTAAGGAATGCGCTCTCTATCGCCGTCTATATATATTCCTGCAAAACTTGTTGCTTTGATTGAATATTTGCACAAATCCCATACTTTATTTAATATTGTATCTGAAGAAACGAAACGGCTTGAATTCATGTTGAATTTCCAGAAAAAGGCCTTTTGCTTCAGATTCGAAGGTGTGATTTCGCCTTTGTAATTCTCAATCTCACAATATCTGAAAGGCATAATCACTCCAAATGAGTCGGGAAGAGCAATGGCAGGGGGTGAAGTGTTTCGTTTATCCGGCGGAAGATTAATAATATACTTCGAGACAGTAGGATTAACCGGCAATGCAATTTTTACATACCTTATGCTTCCTTCCGGCTTCCTGTCTATTTGTGCAGGAGCAGAGATTTTTTCCCCGAGGTGAATTATAAGTGTATCCTGAGTTTCAGGTTTTATATAAAGGACAAGTGTTCCGAAGGCATCTTTTCCGAAATCAGCAAACCATGTTGAAGGAGAAGTGCGTATTAATTTTTCCGGAAGAATAAATTCAGTAACAAATTGCCCCTTTACAGCAGGAGCAATGGCAAAAATCAGGAGTATCTCCGAAATAAAATGTTTCATTTTCAGAACTGGTGAAAACTCATAGAAACGAATTCCAGCACTACAGGCAAAGCTGTTCGCCAGTAAGTCCACGTGTGCCCGCCATCCCTTATTCTGAACTCATGCGGTATCTCTTTCTTTCTCATTGCAATATGTACAAGGGAATTACCCTCGTAGAGAAAATCATCATCACCACAGTCAATATACCACCTTACGGCTTTTTTCTGGCTGTCGGGCATGTTTTCAATAAGCGACAGAACACTGTATTTATTGAAGTAAGCTTCTTGCTTGTCGGCAGGTAAATCTTCGATTCCAGACCATAGTCGGTATTTTGACATCTCTTCAATACTTTGTGGTCCTGTTGCAGCACTTAGAGGGCATGCTGAAGAAAAAAGTTCAGGATGATGCAATGCATAAATGAAAGTGCCTTCACCGCCCATAGAAAGACCTGCAATAGCCCTGTACCTCTTTTCTCCCTTTATTCGCCAGGTTTTTTCAACAAAAGGCATAAATTCCTGAAAAAAGAAATCTTCATATCTCCATTCGTTTTTAAAATCATTGATATAACCTCTTTTACCGGTATTTGCGTCGGGCATGATAATTATCATCGGCGTGGCTTTCCCGCTATTTATTGCCTCGTCGGCAATATGAAGCACCTCGCCAAATTGCACCCATCCAGTCTGGTCGTCACCGGCTCCATGGAGAAGATAAAGAACAGGATAACTCCTCTGAGAAGTTTCATAATCGGGAGGAAGATAAATTGCATATTTTCTTTCCATTTTGAGAATCTGACTTTTCATGGAAAGGTTATCCATAACTTTTCCGGTCTGAGCTGAAATAGATATTACCGGGAAAAGCACCATCATGAGAGAAAAATATTTTTTCATAACATGTCTGTTTTGATATACCTTATTTAATAATCCAAAGGTATTTATATTTTTGAAAGACATTCTGAACAGGGAATATTTTAAATTGCAGAAAATATTTATTACAATTGATTATTCGAGTTATGAAGCTTCATTCGCTCAATATTGCAAATTTTAAAATTGACGGCGGTGCGATGTTCGGCGTAGTGCCTAAAGCATTATGGTCAAAAGCTTACCCCGACGATGGTAAAAACCTTATAACGCTTGCTCTCCGTTCCCTTGTAGTTGAAACAGATGGACATAAAATATTGATAGACACAGGATGGGGCGATAAACAGGATGAAAAATATTTCAGATATACTTACCTGCATGGAGGCGAGGGACTTATTGAAGGTTTGAAAAGAAGGGGATTCAAACCGCAAGATATCACCGATGTTTTTCTTACTCATCTTCATGCCGACCATTGTGGCGGAGCTGTAAAAAAAAGCAGGAAGAATAGAGCTTATGAAATGACTTTCCCTGAGGCTATATATCACGTAAGCAGGGCACAATGGGAGTGGGCTATAAAAGGAAACCTGCGGGAAGCCGATTCATATCCTGAAGAGAATATTCTCCCAATAGGGCAAAGCGGAAGGCTTAACCTTGTTGATGAGGAATGTGAACTCTTCCCCGGATTCAGTGTGATAATGTGTTATGGTCATACGCCCGGCTTGATGATTCCGATAATAAAATATAATGATAAAACTATTGTATATACCGGCGACCTTATACCCACTTCGGCTCACATTCCTCTTATATGGAATATGAGCTATGACATCGAATCGCTCAAAACCATCGAAGAAAAACAAAAGGTTTTGGAAGACGGTTTAAGAAACAATCATTTCCTGTTCTTCCAGCATGATGAGCATGTTGAATGTTGCACGCTTCAGAAAACTCCAAAAGGAATAAGAATGAAAGAAAAGTTAAAGCTCGGGGATATTCTATGAAAATTTGATATATGTCCGGCTGTTATTTGAAGCAAACTATTAACATTATATTTCATTTACAAATGGCTGATTTTATATACGAAGAGACTTTTCAAAGGGGCGAGGATACAACTGAATATCTTTTGCTTACAAAAGATTATGTTGAAACCGTTGAATATGGTGGCCGCAGAATTCTGAAAGTTGACCCCGAAGGACTTGTTCTCCTTGCCCGCGAAGCTATTAACGACCTATCATTTTTTATGCGTTCATCTCATCTCAATAAACTACGGCAAATCATTGATGACCCCGAGGCATCAGCGAATGACAAATTTGTAGCATATACAATGCTCAAAAATTCAGTAATATCTGCCGGAGGTGAATTGCCCTGGTGCCAGGATACGGGGTCCGCTATAGTGATTGCAAAAAAGGGCGAAGACGTTTATACAGGTGTGAATGATGCTTTTTACATTTCGAGAGGAATATATGAGACCTATAAATATAAGAACCTGAGGTTCTCTCAGATTATTCCGCTTTCAATGTTCGGAGAAAAGAATTCGGACACCAACATGCCGGCTCAGATTGAAATCTATTCAACTCCGGGAAATACATACGAGTTTCTTTTTATTGCAAAGGGAGGAGGTTCAGCTAATAAAGTGTTTTTATATCAGCAATCAAAATCGCTCCTTAATGAGGAGTCGCTTTTAAAATTTGTAAAGGAAAAGATAAAAGATATCGGTACATCTGCCTGTCCGCCTTATCATCTTGCACTTATCATCGGCGGGATGTCGGCAGAGATGACGCTTAAAACAGTAAAAGAGGCATCGGCAGGATATCTTGACAATTTACCGCTTTCAGGAAACGAAGCCGGAAGAGCTTTCCGTGATATTGAATGGGAAAAAAAGATCGAAAAAATATGCCGTGAATATGGTATAGGAGCTCAGTTCGGCGGGAAATATTTTGTTCACGATGTTAGGGTTATACGTCTCCCAAGGCATGCAGCCTCGTGTCCCGTAGGTCTGGGTGTAAGCTGCAGTGCTCACAGGAATATTCAGGCAAAAATCAATCAGGAAGGTATATTCATCGAGAAACTCGAAAGAAATCCGGAGAGGTTCATGCCTGGCGAAGCTCCTGAATTCGGGAAACCGGTTGAAGTCAACCTCAACCGGCCTTTGAAAGAAATACTTACAGAACTTACCAGGTATCCGTTAAAAACAAGGCTCAGCCTTACAGGAACACTTATTGTTGCACGCGACATGGCACATGCCAAGATAAAGGAAATGATTGACGATGGTAAAGCCATTCCTGAATATTTTAAGAATTATCCGATATATTATGCCGGACCTGCCAAAACCCCTGAGGACATGATATCTGGTTCCTTCGGCCCCACAACAGCCGGACGGATGGACGACTATGTAGAACTTTTCCAGAGCAGGGGAGGTTCACTCATAATGATAGCCAAGGGAGAGCGTTCCAAAAAGGTTGTCGAATCGTGCAAAAAATATGGAGGCTTCTACCTCGGCACAATAGGCGGGCCTGCAGCTATTCTGGCAAAGGAAAATATCAAATCTGTGGAACTTGTTGATTTTGAAGATCTGGGTATGGAGGCTGTCAGAAAAATATATGTGGAAAATATGCCGGCTTTCATACTTATAGACGACAAGGGGAATAACTTTTTTGATGAATATAATAAACAGACTATTTATATCTAATCGCAGAGATCGCAAAGATTGACGCGAAGTAACAAAAAAATATTTTTTGGCTTTACGTAGTCTGCGGTTAAAATAAAACACATCTGCAACCAAAAAATCCACTTATTAGTTAATCATCTCGATAATAAAAATCTCATGTCTGTCAAGCTCCCTCCAGTATTTTATCGTATTTTTTCTCACCAGTTCCCAGTAAATGTTACTATCGAGGCCATAAACAAAATTGATTTCTTTCAGTTCGTCAGTAATTTTCTTTGCAAGTTCTGGTTTAAGAGAAATTCTAATAATATGGTTCATATATTTGAATTCCGCCGAAGGGGCAGGAGAATCGTTTTTTACGGTAAGCAAACCATGGCCGGGTGTTGCGCCGGTACTTACCTGTAATCCGTCGTTCATGCAACTGAGTGGCGTGGCTGAACCGGCATAAGAAACAACTTCAAACTCATCAACCCCTGTATTAAAATATTCCCTTGCTCTGATACCCAACTTCACACCAATGGTTGCAAACACTCCAAGATGGCGGTGAAGCTCACATGCAATAACACCTGAATACCATTCATCAACCCCGTAACCCTCAATTATATCACTTGCAAATGGTTGTATATCATCAAAATAAAATGAAGGATCAAGTGGCAGTTCTTTGATTATCTGATTTCTTGCCACTGTTTCACCCTTTAATATTTTTATGTATCCTGTTTTCAAAGCATTTATATCATTATTCATTATGTTTTCTGAGTTATTTCCGTATGATGAGTGCCGGAACAATTCCGGGTAATGAAGGAATAGAGGAACTAATTCGTCAGATATCACAAAAGAATATTTATGGCCTTCCCCAATTGCGGACTGGAAAAACTCATTGATTTTTTTTGCGTAAGGCGAAGTGATATTTCGAATTTCAGTTTGAAATTCTTTATCATAAAAAGTAATATCGGCATTGTATAAAACTGTGTTAACAGGGATTCCCTCGTTAATAATTTTTTCAGAAGATATTCTGTCAATATTGAAATTAAATCCGGATGTATCTTTTAATCCGTTGCAGCTCCAGACTATTTCTTTCACCTGTTTCCTGAATTCCGGAATATTTTTGAGGGACTCGGCCGCTGTATTCACGCCGCCCATACAGATAAATGAAACTTTCGATTTTTCATTTGCCAGGATATCTGATATTACATCAATAAAGCCAGTAGTATTACCTGCATCAATACCCCGTTCATCACCCCATTTATATTCAAGAGCTGTAGAAAATTGCCCTTTAATATTTATTTTATTTCTGTTTATTCCTATCGGAATTCCTTCATGATAAAGTGAGTTTAGCAGGCTTTTCACCTTAATGAATGCATTTTCGGCACTTAGCGCTCCGGCTGAAGTTGTTATTGCAAGTACTCTTACGTCGGGAGAGGCGAGCATCATACAAATTGCTCTCATATCGTCTATGCCGCCATCGGTGTCAATAATTACATAATGAGAAGGCTTCCATGGATGTGCCTGCAAACCAAGACTAATAAAAATTGCCGCTGTTATTGAAATTATTTTTTTCATGACTCTTTTTTCATACCGGTATAAAATTAATACAATACATTGTTTCCGGCATAAAAAATTGTATATAAGCGAATATATTAGTACAGGAAAATTTTTTTCTATCTTCAGGCGATTGATTACTGGTTTGTATGAAAAAGTTTTTGAAATGGTTTATTCCCGGGCTTATTGCTGGTTTGTTAATTTATTGGGGTTTCGAAAAAGCACTTGCTCTGACTGCTACTAACAATTTCTGTATGTCGTGTCACGTTCATCCAGAAGCCGATAATTCGTGGAAAAGGTCGGATCATTATGAGACACCCTCAGGTTACAAGGTTTCATGTGCTGAGTGTCATCTACCACCTAAAGGGCAGGGTTACTTCTTTGAGAAAGCAAAAACAGGATTGCGCGACCTGTGGAGTTACTGGACAAAAGATTCCGCATCATTCGACTGGGTTGAACGCCGGAGGCTGGAAAATGCCCGAAATTATACTTATGAGAGCAGTTGCATTAAATGCCATGAAAATCTTTTTCCAGTGGAACTCAGCAAAGAAGGTGCGGATGCACATCTTTATTATAAACAGAATAAACAAAAGATGGCGGATCTTCATTGTATTAACTGCCACCTGAATGCAGGACATCATATCAAAGGTTACACTCATGGAAGCAATATAACATTCGGCATGGTTTCATCTGCTCCGAAAGAAATCTTTACCGAACCGGCAAAGGTTACAAAATTTGAATCATTCACCGAGCAGATTCCGGGTTCATCCGTGGCATTCAGGATGATTGCCGTATCCGGAGGCCGGTTTATGATGGGCAGTCCTTTATCCGAACCATTCAGAAGAGAAGATGAAGGGCCTTTAAGAGAAGTTGAGATTAGTCCATTTTTCATGGGTGAGATCGAGGTTACATGGGATGAATATCAGGCTTTTTATGGACAGACGGCGTCGGAAGGAAGGACTACCGATACGGAAGGGATAAGAAAAAAGGGACCATCGGATGTTGATGCAATCACAGGACCTACTCCGCCTTACGGTCAGCCCGATCAGGGTTGGGGAATGGGACAGAGGCCGGCTATTTCATTTACGCATTATGCAGCAGAGACATACTGCAAATGGTTATCAATGGTGACAGGTAAAACTTACAGGCTTCCGACAGAGGCTGAATGGGAATATGCCTGCAGAGGTGGTACAACGACTCCATATTTTTTCCCTGGCGACCCTCGAAGATTCCAGAAAACCGGGTTTAAAGCAAAAATATCCAAAAACGATACATCCGTTATTAACAGCTATGTTATCTACAGAGAAAACAGCAGCTTGAGAACTCAACTTCCGGAAAGAGTAAAACCAAATCCCTTCGGACTAAAAAATATGCTTGGCAACGTTGCTGAATTCTGTTCCGACTGGTATCAACCGGATATTCTTGCACAATATTCAGAAGGTCTGACTGTTAATCCTAAGGGTCCTGAAGAAGGAACAGAACATGTTATAAGGGGAGGTTCTTATCTCGACCTTGCAGGAAGGACAAGATGTGCGGCACGCGATTACACAAAGACAGACGACTGGCTTAAAACCGATCCACAAATGCCAAAGAGTATATGGTGGTATTCCGATTGTTTCTATGCGGGATTCAGAGTGGTATGTGAGTATGATGCTAAAACAGGGAATCAGAATGTTGAGAAATGAAAGTATTTTAAACATAAATGTTTTAAAAAAGTTACTGAGTTATTTTTGAATCCAGTATAAATTACTCTGATAATTTCTAGTTGTCATATTTTTCAAATTGAAAAATATCTTGTTTGATTGCGAATAAATCCCAAATTTTCACATTCATATTTTTGGTTTTTAGCAAGCATCCTTTCGCGGATAAAAAAAATTCTTATTTTTGCAACATATCTGCGGGAATAGCTCAGTTGGTAGAGCATAATCCGCCAACTGGCGGATTTGGGCCGCACAGCTCTTTAAAAAATTATTACAACGCGGGAATAGCTCAGTTGGTAGAGCATAACCTTGCCAAGGTTAGGGTCGCGGGTTCGAGTCCCGTTTCCCGCTCTCACCCGCCGAATCCGCCAGTTGGCGAAGAGGCGGGTTTTTTTATCTCTTAATCGGACCCCAGTCGACGAGAGTATTATTCTCAATAAACAGCCACGTGTTCTTATAAATCCATTCTTCCTTCACGCTATTGGGAGTAATTGACCTGTTTATTTTCTGTGGATTTCCCCAGCTGTCAAGAACCATCTGGGCAGTCATACCTCTCCATATCTTTCCGGCATTTATCTGTGCAGCCACATTTGTTCCATACTTCTTTTCAAGATACTCAAATCTCGACATCTCCCTTTCCGGTTGTTCAATGCGGTTTTGAACAACCTCCTCCCTCTCTTCTTTGGCAGCTTGTTCCTGTTCACCGGTCAATTCGATGTCTGCATGACGCTTGAAAATGTACCCCTCATCGCCTTCGTAAACTACCTTATAATAAACGCTGTCACTTCCCGTTACAGTTACCTTTGTACCTGCAGGCAATACCAGAATAACCGAAGTAAGGTCATCTTTGGCGGCAAAAAGCCTGCTTGCCTGCCTCAGCGTTGCTGTAATCACTTTATCCTGATCAAAATGGCTTTCATTTTCAAGACTTTCCAGAATGCCGACTTTACCTGACTGAGCTCCGATATTCAATGAAATAAAAAATGCTATTAAAAGGAATATTATCTTTTTCATTTCGGGATTTTTATTGCTGTAAACAAAAACTATACCGGAAACAGACCCTTTAGTTAAATTACCACAATTAAAAAATTATTTTTTTAATTATTGTCACATTTTTCTTATTATCATAAGTCCGTCTCTTACGGGCAGAATTGCATTTTCAAAACCTGATTCACTTTTTATCATTCTGTTGAATTCCATTATTCCGTGTGTCTGAGCATCTCTTTTCTCACCTTCCAATACCTTACCTCCCCATAAGACGTTGTCGGCCAAAATGAATCCACACTTTTTCACCTTGTCTTTCACAGCTCTGAAATAATCACAATATTCCCTCTTATCCCCGTCAATGTAAACAAGGTCGAATAAGCCGTCGAGATAAGGGATAATATCCTGGGCTTTACCGGTCATTTGTTCTATTCTGTCGGATAAACCGCTTTTTTCGAAATATTGCCTGCTGAAATCACAAATTTCATCATTAAGCTCTATAGTAATTAGCTTTCCACCTGGGCTGAGACCTCTTGCAAGACAGATTGCAGAATATCCGGTAAATGTTCCTATTTCTAATATTTTATCCGGTGAAATCATTTTGGATATTATTTCGAGTATCCTTCCCTGTATATGGCCTGAAACCATGTTCGGATTGACAAAACGTATATGTGTCTGACGAAAAAGTTCTTCCAGAACAGGATCTTCCGGCGTGATGTGGTCAGAAATATATTTCAATGTATCATCATCCATTATTATATTATTTGTAAATTAATGTGGAAAGACGACTTTCGTCAAACATTTCGCAGGCAATTTCAAGTAACTCGTCTGAAGACACAGAGTCAACTTTTTCGTATATTTCATCCGGCATTTCAATTCTGTCAAAAACTATCATGCTTTTGCCGAGGCTTAACATGAGGCCCTCATAATTCTCATATCCACGGGCAAGATAACCATTTATCTGATTTTTTGCTTTGCATAGCTGAAGGGAGCCCAATCTTACAGATTTAAGTTTGTTAAGCTCCCTGTGAGCTATCGAAATGCTTTTATCAAGATGGCCATTATCTGTTCCAAAGTAAATTGAGAAAACTCCTGTTTCATAATAAGGGTTATATACCGATTCAATGTTATAGGCATAACCATATTTTTCGCGAAGAGAAATGTTCAGCCGTGAATTTAATCCCTGGCCTCCGAGAATATTGTTCAGTATATACATGCCTATCCTTCTTTTATCGAAGATGTTATAAGCAATATTGCCTATAATACAATGGCTTTGCCAGGTATCAATATTCCTGACTACATTAGCCGGTGAGTAATCGGGCAAATTATATTTATATTCCTCAGACTTTCGTTCCTGCACTGCTCCAAAATATTTTTCCGTAAGTCTTACTACTTCTTTTGCTCCAATGTTTCCCACGGAACAGAATACCATTTTGTTGGTGCAATAATTATTATTTACAAACGACCGGATGTCGTTTCTGCTGAATGATTTGACAGTTTCGGGTGTTCCAAGAATATTGCGTCCTATAGATTGATTTTTAAATATGATCTCTTCAAAATCATCAAAGATAAGATCGGAAGGATTATCTCTGCATGAGTTTATCTCCTCAATAATTACATCTTTTTCTTTTTCTATTTCTTTAGGCGGAAAAACCGAGTTAAAGACAATATCGCGAATAAGTTCGATCGCTCTTTCAAAATGGCATGTAAGCACGGATGCATGCACTGCCGTTTCCTCTTTAGTTGTATAGGCATTCAGTTCTCCACCCACGTCTTCAAGGCGGCTTAAAATATGGTATGCTTTTCTTGCAGAAGTGCCTTTAAAAAGCATGTGCTCGGTAAGATGAGCAAGACCATGTTCCAAAAGGGATTCGTTTTTAGAGCCGGCTCCGATAATTAATCCGCAATAAGCCACCATATTTTTTACCGGATAATGTACAACACGTATTCCATTGCGGAGAGTATGTAGAACAAGATCCATTAATTAAATTTTGGATATAAAGGTATTATATCACAAAAATGATTCCAAATTAAAAATTTCATTCAAAACTACTTGTCAAACACGATTTGCGTTTTATATTTGCACTCTCGAAAATGGTGCCATAGCTCAGATGGTAGAGCAACGGACTGAAAATCCGTGTGTCCGTGGTTCGATTCCACGTGGCACCACATAAAATAAAAAAGAGCGAGAGTGGGAGCGAGAGCGAGCACACTCATTCTTTTTTCTCGCTCCCGCTCTCACACTCATACTACTTTTTATTAACCCACATTGCAGGAATATAATCCATTTATTCGCTACTTGCTCTTAAATCACTGACTTCGCCAATGCTTCTGCATCACTCTGCCGTCTTCATCGGCTATAGGTCGACTTCGACAACCGTACATTTGATTTATGTTTAACCGGATGCTTTATGAGAATTAATAAAAATGATGAAATCTTTGCTTCTGAAGTAGAAATGAATGACGCGGAAAAGGTAAAAATTAAAATACTCATTGGTACTGAAGACAGATCAGAAAATATTATTACGAGGCATTTTTAAATCTATTGTATCGGATTTTAACCCTTTGCAGCTAACTTTCGATGAATCTTTTTATATCAGCTATTTTTCCCGCAATAACAAGTATATCATTCTCATTCAAAGGCTTATTGACATCATAGTCGGGAAAAACTTTGTAATCTCTTCTGAAAATCGAACTGAATATGTTTTTTTCAGGAGGTATTTTAACTGCAATCAGTTTAAGGTCAAATCTTTTCCCGATATTTATTGCATCAAGGCAATGACCAGCATACCTGGCAGGAATATTCACTTCAGCAACAACAAAATCGTTATTAATTTCTGTCAGTTTCAATATATTCCTGAACTGCAGCATTGACGAAACATGCCATGCCGCTTCTTCAAGAGGTAAAACAACTTCTTCGATTCCAATTTGTTTCAGGATGTCATAGTGTATCTGATTTATAGCTCTGCCTATAATTCTTTTAACATTAAGGTTTTTTAAAATTGCCATTGTAAGTATTGAAGAACCAATATCTTCACCTATAGCTACAATAACCG
>CAZIRN010000047.1:0-12949 GCA_964541495.1 uncultured Rikenella sp. | reverse complement strand
AAAGATTAATAAATCTATCATTGAAGCCCATGATTTTCTAAAAGAGGCTTCATTCCTTTTTATCACATTCGGGACGGCATGGGTTTACAGGTTGAAAGAAAATGGAATGATTGTTTCGAACTGCCATAAGCTTCCTTCGTATTATTTTATCGAGGAGCTTTTGACGGTTAAAACTATATATGAGTTCTGGATGCCTTTACTCGACAGACTTAAGAATTTCAACAGCAGGCTTAAAACAATATTTACCGTAAGCCCGGTGCGTTATCTGAAAGAGGGTGCTCATGGGAATCAGGTAAGTAAATCGGTGCTTTTTCTGGCTATCGAAAATCTCCTTTCTCATCCCTCATCGCCATATTATTTTCCGGCTTATGAGCTCGTTATGGACGACCTTCGGGATTACAGATTTTATTCTGACGATATGGTGCATCCTTCTTCATTTGCCGTTAATTATGTATTTAATGTTTTTTCACATGCATATTTCAGCGATGAAACTATTAATTTAATAAATGAGGTCATAGAAATTGTAAAAGCCGGCAAACACAGATTATTGTCTCCTGCCGGCGAATCGGCCAAAAAATTTTCCATAACTGTTCTTGACAGGATTTCAGCTATTGAAAAGAAAATACCGGGCATAGATTTTACGGCAGAAAAGGAATATTTTCATTCGCTGATTTGATTCACTATGAGCGTTCGTAGTTTCAGAAGGAATGATTTGTTAATTTATATGTTTGGATTCACTTTGGATTCACTTTGTAAAAAACGCATCAGTTTTCAAAGCCTGTTTTTTTCGAGATATTTTCTTGCTGTTTCAAGATCCTCGGGGGTATCAATACTTATACTCTTCCAGTCTGCCACAGCTGTGCGGATAGTATATCCGTTTTCGATCCACCGGTTTTGTTCAAGCGATTCAGCAATCTCGAGAGATCCTGGTTTAAGTGAGGTTATCTTCAGAAGTGTCTCTTTTCTGTATCCATATATTCCTATATGCTTAAAATAGTTATGTCTGGTGTTCCATTTATTTATTTCTGCATCCCTGAAATAAGGTATAACCGACCGGCTAAAATATATTGCGTCGCCTTTGATATTGATAACAACTTTAGGATGATTAGGGTCAAAAAGATCTTCCTCCGGACTGACTTTTCGTATGAGAGTGGCTATTTCAACGGAGGGGTCGTCGAAACAAGAAGCAAGAAGACTGATATGTTCGGGCTGAATAAAAGGCTCGTCGCCCTGAATATTAATAATTACATCCACAGGCTTGCCGGTAATTTTTTCGATTGAAACAGCAGCTTCAGCACACCGGTCGGTTCCGCTTCTGTGAGTAGTTGATGTCATTACGGCTTTCCCTCCGAATGAGTTGACAGCATCAATTATCCTCCGGTCGTCGGTTGCTACATAAACCTCGCTTAAGACCATTGAAGACTGTTCATAAACGCATCTTATCAGAGGTTTATCGCCAAGAAGTGCAAGCGGTTTGCCGGGAAATCTGGTTGAGCCGTAACGGGCAGGTATAATGCCCGTAATTTTAATATCCTGTCTATTCTTCACAATGCTAAATTACAAAAAATGGATTTCTGACTGTTAAAAAAAATAATTAAATTTGCAGGGTTGTTGCATTAAGAATGAAAGATCTACAGAGTATTAAGCAAAGATTTGGCATTATCGGGAATCATCCCGGTCTTAATCAGGCACTCGATATTGCCGTTCAGGTAGCTCCAACCGATCTTTCGGTATTAATAACAGGTGAAAGCGGGACAGGCAAAGAAATATTTCCTCAGGTAATTCATTATTTCAGTGCACGTAAGCATGGTCCTTATATTCCGGTAAACTGTGGAGCTATTCCGGAAGGTACGATCGACTCGGAGCTTTTTGGCCATGAGAAGGGCGCTTTTACAGGTGCAACCGATAGCAGGAAAGGATATTTTGAAGTGGCTGATGCCGGAACGATTTTTCTCGATGAAGTAGGCGAATTACCGCTTTCAACACAGGTAAGACTTTTACGTGTGCTTGAGACCGGAGAATTTATAAGAGTTGGTTCATCCAAGATACAAAAAACCAATGTAAGGGTAATTGCTGCAAGTAATGTTGACCTGCCGTCATTAATAGCAGAAGGCAAATTCAGAGAAGATCTTTTCTACAGACTTAATACGGTTCCTATAAAAGTACCTCCTTTAAGAGAGCGGGGTGAAGATATTATTCTTTTGTTTCGCAAATTTGCTGCTGATTTTGCAGAACGTTACAGGATGCCGCCAATAAAGCTTACAAATGAAGCACAGGCCATGCTTCTAAATTATGAATGGCCCGGGAACGTCCGACAACTTAAAAATGTCACTGAACAGATATCAATAATTGAGAATGAACGGGAAATAACTGATACAATACTCCGCCGTTATCTTCCTTACTATACTAATATTAAGCTTCCTGCGCCGGTACTCCGCTCCGATGATAAATTATTTTCTTCAGAACGGGAGATTCTTTACAAAATCCTCTTCGACATGAAGAACGATATTAATGATCTTAAAAAACTCATTTTTGAAATTATTGATAAAGAAGGAAATGAAAGTTTAAAAGAAGAAACTTCAACAACTTTTAAAAATCTTTTCAATATCGAAAGAATTAATAAAGCTGCTGATAATTTTAATAATGTAAATGCGGAACAGATAGTTGATTTTAAATCAAAAGATGAATCTGTAATACAGGATACCGAAGAAATCAGAGATGAGTCCCTTTCCCTTTCCGATAAAGAGGTTGAGCTTATCAAAAAGGCTCTGGAAAAACATAACCATAAGAGAAAGTATGCTGCGAAGGAGCTCGGAATATCGGAACGTACACTTTACCGTAAGATAAAGGAGTATGACATCAAAATGTAGTAAACATCGGGGAATTTCATTTTTTCTTGCTCTTGTTACAGTTTTTTATGCTGTTGGATGCAAGATATCCTATTCATTTTCAGGTGCAAGCATTTCACCACAGGTAAAGACAGTAAGCGTACAATATTTCCAGAACAGGGCAAGCCTTGTTCAGCCGGGCCTCAGCCAGTCACTTACCGATGAATTGATTGATAAATGCAAAGCACAAACACGACTCAGTATAGTTAACGGTTTCGGAGATGTAAATTTTGAAGGCGAAATAACAGACTATAACACCAGACCTATTACCGCTTCAGCCGATTCAAGAGCTGCCATGAACAGGTTCACAATTTCTGTTAAAGTCAAATTCACAAATACTATTGAACCTCAATACAATTTTGAAAGAACTTTTACGCGAAATAAAGATTATGACAGCCGTCTGAACCTCAGCGATGTTGAGAAAGATCTTTCCGACGAAATAATTAAACTGATTGTCGAGGATATTTTCAACGCAGCCTTTGTAAACTGGTAATGCAATGAACAGGAGAGATTTTTTGAACCTCATGGAAAACAGCAATTTGATTGACCGTGAAATTACAGCGGAGCTGAAAGAACTTACCGGCATTTATCCATGGTTTCAAAGTGCTCATCTTCTTTTTCTTAAAGGTTTACACAATTCTGGTGATGTGAGGTTTGAAAATCAGCTTCGTCAGTCTTCTCTGAGTATTGCCAATAGGGAAGTATTATATTATCTTCTTCATTCATATAAACCAGGTAATAATTTTTCAAAATTTAAAGCAGAAGATAAAATTAAGCATAAAGATGAAGTTCAAAATGATAGTGTGGAAAATCTTCAGGTAGTTATTGATTCAGGTCGAAACAGTGAAGAGTTTATTAAAATGCTTGAAAAAGAAGAGAAAGAAGACTTGCTTGCAGAATCAGGGGAAGGTGAGGATAGTACAGTTTATATTGCCACGGATTCTGAATTTGACAATTCAGCAATACTCAGAATTATTTATAATGAAGGCGAAATACAATATGAAGAGAGTGTATTTTATATGGATCCTTCGTTTTCTTTAAGTGAGTGCCAGGAAGAGCTTCTCGAACTGGAAACTGATACAGATGGAGGGAACAAAGTGGAAGAACATCATGAGGATACAATCCAGACGATTTCAGAGCAACCTATGTCAGAGGCTGACCTGATTGATAAATTTATCCTTGCCAATCCGAGAATTGAACCACAAAAGGAGAAAAAGGAAGAGTCTGTAATTGATATTTCTAAATCGTTTATTGAAGAAAAAAGCGGATTTTTATCTGAAACTCTGGCTAAAATATATGTTAACCAGGGTTATTATTCCAGAGCTAAAGAGATATATGAAAAATTATGTATAAAATATCCGGAAAAAAGTAGTTACTTTGCAGCTCAGATTGAAGAGATTAATAAAAATATAAAAGAAAAATAGATTGAAATGGGTGTTTATGTTTTCATTACGGTATTGATAATAATTGCATGCTGCATTCAGATACTTATTGTGTTGGTTCAGAATTCGAAAGGTGGAGGGTTGGCTTCTAATTGGACCTCTGCAGGTCAGTCATTAGGTATAAGGAAGACAGCCGATTTTCTTGAAAAATCAACGTGGGCTATTGCAATTTCTATTCTGGTTCTTTCTCTGGTTGCAACTGCTGTTATACCCAGAGGTGGTGAAAATCAGCGGTCGAGGATTGAGAGCCAGATTCAGAATGCAATTGACCCTAATGCAATCCCCACTCTTCCCACTGCTGTGCCACCTGCTGAAAGCACAAATCCTTCCCCCCAGGGGAATCAGCAGCAGCCGGGTCGCTGAAAAATCTATTGCAATATTGTACTTACTACATGCCAGTTTGTCACAAACTGACATTTTTATTTTATACTTATTATAACAAATATAATTTCAGTAAGTTAATCAATATATCAGACTATTTTACTTTTAAATGCAGAATTAATATTAGGCAGGAGAAGCATAGTGAGAATATCAAATTGACATTAAAGTAGGTTTGGCATAATATATGTAATAAAGATGCAACGAATAAATGTTAAACCTAAAACAATAACAAAAATGGCACAAATAAAAGGTAAAGTTCTGGCAGGCAAGGTTCTTGTAAAACCTCATGAAGCAGAGGCTAAGACTGCCAGCGGGATTATTATACCCGATTCAGCAAAAGAAAAGCCCCGTCAGGGCACGGTTGTTCTTGTTGGAGCTCCTAAAAAAGACGAGGAAATGGAAGTCAAGAAAGGTGATGTAGTGCTTTACGGCAAATATGCCGGGCAGGAACTTACTATTGACGGCGAGGAATATTTACTTTTGTCGCAGTCTGACATTCTGTTTATTCAATAAAATTTCTTAATCAAATTAAACTAAAAACAATATGGCAAAAGAGATTAAATTTAATGTTGAGTCTCGTGCTCTTCTAAAAGAAGGAGTTGATACTCTTGCAAATACAGTAAAAGTAACACTTGGTCCAAAAGGGCGCAATGTAGTTCTCGAAAAGAAATACGGTTCACCTCTTGTGTCAAAAGACGGGGTTACCGTGGCAAAAGAGATTGAACTTTCCGATCCATATAAGAATATGGGTGCTCAGCTTGTTAAGGAAGTTGCTTCCAAGACAGGTGAAGATGCAGGCGATGGTACAACCACCGCAACTATTCTTGCACAGGCAATTATAAATGTAGGGTTGAAAAATGTAACTGCCGGAGCTAATCCAATGGATTTAAAGAGAGGCATTGATAAGGCTGTTGCAAAAGTTATCGAAAGTCTGAAATCGCAGGCAAAAGTTGTGGGTGACGATCTTGGGAAGATAGAGCAGGTAGCACGTGTCTCGGCAAACGACGATGAAGAGATTGGTAAGCTGATTGCCGAAGCTATGAGCAAAGTCCATAAAGAGGGCGTTATTACAGTTGAGGAGGCAAAGGGAATGGCAACCACAGTTGAAGTGGTTGAAGGTATGCAGTTTGACCGTGGATATATTTCAGCATATTTTGTGACAAACGCTGAAAAGATGGAAGCTGAGCTCGATAATCCAAGCATACTTATTCACGACAAGAAGATTTCAACTATGAAGGATATGCTTCCTATTCTGGAATCGGTTGCACAGTCAGGGCGGCCACTTCTTATAATTGCTGAGGACGTCGAAGGAGAAGCCCTTGCAACACTTGTTGTAAATAAACTCCGCGGCTCGTTAAAAGTATGTGCCGTGAAAGCTCCGGGTTTTGGCGACAGAAGAAAAGAAATGCTCGAAGATATTGCTATTCTGACAGGCGGAACCGTTATTTCAGAAGAAAAAGGTCTGAAACTCGAGCATGCAACATTAGATATGCTGGGTCATGCCGAAAAGGTTACAGTTGATAAGGACGATACTACTATTGTAAATGGCGCCGGTGATAAAGACCAGATTAAAGCCAGAATAAACCAGATAAAACAACAGATTTCCGTCACCACTTCCGATTACGACAAAGAGAAACTTCAGGAACGTCTTGCCAAACTGTCAGGCGGAGTTGCAGTAATCTATATTGGCGCAGCCTCGGAAGTTGAAATGAAGGAGAAGAAAGACAGGGTTGACGACTCGCTTCATGCAACCAGAGCTGCAATTGAAGAAGGAATCATACCCGGAGGCGGAGTAGCCTACATACGGGCATTGAAAGCACTGGATGGACTTAAGGGTGACAATGAAGACCAGAATACCGGTATTGAAATAATTAAGAGGGCTATTGAAGAACCTTTAAGGCAGATTGCTGAAAATTCAGGCCGGGAAGGTGCGGTTGTTGTTCAGACAGTAAAAGCAGGGAAAAATGACTATGGCTATAATGCGCAGACCGATAAATATGAGAATTTGTATGATGCCGGAGTTATTGATCCTGTAAAGGTTGCAAGAATTGCACTCGAAAATGCAGCATCAGTCGCAGGAATGTTCCTTACTACTGAGGCCGTAGTTGTTGAGGAGAAAGAAGAAAAACCTGCCGTTCCTGGCCCGGGCATGGGTGGCGGAATGGGAGGAGATATGATGTAACGGTAAGGAATTTATGATTAATAAACCCTTCACGTGGTATAGTGAAGGGTTTTTATTTTATTTATGATGATGATTATTTTTTATCTTTGCATCGGCTTCATTCTCTATTGATTATGAATAATATCCGTAACTTCTGTATAATAGCTCATATTGACCACGGTAAAAGTACACTGGCCGATCGTCTCCTGGAAAAAACCCATACACTGTCGGAAAGAGAGTTCCATGATCAGGTACTGGACAATATGGAGCTTGAAAAGGAGAGAGGAATAACAATTAAAAGCCATGCAATCCAGATGGAATATTTTTTCGGAGGGCAGAAATATATACTTAATTTGATTGACACACCGGGTCATGTTGATTTTTCTTATGAGGTGTCGAGATCTATTGCCGCATGTGAGGGAGCACTCCTTGTTATTGATGCAACCCAGGGGATACAGGCACAAACAATATCAAATCTTTACATGGCTCTCGAGCATAACCTTGAAATAATACCTGTTTTGAATAAAATGGATATGTCAACTGCCATGCCCGAAGAAGTGAAAGACCAAATAGTTGATCTTTTAGGATGCCGGAGAGAAGACATTATTGAGGCAAGTGCCAGAACAGGGATGGGTGTTGAAAGAATATTGAAAGATATTGTAACGAAAATACCACCTCCTTCAGGTTCTCCCGATGCCCCTTTGCAGGCTTTGATTTTTGATTCTATATTTAACCCTTTTCGAGGTATAATTGCATACTATAAGATTGTGAATGGCTCGATAAAGAAAGGCGATCAGGTTAAATTTTTCTCCACAGGACGTGAGTATGAAGCCGATGAAATAGGAGTTTTAAAACTGAAACTTCAACCATGCGATTTTATGGGAACAGGCGATGTTGGTTATATTATTTCGGGAATTAAAGATTCGTCGGAAGTACGTGTCGGCGACACAATAACTCATGTGGAAAGGCCTTGCATTGAGGCTATTTCGGGTTTTGAAGAAGTTAAACCAATGGTCTTTGCAGGTATATATCCGGTAAATGCCGATGATTATGAAGACTTGAAGTCATCAATTGAAAAGCTGAGGCTTAATGATGCTGCTCTTTCTTTTCTACCTGAGTCTTCGGCAGCTCTTGGCTTTGGCTTCAGATGTGGCTTTTTAGGCCTTCTCCATATGGAAATAGTACAGGAAAGACTTGACAGAGAATTTAACATGAACGTAATAACCACTGTTCCTAATGTATCGTACAAAGTTTATACAAATAAAGGGGAGGAGATTGAAATCCATAATCCATCAAGCCTTCCACCTGTAGTTCAAATAGATCGTATAGAAGAACCATATATAATTGCAAAAATCATTACTCTTGCAGATTTTGTCGGCCCGATTATGAAACTCTGTATTGAAAAACGAGGGGCACTTCGAAATCAGGTTTATCTTACACGCGACAGGGTGGAGATTATTTTCGAAATGCCTCTTGCGGAAATTGTATTCGATTTCTATGATAAACTGAAAAGTATTTCAAAAGGCTACGCTTCGTTCGATTATTATTATACTTCGTACCATGAAGCCGACCTGGTAAGACTTGATATTCTTCTCAACGGCGAGATGGTAGATGCTTTGTCAACTCTGATTCATAGAAGTCATGCATACGATTTTGGCCGTAAAATGTGTGCTAAATTGAAAGAGCTTATCCCACGGCAACAATTTGAAATTGCCATTCAGGCGGCTATTGGTTCGAAGATAATCGCCCGCGAAACTGTTAAGGCAGTAAGGAAGGATGTAACTGCAAAATGTTACGGCGGCGACATTACACGTAAAAGAAAGCTGCTTGAAAAACAGAAGAAAGGGAAAAAGAAAATGCGTCAGATAGGAAATATTCAGGTACCACAACAGGCATTCCTCGCAGTGCTTAAACTCGACTGAAGTCAATTTTAATTATGAAATCATTAAACTGTTAGCGAAAGTTTTGTGAAAATAAATAATTTTTATATCTTGGCATGACTAAATAGATTTACTTTACCGATAAAAATACTAACCAACTAACCTGACCTTTTTGCATATACCCTGACCAGAAATATACTGAGTCAGGGTAATTTTTATGCTATTAGTTTATAACCTTTTCCGTGGACATTAAGAATTTTAACTGACGGATCGTCCTTAAGGTACTTGCGAAGTTTTGTTATATATACGTCCATACTTCTGGCATTGAAATAATTATCGTCAACCCATATAGCTTTAAGTGCATAGTTCCGTTCAAGAATTTCATTTCTGTGGATACATAGAAGTTCAAGAAGCTCGGATTCTTTTGTTGTAAGTTTGAGTGACTTATCATGCCATGAGAGAATACGTGTGAGAGTATTAAATGTGTATTCGCCTATTTTATAAATATCTTCTTTTTTATATTCCTTCTTATCTGATGCCCTTCTCAATATAGCTTCGATACGATAAATAAGTTCATCCATTGAAAATGGTTTTGTAATGTAATCGTCTGCTCCCGATTTGAATCCTTCAATTATATCTTCTTTCATGTTTTTGGCAGTAAGGAAGATTATTGGCATATCAGGTATTTTATTCCTTATCTTTTTTGCGAGCGTAATTCCGTCAATTTCAGGCATCATTATATCGAGGAGGCAGAGGTCGAATGATTCTTTTGAAAAAACCTCAAGTGCTTCTTTGCCGTTTGCGCAAAGAGTAGCCTCAAAGTTTTTCATATTAAGATAATTCCGCAGAAGTATGCCAAGGTTTTTATCATCTTCAGCAAGAAGAATTTTTCTTTTTTTCATTGTTTTCTGTTTGTAGGTAAGCATATTGTAAATTTTGTTCCTTTCCCAATCTGGCTTTCAACTTTTATAGTACCATTGTGGTCTTCAATGACTTTTTTGACATAACTCAGGCCGAGGCCGAATCCTTTCACATTATGAATATTGCCTGTAGGCACTCTGTAAAATTTCTCGAAAACTTTTTTCAAATCTTTATGTGGAATTCCTATGCCTTTGTCTTCAACAATAATTATAAGATTGTTTTTAACATTCCGAGTTGAAACTGTAATTTCCAATTTATCTTTTGAATATTTAATTGCGTTGTCGAGAAGGTTTGAAATTGCATTTAAAAAATGAACTTCATCAATTAGTAATATAGGATTTTTTGCCTGAAAATCTTGTATTATTATTCCGTTGACAGATTAAATTTGAAGGCTTAAACCTTCAATTACTTTGTCAAGTATTTCATGAATATCGGTTTCGTTAAGATTGAGTTTAAGTCTGGTATTTTCAAAAATGGCGGTCTGCAGAACTTTTTCCACATGATATTTCAACCGCTGACTTTCATCTGTTACAATTTTAGCGAGGTTGTCAACATCTTTTATATCGCTCGAAATTGATTTATCGGCCAGCATCTGGGAGGCAAGAGAAATTGTCGAAATGGGCGTCTTAAGTTCATGCGTCATATTGTGTATAAAATCATTCTTTATCTCGGATAACTTTTTCTGTCGGAAAATAACAATAAATGTTCCTGTAGCAAGAAGAATAAGAAGTAAAGTAAAGAATATTGACATCAGACCGAGGAACCCTATTTTTTCAAATTTATATTGACGTTCCTGTGGAAAATAAATTATCAAATGGTATTGACCTGGAACAGGATCATTCGGGAAAAGCTGTCTCATGAATCTGTTTATGCCAGGTTTATCCGTGTATTCCTTAGTTTTCCAAACTATTCCTGGCCTGCCCGAAGTAACGGCAACTTCATACTTAAGCGGGATACCTGCATTCATGAGAGCTTCATCGAGCAGTTTTGTAATAACCGGAGGATTTATTCTGTCGTTAATATCTGGTGTATTACTAAGCATTTTTTCCATTATTGTTTCAATCGAAATAATTTTGTTGATTATGCGCTTTTTCATGCCAGGTGCAGTTGTTTCAGTAACAGTTTCGAGTGTGTCACCAGCAAGTAAAATATTTTCATCTTCTGAAGAAATAATAATTTGCTGCCCTGTTTTGTCAACAATTACCGGTTTTTCTGAATGGTTGAGTCCATAAATTTCAAAATGCTTTGCTTCTTCAGGGTAACTGAAAGATCCATCGGGTGAAGTGTGAAGTGGTAATATAGTCCTTCCAGAATTTGTGTCTGAGCTATCAATTTCTTCGATTATTCTGTTGATCAATTCCTTTTCCTCGAGGTTCATAACAACTGATTCGAGAACCTTATTTACCTGATAACGAAACTGCTGGTCGGTAATTGAAATGGCATTCTTTATCCAGTATAACTGAATAAGTGTAAGCCCTGAGATGGTAATAAAAAAGAAAAGGGCAAGGATCACTATGAATTTCTTGTTCATTATTACAAAAGTAGTTGTATCTCATTTATTTTAACAAACTTTAACTTTCTTTAACAACTGGCCGGCTTAATGAACTGTTTAATAAGGTATTTTCAAAAGCATTTCTTAATGTTTTTAAAAAAATATTAAAATTATGTTAAAAATGTATTTTTTTGGTGGCAAAATTTTTTATATAAAAATTTGTTTTTACCTTTGTAACGTTTTGGCACGATATTTGATTTAAAAAATAAGAGGTTTTTTTCATAGGTTAGGTTAGTTTTAGGGTTATCAAAAAAGTGAGCCGCCGGTTCCGGCGGCTTTTCTTTTTATTATTCATTAAGATATAAGCTTAATGCTATGATTGATACAATCGCATTTTTTAGTTTATTGCTATTTGGATTGCCAGTGTTTGGGTTGAATTTTAATAAGGGTTAAAAATGTTCGTATCGAATTCAGTACTTTTCAGGGGGAATACAGCTACCACTCCACTGGTTTCTCTTAAACCTGAAAGCAGTTTTCCTGCTTCCTTCATACGAATTGAACTGGAAAGTTTAAGGAAATAATCAATGCGGCTGTATTTTTTCGAAAGAAATCTGTCGCCCGACTTATTGGAAACAAGTACAGAAGAATTTTCGGGCATGCCGGAACAATCAATAAACCTGCTGAAAGTAATCTCTCTGTTACCGTTTAATTCATAAGAAATACTTTTTTTAAGTGAGATATTAAGTTTTTTGTTTATTGCGATAGATATTTTATAGTCAGGTTCTGCTGAAACGATTCCGAAAATCATGTAATCTATTTCATTATCGCCTTCATCAAGCTTTATCCTGGTAATTTTTGTACCTGATTTCATATATTTATTTTTTCCCATGCCTGGCGTGAGGCTTCCTGTTCGGCTTCTTTTTTTGAGGCGCCCAGCCCCTGGCCGTATTCTTTGCCGTCAATAATAAGCTGGGATGAAAAAACTGTCTTTTTCAATTGATCGTCGTAATCCTCATTGTTTATAAATGAGAGATTCAGTTTTCTTTTTTGTATCCATTCGAGCACAAGGCTTTTATAGTCATTATCAGTATTTATTAGTTTTTCGAAGTCTATATATTTACCCATTACCTGTTTAATAAAGAACTTTTTTGTGCCAGCATATCCTTTATCAATAAAAACTGCGCCGGTAAAAGCCTCAAAAGCATTGCCATAAAGCTTCTTAGTGTTATTGAGAGGCGAAAGATTGGAGATAAGTATTTTATCAATTCCTATTGAGACAGCGATCTGGTTCAAAACTTCTCTGTTGACTATTTTTGACCTGATTTTGGTCATAAAGCCTTCGTTAGCTTCTGGAAATTTCTTAAAGAGGTAGTCAGATAAAATGCAATTCAGTATAGAATCGCCTAGAAATTCAAGTCGTTCATTATTAATTTTACTGCCGTCGGGAAGTGTAAGTGAAGCGGAGCGGTGTATCAGGGCAAGTTCATAAATACTGAGATTGCCTGGCTTTGTACCAAGTATCTTCCTGATATCCGATTTAAAAATCTTCCTGTTAAGGAGCAATGTGCCGTTTTTCTTTCGGGAGAACAACGCCCTAATTCTCAAATTTTTTTATTATAAGAGAGGCATTTTGACCGCCGAATCCAAAGGTGTTGGTCATGGCTGCATAAATTCTTCTGCTCTGTGATTTGTTAATTGTAAGATTGAGATTCGGATCAATTTCAGGGTCTGGCACCTTGAAATTGATTGTTGGAGGAACAATATCATTTTGTATAGCCATTATC
>CAZIRN010000046.1:11592-12987 GCA_964541495.1 uncultured Rikenella sp. | reverse complement strand
TGCGGACATTTTTTCAGCCAACGGATTTGAAGTGCTGCTCTTCGAGTCGCTTCGCCCCACTCCCGAACTTTCATTTGCAATAAGACATTACAAATGCCATAGCGGCGTTGTGGTTACCGCGTCACATAATCCTCCGGAATATAACGGATATAAGGCTTACTGGAACGACGGCGGACAGGTAGTGCCTCCTCATGACGAGGGTATAATGAACGAAGTCAGGAAAATAAAATCAGTGAATGAAATCAGATTCGGAGGCGATAAATCAAGAATAAAGATTCTTGGCAAAGAAACAGATGATCTGTTTCTGAAAGAAGTTCTCAAGATCAGACTCAATCCAGATGCCATCGAAAAACAAAAGGATATGGGCATCGTTTATACTCCAATCCACGGTACCGGCGGCAAACTTATCCCTTCAGCTCTCAAACTGTTCGGATTCCGAAACATCATCAATGTGCCTGAACAGGATATTACCGACGGCAACTTTCCAACAGTAAAATCGCCAAACCCGGAAGATCCGGAGGCATTGAAAATGGCAATTGAAACTGCAGAAAAAAACAACGCCGACCTTGTTATGGCAACCGACCCTGACGCCGATAGGCTGGGAATAGCAGTAAGGACACCTGAACGTTCTTTCATATTGTTCAATGGAAACCAGACAGGCGCTTTACTTATGTATTATACCCTTTCACAATATAAAGAAAAAAAACTTTATAAAGGCAATGAATTCGTTATTAAAACAATAGTGACATCCGACCTGCTCGACCGTATTGCCGAAGACCATAAAGTGGAATGTTATAATGTTCTTACTGGTTTCAAATACTTTGCAGAACTTATCCGGAATCTCGAAGGAACGAAAAAATTTATTGGCGGAGGCGAGGAGAGTTACGGCTATCTACCGGGCGACTACGTAAGGGATAAAGATGCCGTAGGCTCATGTGCACTTGTTGCCGAAACGGCAGCATGGGCAAAGACAAGAGGAATGTCTCTGTACGGTTTAATGATCGAAATCTATCTGAGATATGGACTGTACAGGGAAAAACTCGTCAACATAGTGAGGAAAGGTGTGGAAGGCGCCGATGAAATCAATGCTATGATGAAAGAATACAGAGACAACCCGCCCGAAGAAATAAACAAAAGCCGGGTAATTAGAATAGATGACTACGAAAAGCTCATATCATTCGACACAATACACGGAACACAGGATAAGTTGAAGCTGATAAAATCGGATGTACTTCAATTTTTCCTTGATGACGGCTCGAAAATCTCCATCAGGCCTTCCGGCACAGAACCCAAAATCAAATTCTATTTCTCAGTAAATACAAAACTCGAATCAGAATCGAAATATAAAGAAACCGTAAAACTCCTCGACGAAAGGATAGAAAGTATTATTAAAGA
>CAZIRN010000046.1:5945-11492 GCA_964541495.1 uncultured Rikenella sp. | reverse complement strand
CTTTTCGAGCCATACCTCAAAATCGTGATGAAGCCCCGACTCATCATCGTTGATAAATACACTTGCTGTAATGTGCATTGCATTTACAAGAGCCAGACCTTCCTTAATACCTGATTCTTCCAGACACTGCTCAACTTTATCGGTAATATTGACAAATGCTCTGCGAGTGGGAATCTCAAACCAGAGCTCCTTGCGATATGATTTCATAAACTACTATTTGAGAATATACTACTCTTTAATAAATGATTTTGCCGCTTTTATAAGTTGCTCCGAATAATTATATAAATATCATCCACTTTATTCAATGGAAACCTTACTTCATTTTTATTCTCATCCTTAAAAGTTATATACTTCTCTGCTTCTGTCAAATAGAGAAAGCATTTTTGTCGCCTCTTCTGTTTGGGTATATTCCTTGATCTTGCCGATTTTGTCGGCAATTTGTTTTAATTGATCTTTTAAGTCCATATCAATAATATTAAATATTACTATCACAATAATAAGCAACCAAATTAATAAATTTCAGGGGAAATTTAAAATTTTTCACTAAGTTATTCATTAAAAAACTCCTCAGGGAAATTTACCAGATAAACCCTGTCTGTTGACCTTGTAAGTGCCGTATACAGCCAGCGCAGATAATCTATCGAAGCATCGGCTCTGTTGAATAATCCCTGATCTATGAACACCCTCTCCCACTGTCCACCCTGCGCCTTATGGCAGGTTACGGCGTATGCAAACTTAATCTGCAGAGCATTGAAATACGGGTCTTCACGAATCATATCGTACTGTTTTCTCTTAATTTTTATATGAGCATAATTCTGTTGTAATGCTTTGAAAAGCTCTGTGTTCTTATCAGCAGGAAGTGCCGGATAATCGAGATGCAGTACATCGAGCATCACCTTGGTCTCGATCTCGGTGCCGTAATCCGGAAAACGCAGTTCCATCTCTGCAAATCTGAAGCCATATCTCTCCTCATAATTTCTTACCCTTAGAACTTCCGCAATATCGCCGTTTGCTATGAACCTGTAAGGATCTTCCTCATCAGCAAGTGAATAATTATTCTTCACCACCATAACTATATCTCCGGGCTCGATCTCCTCTTCACGAAAAAATATCCGGTTCCGGATTCCACTGTTGTAAATGTTTGCCTGTTTATTCGAATAAACCACGATTATCGTCCCTCCCAAACCGCATTTCTCATAGGCTGCCGACACTTCTTCCAGAAAATCATTGCCTGAAAGTCGTATGATATCTCTGAAATTATGACAATCTATCGAAGGCCTGGAAAGATCGCCTGCCATGATTTGCTCTCTTATTCTTGTAGCGTTAACAAGAATACCTGATGTAAGACTTTGTCTCAAAACCTGTTTCAGTTCTGCCGACTCGACTTTAAAGCCGAACTCTTCGATTATGGAATTATCGAGTGCCGGACTTACGACTGAACCTACCGGTGGAAGCTGAGCCGTGTCTCCTACCAGCATAAGCCTGCAATCCTCTCCCGTATAGACATATTCAATAAGGTCTTCCAGTAGTTTGCCGCTCCCGAATATTGATAGTTCCGTGCTTTTGTTCGAAACCATTGAGGCTTCATCCACAATAAAAACAGTGTTCTTATGAAGATTTCTGTCGAGTTCAAACTTGCCTGTACCATCTTTTAACGATTTCTGACGGTAAATCTTTTTGTGTATTGTATAAGCCTGTCTGCCTGTGAAGGACGACAGAACCTTTGCCGCCCTGCCTGTGGGAGCAAGAAGAACTGAGCGCATCCTCAAAAGATCGAGAGTCTTTACCACTGCACTTATAAGTGTGGTCTTGCCCGTACCTGCATAACCAGTGAGAAGAAAAACAGCATTCTTATCCTTATTTATCAAAAATGAAGCTATCTTTTTCAACGCTATCGCCTGGTCGTCGGTAGGAACATTATCGAGGAATTTTATCAAATGATTATATATCAGTGTATCACGCATCAGGCAGACCGAATTGAATCATAGATGTAAACTTAATGAATCTTTGAATTATATTTGTAAAAACAGATAGTTCTGTGACTCTTTGTGAATTTTTTAGGTCAGTATGTGTAATAGTTTTTATTTCATAGAGGTTTATATAGGAGACACAAAGACTTACAGAGAAAATTAAATTTCTTATCAGCAAATGCCGTTTCTGGAACTTTTTGACGAGACACTCGACATTAACCGTACAGGAGAATATATCCTGACGCTTCAGTCCGGGTTTGATGATATTTCCTTTTGCATACTCGATGCTATAAGAAACAAATATATAATGGTCAGGTCCTATACTCCTGATGAGAACAGCAGGTATAACTTCGAGGACATTTCAGGTATAATTGCGGGAGACGATTTCCTGTCGAAAAAATACAAAAATATCAACCTGATAATGCCATGTTCTGAATTTACTCTCGTGCCTTCTTCACTGTATGAACCGGCCAGGAAAGATGAATATTTCGAATTCAATCATGGCAAAAAGGAAAACAGAACAATTTTAAGCAACAAAATTCCTGATATTGATTCATTTCTGTTATTCGGAGTATCTACACCTTTATTTGATACGATAAGAAATTTCTTTCCGACCCCTACACCCTTTCATCATCTGAAACCGCTTTTTACCCACATGACACATGCAATGAAATCGCACAAAGGCAACTATATACATCTTCATGTGGAAAATGATTTTTTTAACCTTACTGTTTTCACTGACTTTTCGCTTTATTATTCAAATGCCTTCACGTACAGAAATGTATCAGATATTGTATATTTTACACTTAGTATCTTCAAAAACCTTGGTATAGGCAATGAAGAAACGATATTTGTCAGCGGCCTGAGTGAGAAATATGATAATCTCACCTCTACACTGTCGCTTTATATAAGAAATATAGTATTTGCCATGCCTGCCGGTAATTTCACTTTCAGTTATGTTTTCAATGAAACTGATTTGCACAGGTTTATAAACCTTTATACTGCAATAAATTGCGAATAATTAGTGGAAAATATAAAGGCAGAAGGATAAATCCTCCATCTGGTTTAAAAGTCAGGCCGACGACCGATTTTGCAAAGGAAAGTCTGTTCGATATTCTTTCGAACAGGGTTGATTTCGAGGATATAGAGGTGCTTGACCTTTTTTCTGGAACAGGAAGCATAAGTTTTGAATTTGCATCACGAGGGACAAAGAATGTTCATCTGGTGGAGTTCGACCGATATAACTTATCATTCATAAGGAAAGTGGTTCATGAATTGAATTTCAAGAATATCAAACCGCTTCATATTGATATCCAGGACTATTTAAGAGCGTGCAGATACCATTACGACATTGTGTTCGCAGATCCACCTTATAACCTTCTATGGCTGACAAATATTCCCGATCTTGTAATAGAATCGAATGTTCTTAAGGAAGATGGTTTTTTGATTCTCGAGCATCCTGCTTCGGTAAGTTTTACCGGTAACCCTTATTTCTTTGAACACCGGAAATATGGAAAAGTGAATTTCAGTTTTTTCAGAAAGCATGGAATGAGTATATGAATTTCGAAAATGTTTCATCGGTTATTATTTTTTAATTATAATCGTTATGATATTTAAAATGATTTTATTATATTTGAATTGCCCGATGAAAAAAGGTTAAAATTTTCAGGTAACCTTTGCTGTAAAATAATTATGGTATAATCCATAATGTCCGGAGTATGAAAAAGGACTGGTTTATACTTGAGCTTATTAAGAGTTTCCCATTCAAGGTATTGGTTTTTATTGTGCTGTTTATACTTGCAGGGGTTTATATAACGAAATGCAAGGAAAAGCAAAGAAAGGTTCAGATGAAGGAGGATGTTTTGTATGTACTTCCGAAACCAAAAGTTCAATGAACATTACCTGCTGAAGATTCTTCCTTCAAAAATAAAATCCATTCTCTTACATTTAAAATTGTAAAAGCCAACTATTGAATAAGTTATTAAATATTTTTGAATAAATAAAATTCTTGCTCCAAAATTCAAATCGGAAAATATATATTTGCCGCTGAAAAATGTAATTAATGACGGAGCTTGAAATACCTCAGGTGATATTCCCCAAAAAAATTTAGTAACAACTTGAATATAAATATGTTTATATAACTATTCTATTATCTATACAATTTAAAAAGATAAAAATTTCAGACAAAAACTATAATTTAATTAAATAAAAAAATGAATATGAAGAAAACATTATTTATTGCAGTGGCTATTGCTCTGTCAATCACTATTAATGCCCAGAAAGCTGCTTTACACAGCCCGACAAACGTTCAACTCTTTACCGGCGTTAACGCTTTTATCAATGCTTATAGTGCATCTCTTCCAGGAGATACTATTTATTTGTCGGGAGGAAGCTTTTCAGTTCCTGCAACTATAGAAAAAAAACTATTGATTTTCGGCGCAGGGCATTATCCCGATTCAACTATCGTTACAGGCAGAACAGTACTCCAAAGTAATCTTAATCTTGGTGAAAATGCCGATGGTTTTCATCTGGAAGGATTGGAAATTAATGGCGACCTGATATTTACTAATGATAAGGATATTAATAATGTTACCGTTAAATATTGCAAAATAAACAATGTAAAGATTGATGGAACGACCAATCCTTCCAACAACCTGTTGTTTATACGAAACGTTATTACCGGATTTATGCTAAAGAATGCAGCCAATGTATTGATTAGTAATAATATAATTGGTTCGATCTCATATTCTTATGGAAATACTATCTCAAATAATATCTATTTATCACATGTTTATGAAGGTTATTATAATCAGTATTTATTCGGACAGGATAATAACACTATTATAAATAATATTTTCATAGAAACATATTATCCTTGGGTTTCTGGAAGCGGAAATATATTTAAAAATAATCTTTTTGTAAAATCAAATCCCGGATACGGCACTTCACCAACGGAAAGCGGTAATTATACCAACGTTCCGCAAACTGATATATTTGTAAATCAAAGCGGCCAAACATTTGACTACACTCATGACTACCATTTAAAAAATCCTGAGACTTATTCTGGTACAGATGGTACTCAGGTTGGAATCTATGGTGGCACCTACCCATATAAAGATGGCGGCGTACCATCAAACCCGCACATACAACTCCAAAACATTGCACCCACGACTAATAATGGCATTTTGAATGTCGAGATTAAAGTTTCCGCTCAGGATAATTAGTATGAAGAAATTATTTTTCTCACTGGGAATTCTGTGGAGTGGCTGGCTGTTTGCACAAAATAATCTAAAAAGTTACGAATATTGGTTCAATAATGATTACTCAGGCAAACAGACGGTTGGCATTTCGCCCGCCGCTCAGCACCATTTAATCACGAACCTCGATGTTTCGGGTTTACCCGATGGAGTAAACGTTCTGAACATCCGTTATAAGGATGAAAAGAATATTTACAGCAGCATACTGAGCAAAACTTTCTATAAAAGCTCTATTGGCTTTGCATCCGGCAAAAATATCGTAGAATACGAATATTGGTTCAATAATGATTACTCAGGCAAACAGACGGTTGGCATTTCGC
>CAZIRN010000046.1:0-5845 GCA_964541495.1 uncultured Rikenella sp. | reverse complement strand
TAATCACGAACCTCGATGTTTCGGGTTTACCCGATGGAGTAAACGTTCTGAACATTCGTTATAAGGACGAAAAGAATATTTACAGCAGCATACTGAGTAAAACTTTTTATAAAAAAGAGAGCAGTCAGATTGCCGATAACAAAATTTCTGGTTACAGGTATTGGCTGGATGACAATTTCAGTAATGCAGTATATGTTTCGATACCAACACCTTCAAAACAACTTGTTGTTCTGGAAAATATAGATTTAACAAAAGTTCCAAAAGGACAACATTCGATTCATTTTCAGTTTCGCGATTTCGCCGGACTATGGAGTGTCATAACAACCGATATAATCGAAAAACAATCTTTCCCAATAGCCGATTTTAGTTATACTACCGAGGCATCCTGTGATTACACGACTGTTACTTTCAGCAATAAAAGTATAGACGGGGATAGTTATTACTGGGATTTTGGTGATGGCAGCAATAGTGGCGATGCCAATCCCGTTCATACCTATTCCGGCCCCGGTATTTACACTGTAAGCCTTACTGTCACAGATGATGTTACTCACGCATATAATACAAAACAGCTTCCAATAACTGTAATTGGTAATACAAGTAATTCTATCAATGTAACGGCTTGCAAAGGTTATCTATCTCCAAGTGGAAATTATTACTTTACATCCTCAGGGACATACAATGACATCATTCCCAACCACTGTGGATGCGACAGCCTTCTGACTATAAATCTGACAATCAAAACTGTAAACACTTCTGTTACTTCAAACGGTTCTACCTTGACAGCAAATGCAGCTAACGCTGCCTATCAATGGCTCGATTGTAATAATAATTTTTCAAAAATAGAAGGCGCGACCAATCAGAGTTTCACACCGGCAGTTTCAGGTAATTATGCCGTTGAAGTCTCTCTGGAGGGATGTATTGATACTTCGGCTTGTTATGGAATAACCATAGTAAGTATTTTTGATAATGTTTTCTCAGATAATATACGTATTTATCCTAACCCGACTTCAGGAAACTTGATGATAGATCTGGGACAACAACTATCTGAAATATCTGTAGAAATCAACGATATCAACGGAAGAGTTATAAGAACAGAAAAATTTTATAACAGAAGGTTGATTGAAATGAGTTTAAATGAACCTGCTGGAATTTACTTTATCAAGTTGGTTTCGGACCATAATATGGCTGTTTTCAGAGTAATAAAGAATTGATAAGCATACTTTATTTTCAAAGAAGGATAAGAAGTAATTATTAAACCCCGATGATAAGTCATCGGGGTTTTAAATCTCGCGGTGCGGACGGGGCTCGAACCCGCGACCCCCGGCGTGACAGGCCGGTATTCTAACCATCTGAACTACCGCACCATGGTTGTTAGCCAAAACTTTGCACTGGCAAATAATGCCATGCAAAATTAACCGAAAAATTTATTATACAAAATAAAATGCTTAATTGAGATCCCTGCTTACCCGACGTAGTTTTAACTAATGTAATATTTACACCAAGCACCCAACACCAAGCACCCAGCACCAAGCACCCAGCACCAAGCACCATCACACTGCCATCACTCCCTTGAAGTATCCAATAGATTCGGCTATCCCTGCCAGAGGATCTTTCATATCCTTTTCATACTCCAGACTGCACATGCCGCTGTATTTAATCTTGCGAAGTGTGGCAACAAACTTAGGTATATCTATCACTCCCCTGCCCATCTCAACAGTTTTGCCAGCCTTTGATGCATCGGATACATCTTTGATGTGGATATCAAAAAGTCGCTTGCTATAACGTTCGGCATCAACTGATGGGTCGGCACCGTCGCGGACCGTATGGCCGATATCCAGGCAAATCCCCATCCTCGAATCCATGTCTTTAATATGATTCCAGATATCCGTTGCATTCGGGAAAAGCGGATTATCGGGTCCATGATTGTGGATTGCCAGCCTCATATCATAATCCTTCACTTTTTTCTCCACATAAGGCAAAAGCTCATAATTGGGTGCGCCCACTATCATCTTCACTCCTGCATTTTTAGCATATTCAAACGCCCGATCTACCTCCTGCTCGCTTTTCATATAGACAACACCAACAGTGTAAACAGTAATTCCTTCCGATTTGAATCTTCCGATAACTGATTTTATCGTTTCCGGTGTGCTATTCATCGGCAGATAGACATCCTTCAATGAAAGATTCAAAACATTTACCCGTTTCATTATCTCAATTGCCTTTTCTATTGGCACCTGAGCAAATGTATAACCTGCCATTCCTATATTGAACAGATCGGCTTTCTTTTTGCCTGGTACTGCCTGCGCAGCTTCGCTGACAGCTTCCTTTCCGAAAACCGGCACTGCTCCGGCCGCAAGAAGCCCTGCTCCAGTCAGCCTTATAAAATCACGACGTGTATTCATATTTTGATTTTTTAGTACATACTTCTTACTTGTATGAAGCTTAAAGATAAATAAAAATCATTTCTTGAAAAACAATTTTAAATAACTTTTTAACTAAATTTTAAAAAAAATTCCAATCCGCTATTTTTAGTTTTTTACAATAAGATCATTATTCAATAGCCTGCAATTATATGTCTGAATAATTGCCCGAAGTTTTTCTTCCATCCTTTTCTGGATATCGGGAAGCTGACCTGCAAGATTATTCTCGAAGTATCTGTCAGTTTTATAATTGATCAACCTTACAGTTTTATTATCTATCATTTCAAGAACATAGTCGTCCATAAACAAACAGTAAGTGTTTCCTATCGTATTAAATGCAAAAGATTCCGAATCTTCATCGAACACGTTATTACCGAATGCTATATATTCTTCGTCGTAATTAAGAAAACCAAGTACAGAAGGCATGATGTCAATCTGCTGGGCTATCCGGTTTTTCATTCCTTTAAGATTACTGTTATGCATATAAAAAGCAACTGGAACGCTGAAATGACCTAAAGTATTCTGATATTCTTTGAAAATTATTTCGTTTGTATGGTCTGCAGTTATTACAAAAAGAGTACTGTCAAACCAGGGCTTTCCCTTTACTTCATCGAAGAATCGCTTTAGAGCATAATCGCTGTATCTTATTGTTTTACAAATAGGTATAGGTCCATCTTCAAATATCTCCTCATACTTTTCAGGTACTTTAAATGGATGATGCGACGAGATAGTAAAAATCGAGGCAATAAAGGGTTGCTTAAAAGAATCGAGTTTCGATGCAAAAAACTGCATAAAGGGTTCATCCCACAAACCCCACATGCCGTCATAATCTTCCTTGCTTCCATGATATTCATTTTTGCCGAAATAATCTTCGAAACCTGCCATTTTCGAGAATGAATCGAAACCCATAGAACCGTTAGGAGCACCATGGAAAAAAGCTGAATAATAACCTTTCTTCCTGAGAAGCGATGGTAAGCCGTTAATCGTATTATTGGCATAGTGCGATATTATATAAGGCGTTTCGAGCGAAGGTAAAGAAGCAAGAATGGAAGGCATGGCATCAATTGATTTATTACCATTTGCCAGACTGACATCAAAGGTCAGACTTTCTGCAAGAAGAGAATCAAGAAACGGAGTATAACCCTTATAACTTCCTCCATCTAGATTTTTATTATAAAATCCTATATATTCTCTTCCAAAACTTTCCAATATAATTATAATTACGTTGAGCTGACGAAAGTTTCCTATAGGGGCAGGTCTGTAATGAGGATTATAAATCTTCACAAGTTGTTCCTCATCAAAAAAATTATAACATACAAGCTCTTTTTTCCCCCATGTGCGTAGAATGCTGAAAGGAGTATTGAGAACTATCCCTACGTTTCGAGGATCGTTAACATATCTTGCGGCATTGCTTATTGTTATTGGACGCGTGGAATGCTTGAAGCCTCCACGGGCAGCACCAACAATAAACAAAATTGTAAGCGGGAAAATAATAAGATTAACTCCAAAATATACAAACTTATTCCTATGAATGGGTTTTTCAAGCTTTACCTTCCCATAAAGATAAACCATCAAAACTACAAGCAAAAGTGTGAAAAGTGTTACCTGCCAGTAATCGGTCATAAATTTAAAAAAGAGCTTCCCAAGATTCTCCTCATTCCTGAATGTACTAAAAACATCGGCTGTTGCCCGCTTCCCTAAAAATCTGTAATAAATACAATCCGCACCGTTCATCGCAAGCATCAGAAAGTTTACAACAAAAAATATCCATTTCGATATCTCCTGATAAACCTTATTATATCTGAAATCGAAAGGAATAACCTGCATCAAAATAAAAAGCATGTTATAATAAACAACTGCCGACAGGTCGAACACTACACCTCCACGTAAAGCCGAAAAAAACTCTCTTGTGGTGAGAACAGGAAACATGTCGTGATTAAAAAACCAGAATCCAATCCTCGAAAGAGTAAGAAGAAACATAATCAGAAAAATCCTGTAAATCAGGACTGTGAAGGCGTTTTTGAAAATTAAATTTTTATTCACTCTATTTACTACTTCCATTTTTGACTTAATGCTAAATTGTCTTACCCTGCTCTTTATTCAACGGAATTACAGGGTTAAGAATAAATTTAAAAGGCGAATTTAATTTTTATTCATAAATCAGTAGAAAATATACTTATCTAAAATCTTATTATTTTAAACTTTTCATAATATGCCTGTTTATTATTTTTTATCTTTAGATAATAAAATGTATAAGTAAAACATAAACTATGAACATTATAGGAATAGATATTGGCGGTACAAAATGCTCAGTTTTACTTGGTAAACTTGAAAATGATAATTTGTCAGTTGCCGATAAAGAGACGGTCTTAACCAGAGAATATCCAGATCCATATCGGATGATAAATCATCTGCAAACTATGATTGAACGGATAATGAAAAAGAATAATGCCGACCTTGGTTCAGTAAAGTCAATCGGTATAAGTTGCGGCGGTCCTCTTGATAATACCCGTGGAATTATACAATCACCGCCAAACCTTCCCGGATGGGATAATATTCCTATAGTCAAATTGTTTGAAGAAAAATTCGGAATACCTGCAGCCATACAGAATGATGCCAACGCATGCGCTCTGGCTGAGTGGCTTATAGGTGCCGGAAAAGGAACTTCCAATATGGTCTTTCTGACTTTCGGCACCGGCATGGGAGCAGGATTGATATTAAACGGCAGGCTTTACTGCGGAACGAACAATAATGCCGGTGAAGTGGGACATATAAGGCTGGCTGAAGATGGTCCTATAGGCTACGGAAAAGCCGGCTCTTTTGAAGGTTTCTGCAGCGGTGGAGGTATTGCCCGACTGGCAAAATCGGTGGTTTCCGCACGACTTGCAAAAAATGAAAAAGTAGGTTTCTGCCCATCTGTTGAAAAGATTGAAGAAATCGACACAAGAATTGTGACCCAGGCTGCCTTGAACGGCGACCCTGTGGCCAGTGAAATAATTAATACAGCGGCCGAATATTTAGGCAGAGGACTTGCAATATTGATTGACATTCTTAACCCTGAATGCATAATCATTGGAAGCATATATACACGCAACGAATCGCTTTTTAAGCCTGTCGTCGAAAAAGTATTGAAGAAAGAGGCTCTTCCTGAAGCACTTGAGGTATGCAAAATTAAACCGGCTGTACTCGGTGAATCATTAGGTGATTATGCCGCTTTATGTGTGGCAGTTTATAAAGACATGTTTTGAAATAATCAACATCACAGCAATGACACAGACTCGACTGATAATCATAGATATTCTAATCAGCGAAAATCCGTTCTATCTGCGTTATCCGCGTGCTATTAATAAAAAATTCTTAATATTATCATATTAAAAGATTCTAAATAAATTTCATCAAAAGTTTCTGGAGACATATTATTCTTT
>CAZIRN010000045.1:0-13151 GCA_964541495.1 uncultured Rikenella sp. | reverse complement strand
TCAGTTCGCCGAGCAAATCTTCGATCCTGGAAGTGGCTAAAGGATCAAGGGCTGAGGTAGGCTCATCAAGAAGAAGTACCTCTGGATTTAAAGCTATTGCACGTGCCATACAGAGGCGCTGCTGCTGCCCGCCTGACAGGAAAGTGCCTTTCCGGTAAAGAAACTCTTTTACTTCATCCCATAGTCCGACATTCCTGAGCGCATTCTCAACTATTTCATCACGCTGTCTCTTTTTTAGCCTTATATCATTGAGGCTGTAAGCTGCAACCACGTTCTCATAGATGGTCATGTTTGGAAACGGATTGGGTCGCTGGAAGACCATTCCTACCTTGCGTCGGAGTTCAATGACTGACATAGAGAAGATGCTGCGACCGTCAAGCAATATTTCTCCTTTTGTCTCGATATTGCGATAAAGTTCATGCAATCGGTTAATGGCACGTAACAGGGTGCTCTTCCCGCACCCTGACGGGCCCATAATGGCAGTGATGCTGTTACGCCTGATGGCGGTCGTCACATTGTTTACGGCATAGCGACCGGCCTCATAAGCTATTGAAAGGCCTTCAATTTTAATGACAGGTTCGTTAATTGCGGCGTTACTCATCAGATATATTTTCTTTTTGAGGAAATGCTCCTTGAAAGCAGGTTCAGGGAAAGAACGAAGACCATTAGAAAGAGCGAAGCGCTCCATACCATATTTACCATGTTTGGATCATTGTAAAAGTCCCAAATAAGCAGAGGCACTGCACTCACAGGTTTGGTTATGTCAAAGCTCACTGACGGGCTTCCCAGGGCAGTAAACATAAGTGGGGCAGTCTCGCCCATGATCCGCGATAAGGCCAGGAGCACTCCCGTTGCCAGGCCGCTGAAGCTCACAGGGATAAGGATCTTATAAATCATCTTGTAATATGGCGTCCCAAGTGCGAAGGCTGCCTCCTTGATGGTGACCGGAATCATCTTCATAGTCTCTTCCGTTGATCTTATGATCAGCGGAAGCATCATGATGGCAAGTGCTGCGCTGCCTCCCAGGGCTGAATAACCCTGTGTGACATTTTTAACTATCCAAAGATAGGAAATAATTCCGAGAATGATTGAAGGCATTCCCTGGAGGATTTCAGTCAGGCTGCGGATAAAAGCGGCATAGCGACTGTTACCGCTCTCATAAAGGTAAATACCCGTGAAAAGACCGAGCGGTATTGCCAACAATGAAGCCAGCAGCACCATAAGCAGTGATCCCGTGAGGCCGTTGGCTATGCCACCTGGGATGACCTCACCGGCAGAAGAAGCCATCATTGCCTGTAATGTGTCAGGGGCAGACTCTGTGAAAAATGCAAAGTTAATCTGGCGGTACCCCTTGACTGCCAGGTTACCTACTATAAGAAAGATGGGAATGATTGTTAATATGGCGCCGGCAATTATAAGGTACCTGAACCTGTCATTTGACCGCTTGCGGCGTTTTATGTTATCTGTCAGAATGATATCCATGTCTGTCTCAGGCAAAGCGTTTAATAATAAGTTTTCCTAAACCGTTCACTACAGCCGTTATCACGAACAGTAACAGACCTATGGCTATCAGTGCGCTCATCTTCAGCCCGTCAGCCTCACCGAACTGGTTTGCTATAACTGATGCCATAGTGTTACCCGGAGAAAAGAGCCCTTTTGGTACAAGGTTGGCATTGCCAATAAGCATGGTCACTGCCATTGTCTCCCCCAGTGCTCTTCCGAGGGCAAGGATATAGCTTGCCACGATACCCGAGCGGGCTGAAGGTATTATAACGCCTGATATGACTTCGCGCCTTGTGGCACCGAGTGAATATGCGGCTTCCTTCAACTCGGCAGGAACCATGGAGATGATCTCGCTGCTGAGTGATGTGGCATAAGGCACAATCATTATGGCCAGTACGAGCGATGCCGTGAATATACCGAAACCCTGGTCTGTAAGACCTGTCCTGATAAGAAGAGGACGAAGCGCATAGAACCCCCAGAAGCCGTAAACAATAGATGGTATCCCGGCCAGCAGATCAACAAGACCTCTCAATATCGTGGCAACGCGCGTTGAGTTATAGTATTCTGCTATGAACAGAGATGCGGAAAATGCCATCGGTATGCATATTACGAGGGCCAGGAGTGATGTGATCATCGTCCCGGCGATGAAAGGCAGAGCACCGTACTGCTCATAGCCGGCAGTGGGGTTCCAGACTGTTGAGGTGATGAACCTGAGCCCGTATTCACAGAATACCGGGACAGCTCCTACGGCAAGAGACAAAACTATCGCCGCACTGAGAATGAGTATTATCAGTGACGATATGAAAAGCAGTGCCTTTGTGATCCTGTCGCCGTCCATGTACTATTCCAGGACAGGTTTTCCTTCATAAGTTATCTGACGCAGCAGGACGTCAGCCTTCTTAACAGCCTGCTGAGGCAATGAAGCATAGTGGACGCTTGTTGCAATAGCTTGGGCATCAGGCATGGTGAGCCATCTGACAGCTTCAACGGTTGCCTTTGCAACCTCAGGGGTACGATTGGCATAAGCCTGCTCCCTGTATAATATTATCCATGTAAAACTGGTGATGGGGTAAGCATCAGGGTTTGGCGAATTGGTTATCATTACCCTTGTGTCATCCGGGATCCCGACATTTGCCGCGCTGGTAAATGATGCCAGGGTTGGCTCAATGAAGTTACCGGAGCTGTTCATTATCAGTGCCAGTGGTATCTTCTGGGTAAACGCGTACTCAAAACCAATATAACCGATTGTTCCCTGGCTCTGGCTGATAGTTCCCGCCACACCCGGGTTACCTTTGGCCCCTATACCTGTAGCCCAGTTCAGGGCTTTGCCTGTTCCGAGTTTTTCTTTCCATAGAGGACTTACCTTAGACATGTAATCACTGAAAATATATGTTGTTCCACTGCCATCTGATCTGTAGACGATAGTGATATTCATATCCGGAAAAGTGATATCCGGGTTTATGCGGGCTATCTCCGGATCATTCCATTTTGTGATGTTGCCGAGAAAGATGCCTGCGACGAGTTCGGGAGTCAGTTTCAGGCCGGTCACTCCCGGGAGGTTATAGGCAATGACCACTGCGCCGATGCATGTAGGGATATGTACTACCTGTCCGGGCATCTCAGCCATCTCCGCATCAGAGAGGAAAGCATCAGTGGCCCCGAAATCCACCACCTGGTCACGAAGACTCCTGATGCCGCCGCCGGAGCCAATGCCACCGTAGTTTATTACGGAGCCGCCTTCGTCACTGTATTTCCTGAATGCCAGGTTATAAAAAGGCTGGGGGAACGTGGCTCCTGCAGCCGAAAGAGTTACCTGTTTTGCCTTTCCTGATTTCTGCCCGCCGCCACCGCATGAAACGGCTGCCAGCGCAATGATCGTTGCTAAGAATACAATTTTCTTTTTCATTATGAACCGTCTGATGGTCTGACACTGCAAAAATCTCAGGTAATTGTTACATGCAGATTATATTTATGTTACAAAGTTGTAACAAACTTAACATAATCCCAGAATTGTCATTAGGAGATTTTTCTAATGACTGCCATTAGAGAAAATGTGATATAATTATTTGTATTGCAGATGAATATATTTGTAAAATGGTATTAGAGTTTACAGTAAAAATGACCATCAAATAGCCCGGTGGGATTAATGTTTTTCATTTTGATTATTTTTATACTGGAAAACTAAGTAAATATTTCTATTATATTATTCTTATGTTATTAATATTTAAATAATTATATCAATAATGGGTTTTTAGAGATGCCCTTAAGTAAATTGAATCAAAAATCTTTTAATTTTAGGCCGGGAAAGTCTGTGTAGTATTATTGAAATACAATATATAAATCTTATCAAAATGAAAAAAATTTCAATACCCTTATTGTCTTTCATTATTTTCCTTCTTCTGAAGCCTTCCGTTGCTGATTGTCAGGCTGACAAAAAGATGCTTGCCGGTTCATGGCTTGGGAATATTGAAACAGGAGCCATAAATCTCCGGCTTGTCTTTAATCTGATATTGAATGATGAGGATTCTCTTACAGCCACTCTCGACAGTCCGGATCAGGGAGCAAAGAATATTCCTATGGGGAAAGTATCCGTCACGAACGATTCACTTAAAATAGAAGCTCCGTTGTTAAAAGGCTTGTATAGCGGAATAATTGTAAATGATACACTTATTAACGGCACATGGGAGCAAAGCAGCATGTCGTTTAATGTCAATCTGAAAAAACTGTTGTCGAAGTTTGTTCTCAACCGGCCTCAGGAACCTCTGCCGCCTTATCCGTATAAAGTTGAAGAGGTTACAATTCCGAATAAGAAATTCAATATTTATCTTTCAGGAACACTTACAATTCCTGAAGGTAACGGCCATTTCCCGGGTGTGGTCCTGATTACAGGCTCGGGCGCCCAGAACCGCGACGAAGCTATTATGGGCCATAAGCCTTTTCTGGTTATCGCCGACCGGCTTACAAGGAACGGTATCGCAGTTCTGCGGTACGACGACCGCGGCGTTGGGAAGTCGCAGGGCACTAACGCTGAAGTCACTACCGCTGATCTCGCCACTGATGCCGAGGCGGCATTTCAATTTCTGAAATCACACAAAGATATAAATCCTTCTGCTGTCGGATTGCTCGGTCACAGTGAAGGAGCACTTATTGCAGCCATAGTTGCCGCATCAAATAACGATGTAGATTTTATTGTATCTATGGCCGGACCAGGGGTAAAGGGGGAAGAGATACTTTTTCGGCAGCAGGCCGATATAAGCAGGCTCTCTGGCATAAAGGAAGAGGAAATCAAAACATCTGCCGCTATTAACCGCAAACTTTTTGATATTATAACGAAAGAAAAAGATGACCTCAAAGCCGAAGAAAAAGTAATGAATTATTATAGCAAAGTACTCAGTAAACAGAAAATATCACCTCAGGAGAGAGAGAAATTAATGTCACAACTTCAGTCCAGCTTCAATGCGTCAGCATATCCGTGGCTCAGGTTTTTCCTCACTACAGATCCCTCCGTTTACTGGAAAAAAGTAAAATGCCCGGTTCTTGCGCTAAATGGCGAAAAAGACACACAAGTGGCTGCAGATATCAACCTGCCTGCAATAGATAAAGCTGTAAAGGCCGGCGGAAACAATAATATTAAAACCGTAAAACTTCCGGAATTAAACCATCTCTTCCAGCATTGTAAAACTGGACTTCCTTCCGAATACGGACAGATCGAGGAAACGATATCACCGGAAGTTCTGGAAATAATTTGCGAGTGGATTAAATCTCACCAGTTTTCTTTATAAGTTCTTCATACTGAGGAATAGCCATAAGATATTCCCATCGTTTATTTTCATGGTCAATTTTGCATGCATAATTTATCATGCCATTGGTTACCACGATGTAAGGCACCTTAAACCGCATGTTGTATGTAACAATCTGGTCAAAGACCTTTTCATCCAGCCCGATATTATACGATTTACATTCTATTATCATAGCCGGTTCCCCTTCCCTGTCATGCACCATAATATCAACACGTTTCTTCAATCTGTTCATTGTAAATGTCACCTCTACACCTATCAGTCCCAACGGATAATTACCTTCTTCATGAAGGTATTTGATGAAATTCTGCCTAACCCATTCCTCGGGAGTGAGCCTGACAAACCTTCTTCTTATAGTATCAAATATCATTTCACTTCCGGGCGGACCAGTAATCCTGAAATTATATGCGGGTAAATTAAGTTCCGGTAGATTCACGTAAGTTTTGTATTTTCAACCTGATTTTTATATTAAAATTTACCGTTTTGTATATCATGTTTAAAGTTACAAAATCATATTTCAGCTATTCCAATAAATTATCAACAAGAAGTAAAAAGATTATTTTTATCAAATATATTGAGATAAAATTTTCAGGCGATATTTAGTCTCGTAAATAAACGTTTTTAAAAATACGGAGTTACTAGTTGAAAACCTAATATTCTGACGATGAAAGCAGAAACTTATGAAGAAATCATCAAGGATTTAAAGAAGCGAATTTTCAGTACGACATATTTTTTTGCGGGAGATGAACCTTATTATATTGATTTGATTACTAATTTCATAGAAGAAAATGTCCTGGACGAATCGGAAAAAGCTTTCAACCAGATAACGCTTTACGGTAATGATGTGACTTATGCCCAGGTGGTTGATGTAGCCCGCAGGTATCCGATGGTTGCTGCACACCAGGTGGTTATAGTGAAGGAGGCTCAGAACATAAAAAATATCGAGGAGATGCTTCCTTACATACAAAATCCTCAGAAATCAACAATACTTGTAATCAATTATAAATATAAAAGCCTCGATAAAAGAACGAAGTTCTATAAAGCAATCGTTGAAAAAGGAGTATATTTCGAGTCGAACAGGATGCGGGATTATGAAGTCCCGGGCTGGATTGAGAAATATCTGATGCGCAAAGGGATAAAAGCCGAACCCGATGCCGGCAGATTACTTACGGAATATCTGGGAACGGATTTACACAAACTTTCGAATGAACTCGAAAAATTGATTATTACACTTCCTACCGGTAAACCTGTAATAACTATATCACATATCGAAAAAAACATCGGAATAAGCAAGGATTTCAATATTTTCGAACTGCAGAAAGCCATAGGAGAAAAAAACGTACTCAAATCGGCGCTTATAATCAAATATTTCGACAGTAATCCGAAAGATAATCCTATTAATCTCAGCATTGCTTCACTTGCCGGTTATTTCACAAAGATCCTGAAGTATCATTATCTATCCGACAAATCGAAAAACAATGTAGCCTCAGTTCTCGGTATAAATCCATATTTTGTAAGGGAATACGAGGTTGCCGCATCAAATTACAGTGCCCGGAAAGTAGTGGAAATCATCAATATGCTCAGGATATATGATCTGAAGAGCAAAGGTTTTGGAGACATTAACAGTTCTCCCGGCGACCTTCTTAAAGAGCTTGTTTTCAAGATAATCCATTTGCAGTAATGAAAAAAGCTGTTTTCCTCGACCGCGACGGAGTGATAAACCGTAAGGGAGGCCCCTATTACATTTGCAAAAAAGAGGATTTCATACTTAACGACGGCGTAATTCCTGCCCTTCTGTTTTTCCAGGAAAAAGGATACATGCTCATTGTGATTACAAACCAGGGGGGCGTTGCAAAGGGACTTTTTACAGAAAAGGAGGTCGAGAAAATTCATGAGTATATGCTCGATTTGCTGAAAGTACACGGCATAAATCTTACTGCAGTTTACTATTGTCCTCACCACCCTGACATTTCGCCATGCAATTGTCGCAAGCCCGGAACGCTCCTTTTCGAAAAAGCTATTGAAAAATACAAAATAGATACTAAGACCTCATGGATGATAGGCGACAGCGATATTGACATGGAAGCTGCACGAAGAATGGGGATGAAAGGTATATTAATCCCCGAAAACGGCAATTTAATGGATCTGGTTGTAATGCCGGGATTAATATCCTGAAACAAAAACAACACTAATTCATCTCGGGAGATTCAGGGAAATCGGCCCATATACGGTATTTGTTGTTAAGGCTTTTAAGAACTTTCCTCCACGTATCGGGCCCTTTACTCGTCATAATAATATCCGGACTGACATATGCAATGAGCCAGGAATTCTCTTTCAGCTCACGTTCGAGCTGCCCTGCGGACCAGCCGGAATAACCAAGGAAGAACCTTATCTGATGAGTCTTTATTTTTTTCGAAGAAATCAACTCTTTTATAGTCTCGATATCACCGCTCCAGTATATGTTTTTATACACATGAATACTTTTCGGGATTACATTACCGAGGGTATGAATATAATGGAGAGTATCGGGAGACACAGGACCGCCCATACTCAAATTCTCTTTCCAGTTGTCGAAACCGTCAACAGCGTCGCATAGCCGCAGGTCGAGCATTTTATTGAGAATAAATCCTACCGAACCTTCCTTCGTGTGCTCGGTAAGGAATACAATACTTCGATTGAAAAAAGTATCCGGCAAAAAAGGCTCCGATATCAGAACCCTTCCCCTTTCCGCCACCTTATCTTCAGGCAAAATACTGAAAAAATCATAATCTGTCTGCATGAAACAGTTTCCTTTCTAATTTAAATATAACCAAAAAATCAATACAAATTACGTTCCATTCAGAAAAACTTTATAAGACAGACAATATATCTACTTGTCTAAGGCTGAAAAAAGTTAATTGTCTCAATAACATAGTTTAAGAATAAAAGACATTATACTTAATGATTGAAATTTAAATAGTTAATTTTATCATTTTGAATAATTAATTTAGCATTTTTTCAATAATATATTAATTTATTTCTTCCTTTTATTATTTTTATCTTAATTTTGGCCGACTTAAAAATAACGATGGAAAAAAATGTTTTAAGAATCGAAGGTAATAAAGCGATACTCTACATAAGGGAGAGGATGTGCGAAATGCCTGAAGAACTGCTAAGAACAAATAAATTCAGAACTATTCTGGAACTTTGCCTCCGTCAACTTGAAAAGAACGATTCTCCCCTTCTGGAAATTTTCGAAGGCAGTCGTGTTACTGAAGAAGCTATTGTCAATCTTATCAAGACACTGATTAATCTCGAAAAATATAAATACGATGTAATAAAGCATATTTCTCCAGAATCGTCAGTTTTTTTGCGCGACAGGCAGCTTCTCAACAATTTTGTAGAGTATCTGTATGATTTCTGGCGACATTTTGACAGGTTCATCATTAATGACTCGGAAGGTGACAGGCTTGATAAAAGGCCATATCGTACTTTCAATGAGACTATTGAGCAACTTACTCATCTGATCCGTACAGTTTACAGGCATATTCAGGAAAACATTACCGGTTATCCACCGATGGTTTACCGTCAGGTGGCTGCAGGAGGCGAGATGGCAGTCATATCCTTGCCAAAGAAAATTCCTTATATAGGGGAAATATACAATAAGTTAGATAATATACCGATTATCAGGCAGATGCTTATCTATCCTCCTCTCGTAATCCAGCAGCCGATGAACAAAAGAACAGGATATTTCAGGAAGATTTCAGTAAATCCTCTCGAGCTTTTTCATATCCATCCGGATGAATACATGTGCTATCCGGCGAAAGTAGGAAAGCTTCTCGTAATGGTAGTATTTCATATTTCATTTTTCGAGCTCGGGTTTTCCCTCTGTAACCTTTTCGAAATTGCCGGCAACGAGGATCTTTCAAGGAAACCCGATGCCGTATTTATTTATGGAGCACCTGAAGAAATACTTAATAATCTGGCTGATTATCCTACTGTATTTTATGAAGATTCCGAGAATGGAATCTTTGTTGGCGCTGTTCCTGCAAAGCCTGAATTTGGCTATTTCGGTTACCTCAAAAAAATGATTCTCACACTTCACAATGCTATCAAGATTAAAGAAAACATTTTGCCTTTCCACGGTGCAATGGTTAAGATACTGCTTAAAGGCAAAAAGGAAGCCACAGTGTTAATGATGGGCGATACCGGAGCAGGAAAATCAGAAACACTCGAAGCGCTGAGGATAGCAGGTGAAAAAGACATCCGCCAGCTTACTATTATTTCCGACGACATGGGTTCGATAGAGCTCGATGCCGACGGATTCCCTGTAGGATATGGGACCGAGACCGGCGCTTTTCTGCGGCTCGACGACCTGCAGCCCGGTTATGCATACGGGCATCTCGACAGGTCTATCATCATGAATCCCAGTCAGGTAAATGCAAGAATAGTATTCCCTGTCACTACCTATGAAACGATAATAGAAGGTCATAAAATTGATTTTGTTCTTTATGCCAATAATTATGAGGATACCGATACTGAACATCCTGTGATAGAGCGCTTCAGTTCTGCATCGGAAGCACTCAATGTTTTCAGTGAAGGGAAAGTGATGAGCAAAGGGACGACAACCTCGACCGGAATAGTAAAATCATATTTTGCAAATATTTTCGGCCCGCCGGAATACAGGGAACTTCACGATAAAATAGCTGCAAGGTATTTCGAGGCATTTTTCAGCAAAGGGATTTTTGTAGGCCAGATGCGCACAAAACTCGGCATAGCAGGGCATGAAACCTCAGGTCCTCGCGAAGCTGCCGCCGAACTGCTAAAAGTGATAACGAATTATAAATCATGATGATTCGGAGCCTCGACAATTTTATTTTTCAGGCTTTCGCTCATCCATGTTTCATAGTTGCCGGAAGTGTCGGAATAAACGAAATAAGCTTCAAATTCCGGATGGCTTTCCATAAACCCGATTGATTTTTCGATTCCCATCACCATACATGCAGTGGCCACCGCATCGGCAACCGAACATTCATCGGCAATAACCGTTGCACTGAGTAGTCTGTTGCGTACCGGATATCCTGTCGCCGGATCAATGGTATGGGAATATTTGACTCCGTTCTCGATATAAAATTTCCTGTAATTACCTGACGTTGCCACGGAGCCTCCGCTCAACTCAATAACTGCCTGCAGGTTTTCTCCCGGAGTGAGATTGTTATCGAAAGGCCTGTCAATTCCTATTCTCCATGGTTTTCCGTTCTTTGTGCCTTTCACTTTTACCTCCCCTCCTATTTCCACAAGATAATTCTTAACGCCGAGCGAATCGAAAAACCTGCCTATGACGTCTGCAGTATATCCTTGTGCAATTGCATTGACATCCAGCATAATTCCGGGACTGTCTTTTATAAGTCTGTTATTTTCGATCCTTACCTTATAATAGCCAACCAGATTCAGCAGGCTGTCGAGTTTATCAGAACCGAATTCTCTTTTTCCATCAGGTCCGAAACCCCATGCACGAACAAGAGGGCCCACTGTGATATCAAAAGCACCGTCTGTTAGCTCCGACATCTCCTGCGAGATATCGAATACTTCCCTGAAATATTTTCCGACCTCAACATTCTCATTCCTGTTTATTCCTGAAATAACCGACGAATCATTATAAATCGAAAGGGAATAATCAATGTCGCGCAGGATTCTTCTCACGCCCGACTCCACCCTTTCGTCCTTCATTCCTCGATGTCTTTCGCAGATGATGCTATATGAAGTACCCTGGATGGGGCCGGAAATCCGAATAAAATTATCCTTTTTATTACAGGCTGTAAAAAACAGTGCGGTCAACAATAAAATAAATCCGGGATTCCGTTTCATTCCAACAAAAATAAAGTACAAAAGTAGCTAAAGATGAATAAAATTATTTTTCTGTTTTTTGTTTTGTAGCCAGTAAAATCTGCAAATTTAAACTTATCGGACAAATTTTCTTTTTAAATGTTAATTATGATTGTAATTTTAACGTTATGAAATATTCAAAGTTTTATATCAACAAAATGGTAATCAATGTCAAATTTCCAGTATCATTGTTGATTTTCCTTTTATTTTTCCAATCAGGTATTTCAGGGCAGGAACCGCTACGGGACATGATTTTCGACGGGCGGATAAAAACTCTGCAGTTGTACCGTGAAGGATGGAATCTTTCTTATCCTGTAATAAAACTTGGCGGTCAGGAGAATCTTCTTCTTAATTTCGATTTGCTTGCCGACATCCCTGAAGCATATTACTATACAATTATTCACTGCGACAAAGACTGGAAAGAATCTTCAATATTCACTTCGGATTACCTGACAGGATTTACCGAAGACCAGATTCAGGATTATCAGCCTTCTTTCAATACCAAGGCCAATTATTACCATTACAGGGTGGTAATTCCTAACGACCGGATAGGAATAAAGCTGTCGGGCAATTATGTTATAAAGGTTTACCGGTCGGGTGAACCGGGGAAACCTGCATTTACAAAAAGATTTATGGTAACTGAAGAAATAGCAGGAATTTCTGCTTCGATTCGCAGGCCTCTTCCCGGAGAGTACTACAATACATGTCAGCAAGTTGAAATAAGTGTAAAACTTACACATATTTCTGTAAGGGATCCGTACAATGATATTTTCACTTTTATTCTCAGAAACGGTAATTTCAATGAAGCAAAAGAAAACCTCAGGCCAGATTTTGCAACTGGAAATGAACTTAAATACAATACATTATCAAATGCAAACATTTTTTATGCAGGAAATGAATACAGATACTTTGATATCCGGTCTATACGTCACACAACCGAATTTGTAAGGAAGATTGATTATGTAAACGGACGGTATCATTTTTTCCTCGCACCTTCCGAAAACAGGGAGTTCAAGCCATATTTTTTCCGTCAGGATTTCAATGGAAAATATTATGTGGCTGTTCAGGAAGGGCGTGATATGGATACAGAAGCCGATTATGTTTATGTTTATTTCACTCTTCCGGCAACCGATGAGATACCCCTCGGAAAAATCTATATTTCAGGTGCTTTGAGCAACTGGTCTTATACTACAGATAACTGTATGACTTACAATTTTGAAAAAGCTCAGTACGAAGGCACTTTGCTTTTAAAGCAGGGATGGTACGATTATGAATATCTCTTTCTCAAGGACGGCCAGAAGAGTGCACCGCCTTCATTCTTCGAAGGAAACCATTATGAAACAGAAAATGACTATCTTATTCTTGTTTATTACCGTAATCCGAGAGAGAGGTTCGACCGGCTATTAGGTTCTGCTATTGCAAATTCCTCAAAGAGAGAAAATTTTTAATTGCTCAATAAACATACTTCACAAAATACGGAATTATTTATTATTCAATAAGCAGAAAGTGAATTTAATATTAAATTATAATTTTGTATTGTGAAGATTAGGTTCAAATATGCCGACAGAATTCCACCCTTGCTGAGAAATAAATATTTTCTCGCAGTTGCAATCTTTTTAATATGGGTCTTTCTTCTTGATTCAAATAACCTTATTGACAGATTCAGTCAGATGAATGAAATCCGGAAGCTTAAAAAAGAAAAAGAGTATTATAAGAAAAAAATCAAAGAGGACAGAAAAACTATTGAGAGTCTGAAAGAGGATGACGATTACCTCGAAAAGTTTGCAAGGGAGAAATACCTGATGAAAAAAGAAAACGAAGATCTTTTTATTGTTCTTACGCCTGGCGAGGAACGCAGGAAGAGTAAGCAGCGATAATCAGGCGTTTTTATTTATTTCTTTTCAGCCCTGTATTTATCATTAAGAGCTTTCAGTACATTATAAGTAATGTCGAGCACACTATCGGCATACAGAACAGGGCCACCGA
>CAZIRN010000044.1:0-13447 GCA_964541495.1 uncultured Rikenella sp. | reverse complement strand
GGTCTTCTTCCTAAAGCTCCACCGTCAGGTGCTTTTGACAACTCCTTTAACTGTTCATCAGTGTAGCGGCTTGCAAGAGGATTAAAATTTACTTCATAAACAGAAGTTGAGGGCATAAGTATGATCTTTCCAGACAGTTTCCCTTTGTATTTTTCCAGGTCTTCTTCAGTGCGGGCGGAAATAAGAACTACTTCCGATTTTATAAGGCCTTTTGTGCTTCCTGTCCATGCTACAGGGTTACAGGCAAAGTTCGCATAATAAGGTTCGGTCATTGCAGCATAAGTTTTCAGGTTATCCCATCCGCCCCTCGTAAAATCTCTCGCTTCTTCAATTCTGACATTTTGAAGCCCTATTTCTTCCATCTTCTTTTTTGCCCATTCATTACCACGGTTGCCACCAGTTGAACCCGTAAGCCTTGGACCAACAAAATCAGTCAGGCCATAGGCCATCTCTTCAACAGAGTTTCCACGCCATCCTTCCTGCTTGATCTTGTAAACCATACCAAGATCTACATTTTCCTTCTGTGCCGTAAGCAGAAGTGGAATAAATGCAAAGAATAACAAACTCGAGTATAACTTTTTCATTTTTATATATATTTATAATTTATAAAACCAATATCACTCGAAAGAAGAATAAAAATATCCATAATAACTTCAAAAGATTCAAACCCATCAGGCCATCAAAAAACAACAAAGTCGAAGGATTTGTTTGCCGTTAAATGTAAATAAAATGTGACTCGCAATATAAATGTTTTAAACTAATTTAAAAATAATTAACATTACTTTTGTATCGTTCTGAATATCGTGATAAGAAGATGATTTTCCCTGAGGATTTTGAAATAAAAACCGGTTTCGACCGCATACGCAGGATGACGGCAGAAAAATGTCTTAGTCAGCCCGGAGTGAAACATACGGAAGATGCTGTTTTTCTGACAGATTTTAATCTGATACAACTCGAGCTTTCGAAAACATGGGAATTTCAGAATCTGCTTTCATTCGACGATCCGTTTCCTTCCGAAAATTACAAGGATATTTCCCTGATTCTGAATAAACTGAAGATCGAGGGCACTTTTCCTGAAGTGCAGGAAGTATTCGATATGAAAAAATCCCTTGAGTGTCTGAAGTCGGTTCTGAATTATTTCAAAGCCAGGGATGAATCGAGATACCCGATTCTTAAATCGCTTACGGTCAATGTGAAATTCTATCCTTATATTATTGATGCCATAGACAGGATAATTGACCGGCATGGTAATGTAAGAGATACGGCTTCTACTGATCTTAAAAGAATAAGATCGGAAATTGTTTCCAAAAGCGCACTTGTATCGAGAAGGCTTAATATGATATTAAAACAGGCGCAGGATGAGGGGATTGTCGAATCTGAAGCCAATGTTTCGGTTCGAAACGGAAGAGGGGTAATCCCGGTCAGTACTTCAGGGAAGCGAAAAATAGCAGGCCTCATACACGACCGCTCGTCATCCGGAAAAACAGTTTTCATCGAACCTGCAGAGGTCGTCGAACTTAACAATGAAATAGTGGAGCTCGAATACGAGGAGCGAAAGGAAATCGTACGTATTCTTGTAACATTTGCCGATAATATACGTATATATATTGATGACCTTCTCTTTTCCAACGAGTTCCTCGGTGAAATAGATTACATAAGGGCAAAAGCCTTGCTCGGAATTCAACTTGGTTCAGTGAAACCATCGCTTTCTCACGGTGCAGGTCTCTCATGGAAGAAGGCTGTTCATCCTCTTCTTTATGAAACATTTAAAAAGATGCCCGGCAAAGAGGTTGTGCCTCTCGATATAACTCTCGACCCGAAAAACAGAATTCTTCTCGTTTCAGGTCCTAATGCCGGCGGGAAATCGGTTTGCCTGAAAACTGCAGGATTGCTACAATATATGCTTCAGTGCGGCTATACAATACCAGTGGCCGAAGATTCGGAAGCAGGAATATTCAAAAACATATTTATTGATATTGGCGACGAGCAAAGTATTGATAATGACCTGAGCACTTATAGCTCCCATCTGTTGAACATGAAATATTTTCTGAGGAATGCAACGCCTGAGAGTTTAATACTCATTGATGAGCTTGGCTCAGGAACAGAACCGGTTCTTGGTGGCGCCCTGGCCGAAGCAATACTGGCCGGACTTATCAAAACCGGGACTTATGGAGTTGTTACGACTCATTATTCGAACCTGAAATATTTTGCTTCCGTAAACGAAGGCATAATAAACGGCGCAATGTTGTTCGACAATCATCTGATGCAGCCGCTGTTCAAACTCGACATAGGGAAACCCGGAAGTTCTTTTGCTTTTGAAATAGCCCGAAAAATCGGACTTCCTTCCGATATACTCGAGGAAGCATCACAGAAAGCAGGAATTAAGAATGTAAAATACGATCGTCATCTTAAGGATATTGCACGCGATAAACGATACTGGGAGACGAAAAGACAGAACATACGCCAGGAAGAAAAACGGCTTGAACAACTTATCGGAGAATATGAAAAGGAGCTTTCGCAAATCAAGGAACTGAGAAAGAAAATAATTTCGGGGGCTAAGGAAGAGGCAGGAAGAATGCTCGAAGAATCGAACCGGATTATTGAAAATACGATAAGGCAGATAAAGGAAACGCAGGCAGAAAAGGAAAAGACAAAAGAGGCGCGACAGAAACTTGAGAATTATAAAAAGGAAATAAGCCGGAAAGAAGAAAGCATGGTGCCTGATAATAAGTTACAGGGACTCAGTGAAAAAGCAAAAAGAATAATAGGGAAAACCAGACCGGTAAAACCTGAGGATGAAAAAACCAAAGTTTATACGCTCAAACCGGGGGATGCTGTGAAACTTCCGGATTTAGATGTTACCGGCGAGGCGATGGAAATAAAGGACGATATGGTTACTGTCGAAACCGGTTCATTCCGATTGCAGGTTTCGGTTGATAAAGTAATCCGGATAAGCAAATCGGAGTTGAAAAAGAGCCTTAAGAAAGAAGTGCCTTTACTTATTACCGATCCTCTTATCAGCGAGCGGAAACTGCGCTTCCAGCCCGAGATAGATATACGCGGGGCGAGAGGGGACGAGGCTCTTGAAAAAGTTCGTAATCTTGTTGACGATGCAGTGATGGTGAATCAGAAAAATCTGCGAATCCTTCATGGAAAAGGCAATGGGATTCTCAGGGAGCTTGTTCGTAACTACCTGTCCACACTCGATGTTGTGAAATCATTTCATGACGAACATGTTGAAAGGGGAGGGGCGGGAATTACAGTTGTGGAACTCGATTTTTAGGCCGGCGAGATTGTTGAATATCGAACGCCGATTGAATATCGAACGCCGAATAACGAATGATGAAATAAGCGGGTTTTCTATTTTTCAATTTTGCTAAGATTTAGATTTTATCAGAGAAGCTTGATTCTATGCTGACATTAGCTATAACGCCTAACGGCATGAGTAGGAAGGGTGGGTAAGATTTTCCCTTTTCTGCTTTTACAAACGCCAGTATAAAAATAGTAAATTACAATTATTCATAAAAGCCCTTATTGCCTATGCCGTTCTGTTACCTACTGGGCTTACTACTTCTTCTTTGAATTTTGCGAGGATCTTGCCTGGTGTCAAATACATCAGTTATTAATACACCCTCTTTGACTCTTTTGTAGATGATTTTATAGTTCCCTTCTACCAGATATTTATGTTTCTCACCAAGTTTTATGAGATTAGGTTCTAATTGCCCCGATAATGGATTTGACCAGTTGTCTGGTAGCATGAAAGATTCTCGAACGGATTCTGAGAGCAACGTTTATGTTAGCAGACTCTTTATAGAATTGGAAAATTTCAAGGAGTGAATTAGCGGCAAAATCAGTCCAGATGATTTTCATTGTGTTACCAGGATTCTGATTCTTTCTCTAAAGCTTCCTGAGATTTGTATTTTCCTGATTTATAATCCAGATTTGATTTTTCAGCTCTTTCAATTAGCTGTTTCTGCGTAAAAGGTTTCAGTTTTCTTTCAGACCGGACTTTGTTTTCTAGTATAGTCAGATCAATCTTATTGAATATGCTTTCATCTTCAAGTCCGGCTATATATTCAATTGCATTGAGTTTTCTTGTCTGTAAATCCATGACCACCATTTTTTACAAATATACAACAAAAAAACGTGCTTCATGTTAACTCAACTTAGCCTTGCAGGTAATTTAATAATATTTTATGCACAGTCTTATTACACTTTGCCAGTTAAAGGTAGAAAAAATTTTAAGTAGGCCTGCCAGCGGCAGTCAGGCAGGAAAAGCAAAAAGCCCCGATGACTCGGGGCAGGTGTGACGAGCCCATTAAACATACCGTCCCGTATTAGGTTTAGGGTTATATATATGTTTGTCCTCCCAGCACCAGAAATCATAAATAATTGGTGAAATATTTGCTATTAAACAAAGATCATAAACTGCATCCATAATTATTCGGTAAATCTGTTGGGTATTAATGAATCCCATTGTTGCATTGTTCGGAATAGTAATTTTATATTCCAGTCCAGTTAGATTATTTATTATTGATCTTAGCGGAATTAATGAAAATGAATCAAAGGGGACTTGTTGATACTTTGTTTTTTCGTCTTTTCGAAAATCAAATGATTGTTGGGTGGTCTTTATAAAAAGGTTAATCATCTTCAAAGCAGGTCCATACATCAGATAGTTATCTGGCTTTAAGGTCTTTAATGCCCATTGTTTTATAAGTGAATCAGCATATTTGAATGCAAACAGATAATAACCTTCTTTAGAATTAACATTTTCAAAGTCGGAGAGTATGGAGTCAAAATTATCTGAAGCCCAGGTTCGATATATTTGGGATGGTCTGTCATTTAGATTGCGGAAAGCTCTAAAAATATTATATTCCACAGATTTATTAATAATCTTTTCTCTTGAATATTTTATATAAGGGAATTTAAAATTTGATGCAAAGTTTTTTAGAGTGTTAACTGCATCGTCGACGGAATTGAAAACAATGATTTTTTGTTGCATATGTCTGAATATTTGTAGGTTGCATCACATTAAATATAACGCCTGGCGGTATTGGCAGTAAGGGGAGAAGAGATGTTCCCTTTTCTGGTTTTACAAACGCAAGTATAAATATAGTGAATTGAAATTATTCATAATAGCCTTTATTGTCTATACCGTACTGTTGAACTGTTATGCATAGTGTATTTTTATAATTTTCTTTTTTTGGGATTCCTTCTGTTATCGAATAGTGATAGAATGTAAATATAGTTATTGTCAGTTTTATAGTATAATGTCAATTGTCTTGTCAAAACTGCCCGTCGAACAGATTCCCTTTTATCTGTTTTTGGGTACATTAATGGATTTTTTTCTATTTGCACTAAGCTTTTTTCAATTTTTATAAATAGCTTTGAAATCTCTTTATGAGTCCAGTTGGATTCCAGGTAGTTAATGATCTCTTTTAATTCTGAAAGAGCGTGATCACTCCAGATGAGTTTATAAGTACTTTTCATAGAGTTTCTTTGCGTCGGCATGCTGATGCGTCTTGCCACTCTTTACGTCCTGAAGTCCTTTTTCAATGGATTCCTTTTCTTCCTGAGATATTTCATTCCACCAATCCGACTCTTCTTTCAATTTCAAAAGTTTATCGATAATAGAATTGTCCTGGATCCTTATGATCCATTCTATCAATTTTAATTTTTCTGACTGGATGTTCATATCTGTTATTTTTTCAAAGATAATAATTTTGAATCATAGGTTATTCAATACATTATGTATAACGTTCGGCGGTATGGGTCTGTTGTTCCGCCTGCTGGCGGACGGTGGTGCGCGTTTTTTGCCATCTTGATGATGTGTTGGATTATTCTTTTCGTTACAAAATTGTCGGGATATGCATAAACCGTGACACCATGAGCAAGCCCCGGCGCCAGACGGAGAGCCTGTGCCGCCATTACAAATTTGTTGTGGCGGCTACAAGACTTTCGCGGCACAGAAGTCAATTCTATACGTCCTATTGAACTAAATCCGCCTGTGCGGATAGCATAAAAAGAGCACTCTGCAGAATTACATTCGTCGCATTGCCCTGCCCTCGCTCAGGAAAGAGGCCAAATTACCGGTCATTTTAAACCAACAGGAGTTAAAAGAGCTTTTAAAAATATCTCATGCGAACATAAAAACATCCGTACGCTCAATCCCCGGCGAGTGTAGTTCAGCCCCGAGTACTCGAGGCTGGGTCTTGCAGACAGCTCAGAGTCCTACTTATTCTTATTACCGGTAGTTTTTTGTTCATTTCTTATCACTTCAGTTATCTGTTCGGATAATTCAGGTATTTTATTTTTTACAACATCCCATACAATCGAATAATTAATCCCCAAATAATCATGAATCAACCTATCTCTCATACCAGCCATATTTTTCCAATTAATCGAATTCCACTTTATTTTAAAATCAGCCGGTATTTTCTTAGTTGCTTCCCCAATAATCTCTAAACTCCGTACAAGTGCTCTTTTCAATATTTCATCTTGAAGTAAGTCGTCCTTTGAAAAATCATTACCTGTAACTGATAAAATGAACTTACATTCGTCAAGGATGTGTCTTAAATATTCTATCGGTTCTTTAGACATACATTACTTCCTTTAAAATCTTGGGACCGATATATGGACTTAATCCATTTTTTGTAATGATTTCAACCTTTTCATTTTTAAAAAGTTTCTCTATATAATCATAAACAGCCATATAATTATCAAAATTTTCTTTGTCTGGGTCAAAATCAATCAGAATATCAATATCGCTCTCTTTAGATTGTTCATTTCTTACATAAGAACCAAATATTCCAACATTCCGAATCCCAAACCTTGTCAATTCAGTTTTGTGACTCCTTATGGTACTTAATATGTAATCTTTTGTGGTCATGGTTTTCTAATAGTCCAAATATACAAATCTTTTTTGATAGACGATTTTGTCTTTATAAAATTACCGGTAACGCGAGTCTGTCTAAAAACGTTTTTTGTATCACTTTTTCGGAGGGTTTAAAATTGTTTAAGGGCACAGTTCTTATTTTTTGAATTGCAAAAAAAGCTGTATTGAAAGACAAAGGCCTCAAAACTGCTCAATTTTCGTCTGAGGAAGGCAAAAAAGTCAAAAAGTAGAGCAAAAGTACGCTCATGTATTCTTTTAGCCAATTGCATGTACATAGCAATAAAATACAGGGAATTGTTATAACAAAAAGGGGAAGTTTTTAGACAACTTGTAACGATTTAATCTGTTCGTTAAGGGAGATAGTTTACAAGGGTTACGTGTATGAAACTTTGGGGATTGCGGGCTTCGTCCCTATCCACTGGCACAAAAGCCAATTCGGGGCAGAATGTTTCAAATAACCACTTAGCCCCAAATGTTTTATACACGATGTTGACAGCTGGCGTTCTGTCCGTCCGTGTCTGTAAACTATTGTCATTATCGGGTTTCCGTGCCATTGTCTTGTTACTTTTTATCTTTCTGTATCAGTAGTGCATTGCAGTTTTATTTTTTTTCAAGCCAGTCAATTGTGGCGTTCTGTCTTATGGTTTCTGTCAGGACAACGGCTAATTCACGTAACTTGTCTTTTTGCATTAACTCCCTTGCACTGTCGTTACTGGCCACAGCCGTATAAAAAGCATATTCAAAATCGGACAGCCCCATTTCTCTGGCTTCGTTGTCCATTTTAACAATCTCCCTGCTCAGGTTTATCAGTTCCTCAATCACTTCGGCTGCCGTAAGTATTTTATTGTGGTATTTTTTAATAGTGTTTTCCAACATTTCCCTTAAGGTTTTACTTTTCACCAGGTTCTTTTTGGCTCTCGATTTAATCTCATCGTTCAATATTTTTTTCAATACTTCGAGAGATAGATTTTTATGTTCCATTCCTTTCAACTCTATAAGAAATTCTTCTGAAAGGATTGAAATATCGGGTTTTTTTAATCCTGCGGCATCAAAAACATCAATCACTGGTTCCGCTACCAAAGCCCTGTCAATCACCTGGCGTATAGTTGTTTCCATTTCTTCATCCGTTTTGCCCGACCCTGTGCTTTCAAATTTTACCAGACGGGCTTTTACTGCCTGAAAAAATGAAATCTCATCTTTAACAGCCATTGCCTCCTCATGAGGTATGGCTATGGCAAAAGCTTTTGACAGGGCTGTTACTTCGTTAATGTATCTTTTCTTTCCATCTTCCAGGCTCAAAATATGTTCTTCGGCTGCCAGTATGATAGAAAGTTTTTTGGAAGTATCGGCTTCGAAATAATCTTTATAATTATAGCCATGATACATATTGGAAACCACTTCCAGTTTTTCCAACATCAATTGAACAGCCTGCTCCTGTAAAATAGTCGGGTCGCCTTTACCTCCGGAATCCGAATAAAACGAAAGAGCCTTTTTCAAATCGGAAGCAATACCCAGATAATCGACAACTAAACCGCCCGGTTTGTCTTTATATACGCGATTGACCCTTGCAATGGCTTGCATCAGGTTGTGCCCTTTCATGGGTTTGTCAATGTATAGGGTGTGCATACACGGGACGTCAAAACCAGTGAGCCACATATCGCAAACAATCACAAGTTTAAGCTCGTCATCCGGATTTTTCATCCGTTCAGCCAATATGCGGCGTTGTTCTTTGGTTGTATGATGGCCTGAGATTTTGGGACCATCGGATGATGCAGATGTTATTACTACTTTGATAGCGCCTTTGTTCAGTTCATCTGAATGCCATTCGGGTCTAAGTTTTATGACAGCTTCGTACAAATCGACTGCAATACGGCGGCTCATTGTAACAATCATCCCTTTGCCTTCAAAAACAGTTTGTCGTTGTTCAAAATGTTCAATGATGTCTTTGGCTATTTGATTAATTCGGTTTTCACTGCCAACCAATGCTTCTAACTTGGTCCATTTGGCTTTGACTTTTTGTGTATCGGTGAAATCATCATGGTCAAGTTCTTCGTCCAATTCTTTTATTAAAGCCTTTCCTTCTTTACTTAGATTCACCTTTGCCAACCGGCTTTCGTAATAAATACGAACCGTTGCCCCATCTTCTACAGCCTGGGCTATGTCATAAATATCGACATAATTCCCGAAAACAGCCGGCGTGTTTATATCGGTATTTTCGATTGGCGTACCCGTAAATCCCAGATAAGTAGCATTTGGCAGAGCATCACGCAAATATTTGGCAAAGCCATAAACGATTTTTTTACCAGTTACATAGCCATTTTCATTTTTATCATCAATGGTTTTGGCTTTAAATCCGTATTGGCTTCTGTGAGCTTCATCGGCAATTACCACAATGTTTCTACGATCGGAAAGTAATTCGTAAACATTGCCTTTGTCGGGTTGAAACTTCTGAATGGTTGTAAAAACCACACCGCCTGAACTTACTTTTAATAGTTCTTTCAGATGATTTCTATCTTTGGCCTGCACCGGTTCCTGTCGCAAAAGCTGTTTCGAGCCGGCAAAAGTATCAAAAAGCTGGTCGTCCAAATCGTTACGGTCGGTAATTACAACAACTGTCGGATTATCCATTGCCAACACAATTTTACCGGTAAAGAAAACCATCGTGAGCGATTTACCGCTTCCTTGTGTATGCCATACAACACCGCCTTTACGGTCACCAACAGGTTGTTTTTTTACGCCGGCAAGTCCATAACTTTCGGGCGATTCCATTAAAGATCTGCCTTCGAGAGCGTTAGTAACACTGCCTTCGAGTGCCTCAGGCAGCGGCATTGTTACGGTGTCTGAGGTTCTTAATGAAACGGTGTCTGAGGTTCTCGAAGACACCGTATATCCCGATGCCCTTAATGTTGATTCGACAACACGATTCACCGCATAGTATTGGTGGTAAGCAGTCAGCTTTTTAACGATATTTATGATAATAATTCCCGTTTCCTGGTCTTTCTTTTCCGATTCTTCAAAAACAATGAAATGACGGATTAAGTCGATCAATGTTTCCTTATTGAGCATTCCCAAAATGAGGGTTTCCAACTGGCTGACCAAATGCGAGGATTCAACTTTGCCATCGGCTGATTTCCACGCCATAAAACGGCTGAATCCCGACGAAATGGTTCCCGCTTTGGCTTCCAAACCATCGGAGATAACTACAAAACCATTGTAAGTGAAAATTGTCGGGATCAAGGATTTATAAGTCTCTATTTGTTTGAATGCCGAATAAATGGTTGCATTTTCATCGGCAGCATTTTTCAGCTCGATTACCACCAACGGAATGCCGTTAACAAATAAAATGATATCGGGGCGTCTGTTATTGTTGTTCTCAACCACGGTAAACTGGTTGGCAACCAGAAAATCGTTGTTGTACGGATTTTTAAATCCAATCAGCCAAACAAGGTCGCCACGTTCATCGCCATCCACCCGTTTTGAAACAGGAATACCTTCGGTTAAAAGCCTGTGAAAAGCTTCGTTATTTGCCAGCAATTCCATTCTCTGTGTTTCACAGGCCACTCAGTGAAACTAATAACATAATCTCTTTCAAAATTTCTATATGTGGCTGATACAGGTATTGATTTTTTTTGTACATTGCCTCTGTTAATAGAAACAGTTGTTCTCGCTGCAAAAAATATCTGTTTCATTAATCTGTTTTTTACTTCCCTTCCGGATAGTCGGCAATGTTATTTATCGTCAGCCGCCCGGAGCGTGTGAAGCAGGAATGGGTTACGCCTGTGTTATGAAACCCGGGATATGGTCGTCATTTCATAACCAGGCAGGGCTCCCTCTCTTCAGCAATTATGCTGTTGCTTTTAGTTTCGAAAACAGATTCGGACTTAAGGAACTCAGTACCAGATCAGTGGGTTTTATCATCCCGGCCGGCAAGAGCGCTATCGGAGCTTTCTACTCATATTTCGGATGTCCGGATTATAAAAGAGAAATCATAGGAGCGGCCAGCGGTATAAAACTATCTGAAGGCGTGTCGGCGGGTGTGCAGATTGATTATCTGTCGGAACGGACAACAGGCGACTATGAAGATTACCGCATGTTAACCTGCGAAGCAGGATTAATGTTCGGCCTTTCTGAAAATTTAAAAGCAGGTGTTCATATTTTCAATCCTGTACCAAATTCTATGAGAAATTTTCCTGTGGCATCTTCGATAAGGGCCGGGGCAGGTGTGACTGTGAGTCCGCAACTTTTCGCAGCAGCCGAAGCAGAGATGATTGCAGGAGGAAAACTTAGCCTCAAGGCAGGATTCGAATATGAAGCGGCAAAAAAATTAATCATACGAGGAGGTTACAGCACGGGTGAACCTTCATTCTCATTCGGATTCGGATTTAAAACTAAACCGGCAGTGCTGGACATGGCATTCTCGACTCATCCAAAACTGGGGATAATTTCTACAATTTCCATTGGTTTTAATATAACCAAGTAACCACTAAGCAAGCAAAGAATTTATGCGAATAAACGCAAATAAAAAGAATATGAGTGAAATTGCCAGAAATTATTTAAGTCTTATTCAAATACTTTTATATGTTTCAACATTAAATCTATTCCCTCAGGAAAATTCCCTTCACGAAATTATATCTTATATAACTGAAGAGATTATCTCCCTCGATGAGAATTCACCCGATATCGAATCATTCTCCGACCGGCTTTATGAACTGGCCGAAGATCCTGTAAAAATCAACACTGCAAACGAAAAGGAAATCGGCCGCCTTTTCTTTCTTTCATCTTTTCAGATAAATGCCATTATTTCATATATCCATGAAAAAGGACCGCTGGTTTCGCCCTATGAGATTGCCTACATAAAAGGCTTCAACAAAGTGTCGGTCGGTATGATAATGCCTTTTATCACACTCGAGGAGACATTTAATAAACCAATTAAAAGAGTTATGCGGCAGTCGTTTCTGAATAATTTCATCATTAAACCCGGAAGTGCCAACACTTCTGCTCCAGGATCACAATTGAAAATCCTCAGTAAATACAGGATTACAGCAGGAAAATTTTCAGCAGGTTTTACCGCCGAAAAAGATGCCGGGGAAAAATACTTCTATGGCTCGCCTCCTCTGCCTGATTTTCTTTCGTCACATATTGCATACAGTGGAAAAAGGTTCATAAAGAAGATAATTTTAGGAGATTATTCGGTAAGGTTTGGCTCAGGCATTAATCTGAATACAGGGTTCCGGACAGGGCTTTCGCTTTCCGAACCTGGTTTTATATCTGCCGTTGGCGACATCAGGCCTTACACCTCGACGGATGAAAATAATTTCTTCAGGGGCGCGGCAGTGACTGCCGGGTCGGGCCTTACCGAAGTTGCCGTCTTTGCTTCTGTGAACGAGGTTGATGCAACCGTTTATTCAAATGAAGATTCGACAGAATATTTCGTAAGATCTTTTTATACAGGGGGGTTACATAATTCTGCAAGTTCTATTCTTAAAAAAGATGCCCTGAAAGAGTTTGTTTACGGGATAAGTCTAATGTCGGGGTTTAAGAATTTCAGAGCCGGGATTTTATATACAGATAATCAATTCTCTCTGCCTTTTTTACCCGATACATCCAAACCTGAGAATATTTTCGATTTCACAGGCAACAAATACAGGACCGTCAGCTTTTGTTGCAGTGCCACTATAGGCAGAACTATGTTTACAGGAGAGATATCGTCGGGAACCGATCTGAAACCGGCTATTACACAATCGCTATGTTTCATTCCGGCCGAAAGGTTATCAATAAGCTTAGTTTACAGGCATTATCCGCCTTCCTTCACAAGTTTTCATGGAAAGGCTGTTTTTTCAGGTTCCATGCCGGCAAATGAGAATGCCATTTATGGAGGTTTCAAACTCGAGGCGGTTAAATACCTTTTTGTCAGCGCAGGCACCGACTTGATAAATTATCCATGGGCACGATATAATGCAATATTTCCATCATCTTCAATAAGAAGCGAAGTAAGATTGAAATATCTTCCTCCCGGGAAGGCCAGTCTCGAGCTATTATACAGCTTCCGGTCTATGCAGTCCGACCTCAATATCGAATCGGGAATGCCGGTTATCAAAGAAGAACGGATAAATTCAATATCGTTACGGTTAAGACATTCGCCTTCGTCTTCACTTTCGCTTCTTACAAGGTTAGATTATAAGAAATCCTCATTTACCGGCAGCAGTGGAATTCTTTTGAGTCAGGATGTAGTATGGCGGCCGGCATCAGTTCCTTTCAGGATATGGTTCAGACATTGCATTTTCGATACCGGTGACTGGAATAGCAGAATCTATACTTATGAAAACGACCTGCTTAATTCTTTCAGTGTCCCTGCATTATATGGCGAAGGCAACAGGAGTTATCTGATGGCCGAATGGAAAGTTGGTCGTAAAATTGAAATAAGGATGAAATACAGCATTACATCTAAAATACCCGATTCCGAAAACCGGAAAGATGCAGAGGAGGTTAAAATCCAGATAAGGATAAAACTCTAAATATACTGTTGTCAGATGAATATATTATAAATTAGAA
>CAZIRN010000043.1:0-13532 GCA_964541495.1 uncultured Rikenella sp. | reverse complement strand
CACCTGCTCTTTCATAAGGGCTATAAGAGGCGTTATAACAAGACATATTCCTTCGGCTGCAATACCTGGAACCTGGAATGTTATGGACTTACCTCCGCCTGTAGGCATTAATCCCAGTGTATCCTTCCCATCAATAACCGACCTGATTATTTCTTCCTGTAACGGTTTGAAAGATGTATATCCCCAGTATTTCGTCAGTATCTTCCTGCACTCTTCAAAGTCCATAGGATAAGTCTGCTGATTAAATTAACTTTACGTTGTCAAGGTATCCTTTCCTTTATATACAAAAGTAATAACTGTAGTTCAATTTTTTATATTCGTATTGTTTGAATCGTTATTTATTAGAACTGCTTTTTTTGTAAATTGCGCCGGTAAAACGGAAAATATTCAGCAATGTCGTTCATAAATGATAAAATATTATTTGACGGGCTCACTTTCGATGATGTCCTTCTTATTCCTGCATATTCCGAAATTTTGCCAAGGGACGTCAATATCCGTTCCATGTTTACAAGGAATATCAGTATGAACACTCCGATAGTTTCGGCTGCCATGGATACCGTTACCGAAGCAGATCTGGCCATCGCTATTGCCCGGGAAGGAGGGATAGGTGTTATTCATAAAAATATGTCGGTTGAAAAACAGGCTTCCCAGGTGAGGAAAGTGAAAAGAGCAGAAAATGTAATGATTCCTGACCCTGTCACCATTCACCCCGATGCAACAGTTGCCGAGGCAATAAACCTCATGAGAGAATATAAAATCGGAGGTATTCCCGTAACTGATAAAAACGGAATTCTCAAAGGCATTGTAACCAATCGCGATTTAAGGTTTGAGAGCAATTATTCAAAAAAGATTTCCCATGTAATGACAACAAATCTTATTACGAGCGATTACCATACTAACCTTGAAGATGCTGCGAGGATTCTCCAGAAGCACAAAATAGAAAAACTTCCGATAGTTGATGAAAACAATAAGCTTATTGGACTCATAACATACAAGGATATTACAAAAACGAAAGACCGGCCGAACGCCTGTAAAGATGACAAGGGACGTTTGCGAGTAGCCGCTGCCGTGGGAATAGCAAGGGATACGCTTGAAAGAGCCGAAGCACTCATAAATGCGAATGTTGATGCAATTGTTATTGATACTGCGCACGCACACACAAAAAACGTTATAGGTATTCTCAGGGATATCAAGAAAAATTTCCCTTATATAGATGTGGTTGCAGGAAATATTGGAACATCTGAAGCTGCAAAAAGGCTTGTAAAGGAAGGCGCCGACGGAGTGAAAGTAGGGATAGGCCCGGGGTCGATCTGCACAACACGCATTATTGCAGGCGTTGGCGTGCCACAGCTTTCTGCAATATATAACGTTGCAAAAGCAATTGAAGGCTCAGGCGTCCCTGTTATTGCTGACGGCGGAATAAGATATTCGGGCGACATTATCAAGGCTATTGCAGCAGGTGCCGACTCTATAATGGCTGGCTCACTTTTTGCAGGAGTGGAAGAGTCACCAGGTGACACAATAATCTATAATGGAAGAAAATTCAAAACATACCGCGGAATGGGTTCGGTGGAAGCTATGAACCAGGGCTCGAAAGACAGATATTTCCAGGATGTGGAAGACGACATTAAAAAACTTGTGCCCGAAGGCATAGAGGCAAGAGTGCCATACAAAGGAACCCTTTCGGAAGTTATATTCCAGATGATAGGAGGGCTAAGAGCAGGCATGGGCTACCTGGGAACACAGGATATTGCCACACTTAAACGTGACGCCAAATTTGTTAGAATTACCGGCCCGGGAATAGTAGAAAGCCACCCGCATGATGTGACAATAACCAGAGAAGCTCCTAATTACAGCAGAAAATCGGCTGAATAAAGCGGAATTTAAAAATATTGAAAAAACCAGAAAACTGCTTTAAAATGTATAAGATTCTGTCTGCACTTCTGATTGTATTTTCATTTATGCCTGCCATGATTTCATGCAGAAACCTTAAGAGTAATCCGGCAAGAATTCCTGTTGCAAAAGCCGGAGATAAAATATTATATTTAGATCAAATTCCGGAAATTTTCAGAGACAATTCCAGCAAGGAAGACAGTATTGCGGCAATTAACAACTATGTAAACAGTTGGGCACGAAAGGAAATTATGTTTGCAAAAGCTCTTGAAAACCTTTCCGAGGCAAACAGAAACGAAATAGAACAACAGCTACAGGAAACCAGAACTAATCTTTATATTTACCATTATCAGCGCCAGATGATACTCGAAAAAATGGATACAGTGGTTTCTGAAGCAGAAATAGAAAATTACTATACAAATAACCAGAATCTTTTTCATCTCAATTCGAGTATTGTAAAAGCCCTTTTTATCAAAATTCCCTCAGGTTTACCTGATATAGACAAAGTAAGACGATGGTACACTTCAAGTAAACCTGAAGATATAAGGCAATTAGAAGCATATTGCTATAATTTTGCCGATAAGTATGACGATTTTGGTGAAAACTGGATTTCATTCGATAAACTTGCAGTGGAAATGCCGGAAGAAATTATTAATCCGGAGGAATTTCTCAGACGTTATTCCTTTTACGAAACGCGTGATTCACTTGCATATTATTTTATTGCCGTCAGGGATTACAGGCTGATGTCATCCATTGCACCTTATGAGTATGTAAAAAACGATATTAAAAGCATAATATTGAATAACAGAAGATTCGAGTTCTTAAAAAATCTAGAAAACGGAATATATGAAGAAGCAGTTAAAACAAACTATTTCAGAAAATACAATTGATAAGAAAAACAATATTTTTGTTTCAATTTTGTTCGCTCTATTATCCCTTTTGATACCATTCAGAGTTTCATCTCAAAAACTCATTGAATCTGTAGCAGGAATAGTGGGAAATGAAGTTGTTTTTCTTTCCGATGTCGAGAACAGCATTGCCCAGCAGTTGTTTTCTGGTGACAAAACGCCTGTTGAAAAACTAAGATGCAGGTTTTTCGAAGAACAGCTAATTACAAAACTTTTTCTCGATCAGGCAAGAATTGACAGTATTGAAGTGTCTAATTCATCTGTAGAAGGAGTTCTAAATATGCAGCTCAATAAATTCATCACTATAGCAGGTTCTGAAAAAGCCCTTGAAGATTATTTCAAAAAAAGTATCACGGAAATAAGAGCCGACTTACGCGAGAGTCTGAAGAACCAGCAGATAATCAATGAAGTTCAGAATAAAATTGCCGAAAACATTACTGTTTCACCATCTGAAGTGAAAAAATTCTATTCTAAAATTCCACACGATAGTCTTCCTGTCATTCCTGCAAAAGTAGAAATCAGCATTATTCAGATAGAACCACCAGATTATGAAATGAATAAAGCTGAGGCCAGACAAAGGCTTCTTGAAATTCGCAGTGAAATTGTTGCAGGTAAAAGCTTTAGTGCTCTGGCAACTTTATATTCGGAAGATACGGAATCTGCAAAAAAAGGAGGTGAGATAGGATATATGTCGAGAGGAGAACTGGAAAAGTCTTATGCCGATGTGGCATTTTCATTAAATAAGAACAGCATTTCAAAAATTGTCGAAACAAGATATGGCTTCCATATTATTCAATTAATTGACCGTATGGGCGATATGGTAAATACCCGTCATATTCTTATCAGGCCCAGGATAAAGCCGGAACAGGAAGAAAAAGCACTTGCAAAACTCGACAGTATTGCACGGCAGATAAGAGCCGATAGCCTTTTATTCGAAAAAGCGGCTCTAATGTATTCAACACATAAAGAGAGCAGAATTAATGGAGGAAAACTTGTTAAAAACGACCCTTCTGCGCGTACGAATCTTTTCGCTCTCGAAGAACTCGATAAAACAACTTATTTTATAGTAAGGGAGCTTAAACCCGGCGAGATTTCAAATCCTTTTAAAACATTCGATGAAAACGGAAACACGGTTTTCAGAATTGTAAGACTCGACAAAGAATTTCCCGCACATGTTGCAGACCTTAATAATGATTACCAGGTCGTTTACAATGCAGTGCTTTCGGAAAAACGCTCCAAAGCATATAAAGAGTGGATTGATAAGAAGATTGACGACACCTATATAAAAATAAGTGATGAGTTCAAATCATGTCCTTTCCAGAACCCGAAATGGCTAAAATAAGAAGCCGTAAATCAATCTATTCAATACAGATAGCAGGTATCGCATTAATAATTTTCTATCTGGTTTTGCCCATATTTTCTTTTTCAGTACAGGATACAAACAGCAAACAAACAAGAAAAAAAATTGAACTGCTTTATTGCGATGAACTTGTGATAGATAAACAAATCAATAAGGATCTTTATCGCCTTATAGGAAATGTGGGATTAAAACATAACGATCTACTGATGACTTGCGACAGTGCATATTGGTATCGCGATAATAACCAGGTTAAAGCTTTCAGTAAAGTGAAAATAAATCAGGGCGATACATTGACAATATCAGGCGATTATCTTTTTTATGACGGCAACTTCGAAAAAGCATTAATCAGCGGGAATGTCGAACTTACAGATAAAGAAACAAAACTTTATACTTCCACGGTAAATTATGATGCAAAAACAAGAGTTGCGGACTATCCTTTCAGAGGTAAAATCATAAACGGAGAAAATACTCTAACAAGCCGAATAGGTATTTATTATGCTTTAGAAAAGAAATTTCATTTCAATGACAGCGTTTTTATTGTCAACCCTGATTATATTATGAGAGCTGATTCACTTGAATACAACACAGAAACCGGCATGGCTTACTTTATTAGTCCAACTGTGCTTGAAGGCGATAGCTTATATATATATTGTGAAAAGGGCTGGTATGATACAAAAAACGATATAACATCTATCTGGCAAAACTCTGTTATAAACAACCGTAAACAAATTGTACGCGGTGATTCTCTATTTTATAACAATAAAAATGGTTTTGGCCAGGCATTCAACAATATAAGTATCACCGACACATCAAACAATGTGATTCTGGAAGGCAACTATGCATGGTCTTATAAAGAACCTGAACGATTTATGGTGACTGACAGTGCATTATTCATTCAGGTATCGAATGAGGATTCATTATTTCTTCATGCCGATACTATAAGTGCAGCTACATTTACTGCTCCCGGCGATACATCTTCATGGAGGCTTATGAAAGCCTATTATGGATGCAAAGTTTTTAGTTACGACATTCAGGCACGATGTGATTCACTCTCATACTCTTTTAGAGATTCAGTAATAAGGTTATACTATTCCCCGATTTTATGGTCGAAAGAAAATCAGCTTACAGCCGATTCAATGGCAATTTTTACAAAAGACAGAAAAGCCGAAAGTATGGAGTTGTATAATTCTGTCTTTGTTGTAAGCCAGGTTGATTCACTCCGGTTTAACCAGATGAAAGGCAGAAAACTCACAGGCTACTTTATTGATAACAAATTACGAAGAATAGTTATTGAAGGAAACGCTGAGACAATTTATTTTATGGTTGATAATGATGGAATTTTGGGGATAAATTATGCCAAAAGCTCTTCAATTGAAATTTTGTTCGAAAACGGCAAGGTTAATGAATTAATTGAATATCAGAATCCCGACGGCAAACTCGATCCACCCGAAAAAAACTCGCCTGAAAACTATCGGCTGCCGGGATTCGCATGGCATGATACGCTACGTCCGAAAAAGAAATCCGACGTTTTTCTCTGACAAGTCGGCGAAACTTAAGTAATTCTGCTTATTCGTTATAGCAGAAAAATATATAAATATATAAAAAAGGGCTGTTTTTACAGCCCTACTTTAATACTCATCTTCATTAAAGAAGAAATCATCTTTACTCGGGTAATCGGGCCAGATATCCTCAATGCTTTCATAAATATCCCCCTCATCCTCAATCTCCTGTAAATTCTCGATAACCTCCAGCGGAGCACCTGACCTGATGGCATAATCAATAAGCTCATCCTTGGTTGCAGGCCATGGAGCATCCTCAAGTTTTGATGCTAGTTCAAGTGTCCAATACATAACAGAAAGTTTTTATTTGCTCAAAAAACCCGCAAATATAAAAATATTTTTATTAAATATTTAAATATAAATTTTATTAAATTTTCTGTGCATTCCATATAATTTCATCATTGCCAAGCTCAGAGTTCAAAAGGCGGCTTAACATGAAAAAATAATCCGAAAGCCGGTTCAGAAAAATAATAATAATTCCAGGAACTGGTTCTGTTTTATTGAGCTTCAGCACTCTTCTTTCAGCTCTGCGGCAAACACATCTTGTGATATCGCAATATGACACAAGGAGATTCCCTCCGGGGATTATGAAAGACTTAACAGGCTGAACAGAGTTTTCTATTTTATCTATTGCATCTTCTATACTTGTGATGCAACCTGAATCGGGCAAAGCCATTTTAACATCCTTCTTATCCTGATCGCTTGTCAGTGCTGAAATGCAAGCCATTAACTGATTCTGGACATATATCAAAAAATCCTCTCTCTCTTTATTCTCTCTGAAACTCCTTAGCAACCCTGTCCATGAAATCAATTCTTCTATTGTTCCGCATGCTTCAATACGATCGTGACATTTTGGCAACCTTTTCCCCCCTTGAAGTGAAGTAGTTCCATCATCTCCGCCACGGGTATAAATTGTCATACAACCTTATTTTATAGATTCTTAACAGGCTGACTTGATTAAGTATGCTGTTTCCTACTTTCCAATATATTTTTCATTTGGCTCGTCGGATGCTATCATTCCGTCAAGAAGCCTTACAATACGGGCTGCATGTTTTGCAATATCTTCCTCGTGTGTCACTAAAATAACAGTATTGCCTTTCTTCTGAATCTCATCGAGCAGGTTCATGATATCGAGTGAAGTCTTGCTGTCGAGGTTACCTGTCGGCTCGTCAGCAAGTATAATTGACGGGTTGTTTACTAGTGCTCTGGCAGTTGCAACCCTCTGCCTTTGACCTCCTGAGAGCTCATTAGGCTTGTGATACATACGGTCGGCGAGGCCGACCTGTGTAAGAACCTCTATTGCTTTCTGTTCCCTTTCAGCTTTTGGAACCCCGGCGTAAATAAGGGGAAGGGTAACATTTTCAAGAGCCGTATATCGTGGAAGAAGGTTAAATGTCTGAAAAATAAATCCAATCTCTTTATTACGTATTTCGGCAAGCTGGTCGTCATCCATCTTGCTTACATCAATGCCATTGAGAAAATACCTGCCGCTCGTAGGTGTATCGAGGCAGCCAAGCAGATTCAACATAGTTGATTTGCCTGATCCGGAAGGACCCATTATAGCAACATATTCATTTCTTTCTATTGTCAGTGTAACAGATCGCAAAGCTCTTACTATAACTGAACCAATCTGGTAATTTTTAACAATATCCTGAATCTCTATTACTTTGTCATTCATAAATAAATATTTTAAAGCCTTCGAAATTAGATTAAATAAACGATATACCGAATTTTAAATTATTAATTTTTGTTAATACCTTATAACATAATCAAATTTAGCTATTCCACGTCTGAAAAAAGCCAGCCCCATCCGAAAAATATCAATAGTTATGCTCACCTTCTCTGACTTTTTGATTTTCTCCCACGCTTCGTACATTTTTTTGGAAATATGTATATCATCTATAACAACCAAACTCTTTTCATCGCATATTTCAATGATTATATCGAAATAACGTAAAAGCGATTCCTTGCTGTGATCACCATCGATAAAAACAAGTCCGGGACAAATCTTTTCTTTTTTCATCTCAAGTAAAAAATCGTCAAATTTCATATTGTACAGGCGTATATTTGACCGTCCTGTTTCCATGAAATTGGCTTCAGCCAAAGCTGACAATGAAGGGCATCCCTCAGCCGTATGTATTATTGAAGAAGGTGACCCAAAAGAGAGATAAAGAGTGCTTATCCCTAACGACGTGCCAAGCTCTATAATATTTTCACGGCCAAATTCACCGGCAAGAGAGGCAAGTAATTTACCATATTTTGCTGGAACAGAAGAGTTCCTTGCTATATCTGAAATCTTCCGGAGATTATCATTATTTCTGCCTGTTCCATAATCTTTTACCTCTACTGTTTCTTTGCAGGTTAGCATCTTTCCCCTAATTTCTTCTATTTTACAGACAATTTCAGGGTTAAATTTATTCCTGAATATTTTTGTTACCAGATTGTAAACAAAAGGACTGTGGAGCCCAAACCCTTTTTTATGTGATGATAATATCTTGTACTTGAAATAGTTAGCAATTTTATGCCTGTTGATTGACATTCTGATATTATTAATGTATTATTAAATTATGATACTTTTTCAAAATTATTTATTTTCGGAAATGAATAATAGTCCTCATTTCAGTCCATTTTAAATATGCAGAATTTCCTCGATACCGATATTAAATATTTACCCGGGGTTGGGCCAAAAAGAGCCGAACAGCTTAACAAGGAACTCAATATCAAATACTACAGGGATCTTCTTTATTACTTTCCATACAGGTATATTGACCGGACAAAGATTTACAATATCAATGAACTTGATCCAGATTTGCCTTATGTACAGATAAAAGGTACAATAACCAGGTATTTTCCTGAAGGCAAAGGTACAAACAAAAGGCTTATTGCAGAATTTTCGGATGAAACAGGAAGCATAAGACTTATCTGGTTCAGAGGAACAAAATGGATACCTGATACTTACCCAGCAGGCAAGAAATATGTAATTTTCGGTAAGCCTGGAGTTTTTAACGGAGTTATTAATATAATCCATCCCGAGATAGAGCCTGCAGAAAAGATGGAACAGAGGATTACTTCGGCATTTCAGGCCCAATATAGCACAACGGAAGAGCTTAAAAGCAGTTTCATCACCTCGAGATTTATAAGCAAACTTGTAGGTAACCTGATGAAGATTATTGATTTCAGAATACCTGAAACACTGCCATCATATATTATTGAGAATTATTCCCTTATGGGCCTTCATGATGCACTTTATTATATACATTTCCCTTCGAATATCAGAGAACTCGACAAGGCAAAGTACCGGCTGAAATTCGAAGAGCTTTTCTATATTCAGCTTAACCTGCTGATGTATAAAGTTCACAGGAATACTCACACTCCAGGATTTGTTTTTGCTAAAGTGGGCGATTTTTTCAACAAATTCTATTATGATAACCTGCGTTTCGGGTTAACAGATGCGCAGAAGAGAGTCATTAAAGAAATAAGGAAAGACTTGAGATCAGGCAGGCAGATGAACAGGCTTTTGCAGGGTGATGTCGGAAGCGGCAAAACTCTTGTGGCAATTATGGCAATGCTGATTGCTGCCGATAACGGATATCAGTCGTGCATTATGACGCCTACCGAAATTCTTGCTTTTCAGCATTACAGGTCGGTGTGCAGTTTCACCGAAGGAATAGGCATCGAAGTTCTGCTTCTTACAGGCTCCACAAAAAAGACAGAAAGGAAATATATCGAGCAGATGCTAGCGGGAGAGAAGCCTGTTATCCTTATAGGAACGCACGCTCTGATAGAAGAAAATGTCCGTTTCAGCCGGCTTGGCCTTGCAATTATTGACGAGCAGCACAGGTTTGGAGTGGCTCAAAGGGCAAAACTGTGGGGAAAAAGCCATAATCCGCCCCATGTGCTTGTAATGACGGCTACTCCCATTCCGCGGACACTTGCAATGACTCTTTACGGCGATCTCGACGTTTCGGTTATTGACGAGATGCCTCCGGGCAGAAAACCTGTTAAAACAATTCACTTCACTGACTCCGAAAGAAATAAGGTTTTTGCTTTTATCCGCAGCCAGATTGCAGAAGGAAGACAGATTTATATAGTTTACCCGTTGATAACCGGTTCGGAAAAACTCGATTATAAAAATCTCGACGAAGGACTCGATATTCTTTCTCAGGCCTTCCCTCCTCCCGATTATTGTATAAGTATCCTTCACGGCAGGATGACCGCGGAAAATAAAGAGATATCGATGAAGTTATTCAGGGAAGGAACGGCACAGATAATGGTCGCCACCACAGTTATTGAAGTGGGAGTGGATATACCCAATGCGACGGTAATGGTAATTGAAAGTGCCGAGAGGTTCGGCCTTTCACAGCTCCATCAGCTAAGGGGCCGCGTGGGCAGAGGCTCAGACCAGTCGTATTGCATACTTATGACCTCCGGGAAACTCTCAAGGGAAGCTGCAGCAAGGATTGAAATTATGGTTAAGTCGAACGACGGATTTGAAATCGCCGAAGCCGACCTTAAATTAAGAGGCCCGGGTGATATTGAAGGGACTCAGCAGAGCGGAATACCTTTCGACCTGAAAATAAGCGACCTGGCAAAAGACGGACAGCTAATTGAATACGTCAGAAACATTGCGGGCTCAATTCTCGAAAAAGACCCGACGCTCGAAGATGAAAAAAATGCAGTTTTACGTAGCGAACTTAAAAGACTCTTCGCCAGAAAATATTCCTGGAGTAATATAAGTTAAGAATACTTATATTTCTGATATTTAGTTGATTAACATAATACATAATAAATAATAAATTATATCTGTTTTAATTTTTTAACATCTCTTTTTTATAAAAAATCAATAAAAACCAGAAATATTTCTAAAGGGAAATATAATTTTGCTTTCTTAATTGAAAAAAGTGTCGGAAAAAGAAATAACACATGAAGGAGTTGTCGTTTTGACCGGGCCTGATGCGGTAACTGTGATGATTGACCGCCAAATAAGTTGTGCAGGATGCAAAGCTATTAATATCTGCAGTGCAGGCAGGTCAAATGATAAAACAATAAAAATTGACGGCAACTTCGATATACCTGAAGGCTCGAAGGTACTTGTCTCTATAAGCACTTCTCAAAGCTTTCTGGCTTTATTCTTAGGGTATATACTGCCTCTTGTAGTACTTGTTTTAACTCTTTTTGTGCTTATCGGACTATCTGTAGGTGAAGCTCTGGCCGGGTTAATATCATTAGGCGCCACAGCTTTATACTATTTTATTCTTTATTTGTCAGGCAGTAAGGTGTCAAAAAAATTTTCATTCAGGATAAAAAAGCTATAAACAGATGGGGCATACAATTCTGTTATCGGTTACGATTCTTGGCTCTATAGGACTGGCGTCATCAGTCATTCTTTATTATATTTCACAGAAATTCAAGGTTTATGAAGATCCGAGAATAGATATTATTCAGCATATATTACCGGGGGCAAATTGTGGAGGATGTGGTTTTACAGGCTGCCGTAATTTTGCCGAGGCGCTAATTAAGGCAGAAAGTCTTGAAGGCTATAATTGTCCTGTTGGCGGTGAAAACGTAATGGCTGAAGTAGCAAAGATACTTGGTAAAGAAACCTTTACGACTGAAAGTAGGATTGCAGTCGTACGCTGTCAGGGATCCTATGAAAATTGTTTGCGCACTTCAGAGTATGATGGTGTTAAAGAGTGCATTATTGTGCATAAACTTTATGGAGGTGAAACCGACTGCCAATATGGTTGTCTGAAATATGGAGATTGTGTGAAGTCATGTCTGTTCGATGCCATGTATATGGATGAAAAAACAGGTTTGCCTGTAATTCTCGACGATAAATGTACCGGATGTGGAGCCTGTGTGAAGGCGTGTCCGAGGAATATCATCGAGCTTCGCAAAAAAGCAAAAAAAGACAGGAAAATTTTCATTTCCTGCGTCAATACCGACAAGGGCGCACTGGCACTCAAGATTTGTAAAGTTGCATGTACCGGATGTAACAAATGTTACAAAATTTGTGAGTACGATGCCATTACAATTAATAACTTCCTTGCATATATTGATTCGTTCAAGTGTACTTTATGCAGGAAATGTGTTACCGAATGTCCCACCGGCGCCATTGTTGAAATGAATTTTCCGCCCAGAAAAACTAAATCTGAAGCTATTCAGGTACCGGTTAAGGAAGAATAAATTTTAATAGTTAAAAAAGTTTTGAAAGCATTAAAGACATTCCCGAATGGTGGAGTTCACCCGCCGGAAAACAAACTGACCGCCGCCTGTCGTATCGAGACGCTGCCGCCGCCTGAGTCAGTCATTATCCCGGTTGCACAGCATCCTGGTGCGCCGGCTATCCCCACTGTAAAGAGAGGTGATAAAGTACTCACAGGGCAGCTTATTGCCAAAGCCGCAGGTTATTTTTCAGCAAATATTCATTCATCCTTTTCGGGAACAGTTTCGAAAATCGATTCCGCCCTGGATATCTCCGGTTACAAACAGACATCTATTTTTATTACTATATCGGGAGATGAATGGATACCGGAAACGGACAGAAGCAATGATTTAATCACAGAAATAAAAAACACACCCGAGGAGATAATTCAAAAAATTCAGGATGCAGGTATTGTTGGGCTTGGAGGTGCTGCATTCCCGACGCATATAAAACTAAAAGTGCCTGCAGATAAAAAATGCAGCCTGCTTATCATTAACGGTGCGGAATGTGAACCCTATCTTACTTCCGACCACAGGCTTATGCTTGAAAAAGGCAGCGAAATTATCATCGGTACAAGGATAATGATGAAAGCTCTTGGTGTAAACAGAGCAATTATTGCAATCGAGAACAATAAACCCGATTCTATTTCACTTCTTGAAGAACTTGTTAAAGGTGACGATGATATTACTGTTCAACCTCTCAAGGTAAAATATCCTCAGGGAGGTGAGAAACAGCTAATAAAGGCGATTACAGGCCGGGAAGTTCCCTCCGGCGGGTTACCCGTTGATGTTGGTGTAGTAGTACAGAATGCCGGAACAGCCTTTGCAGTATATGAAGCCGTACAGAAAAACAAGCCGCTTATCGAAAGAGTTGTCACAGTAAGCGGAAAATCGCTTAAAAGGCCTGGTAATTATATGGCGCGGATAGGCACACCGGTATCAAGTCTTATTGACGCAGGAGGTGGACTTCCGGAAGATGCGGTCAAAGTAATCGGCGGCGGACCAATGATGGGAAAAGCTATAAGCAATCTTCAGGTTCCAGTTGTAAAAGGCATGTCGGGAATTGTGGTTTTTGCTAACGGAGAATCAGGAAGGATTCCTTATGGGCAATGTATTCGCTGCAGTAAGTGCATTCGTGTGTGCCCTATGAACCTCGAGCCTTACCTCCTCATGACACTTGCGGAAAAGAGTCTATTCGAAAGAATGGAAGACGAAATGGTTACCGATTGTATGGAGTGCGGGTCGTGCAGCTATACCTGTCCTGCATACAGACCTTTGCTCGACTACATAAGGCTGGGTAAAACCACCGTGTTAAAAATGATGCGAGAAAAAAATATGAAATAAATAAAAATGAACCGATTGCTAAAAGTATCCAACTCTCCGCATATTCATTCAAAGGACAGTACAAAAAAACTGATGTATAATGTAATCATCGCACTTATTCCTGCGCTGATTGCCGCAATTTACTATTTCGGCTGGGGAGCTATTATTGTTACCTTAACTTCTGTTCTGTCGTGTGTTATTTTTGAATATTTAATACAAAAATATCTTATAAAGGGCACTGTTACTATAACTGACGGTTCAGCAATTGTCACAGGCTTACTCCTC
>CAZIRN010000042.1:0-13553 GCA_964541495.1 uncultured Rikenella sp. | reverse complement strand
CATTATAATAAAGACATAATTCTTCTTTTGACAGATTATTTACCTGAATAAGTTTAAACTTTTCATTATCAAGATTCTCAAATGTTTTCAAAGCAAGATTATAATTTTTTTCTCTCCGCCGGGGGTCTCCAACAAAAAGAATATTTTTCTTTGCGGGATCCAGTTTGGTTTTACTGTAACATTCATACTTATCTTGCTCTTTGAAAATCTCAAGATCAACTCCATTTGGAATAACTTCAACATTCTTAACTTTCAAAATCCTTTTCATTTCATCCGACTTAACAATAACTATCGTGCATAAATACCTTGCAACGATTATAGAAATAATCCTGCTTAGCCATGAGCTTCTAAGCTCACTACCCATAAAAGAAACAATCAGATGCCGGGCACCTGATAAATATGCCAGCAAACCTGAATAAGAATAATGAGCATGTACTACATCCGGCTTTATCTCACGAATCGTTCTTCTTAAAGCGGGGACCGACTTGAGATAATTAAATAGACCACCCCCATTCACACAGAAATATATTACTTCAACGCCAAGTTTCTCAAGTGAATGCCCTTGATTTCTTACAACTGCTTTAGGTTTACCATCCTGGCCACCTGAAGAAATAAACAGAATCTTCATTTTAAAAGTCCTTTTCTCCTGATATATCCAGCCATGCTTAAAGCATATTCTCTTTCAAGAATTGACTTACCTCTAACTTTTTTCCATTCTCTATTTTTTTTCTGAAAATAAAAATCAGATTTTTCAATTGTATAGGTACCAAAAAAAACAACTTGCAATTCAAATACATAAAAATTGTTGGAATCATACCCGACATCCAGCGAAATCACAGGCACATCCAGCAGGGAAAAGATCTTTTCCGAAAAATCTAAAAGCCCATCTGGCAAATTTTCAGGAAAATAAAAATTTCCACTGCCACTAGCCCTGAAATCATTTTTCCTTATATATCTGCCAAGTACATAATATTTATCTCCAAAAACCAGAATTTTATAGTCTTTGTCAAGTCCAGGTATAAAATCCTGAACAATAAATTTTCTTCGGTAAAGTGACTCTCTTTTAAAATCTTTATAATAGACCTTCCTTACTATATCCTTTATCTCCTCTTTTAAATTTACTGTTCTGCTTATCTTTTTTACAGTTCTAAATAATTCTTTTTTATTGTATATCAGATATACATTACGGCTTTTAAAACCTTCAGCACCTTTAAGGACAACGGGAAAATTGAAATTAATATCAGAAGCTTTTAATTCTTCATAACTTCCGAATACATGTGAATAAAGATTATCTCCAAAATAAGCACCTATCTGTTTTCGTAATAGCTCAATAAATACCTTGTTGTTATGACCTTTCAAGTACCTGTAACCAGGAATAACATAAGCACCTGATAATGAAAGAGCATAAATAACATCTTCAATAAACGACTTGTAATGACTGTTCTTATCCTCTAGAGATGTATAGAGAAAAATCAATCCTTCTGGTTTTTTTATTTTTTCAAATACCTCTGATGCTTTAAGGAAAATAACTTTAAAACCCTGATTTGCGAATTCTTCAGATAAAACAGCTTTGTTCATACCGCTTCTGTAAGGTATTGCTGTATATTTACTGCCAAAACGGTCATTATAATCTGTAATCAGATATATTTCCTGCATTTTAATATATATCAAATCGTAAAATCAATTACAAATGATTTTTTTTCTGAACGGCAGAATTTGATTACTTCATCAGTATAATCGCCAAAAAGCGGTCCATTAAGCATCTGAAAAAAATTTATTTCATTGTTCTGATTGTTTATTTCTATAAGAACTATTCTCCCTTCTTTATCAACACATAGATCAATCCCCATTAATCTTGAATAAGGAAAAAAGTATGCAATCTTTTTCGCCTCATAAATCATCTCATCATATTTTAGAAGTTTTAGCCCTTTTTCAAGGCGAACCCCGTTGACATTATCATAAATATCTCCCTTTTTATTTACTGCCCTACCAGTCAAACATCCCTCTTTAGTAAGACCGCATGCATACCCACCGGAAGCCTGATTGTCAGTAATGCTACCTGTTATGCCCACCCTGAAAACGCTATGCAATATTTTAACCGTTTCATCTACTACAGATCTATATATCAAAAACCTTACTGTATTAACAGAAGACGGATTAAAAGCTGCATAAAAAGGATGAGACTCTATAACCTCCTGTATGAGATAATTTTTTCTATATAAATTCAAAATCTCTTCAACTGATTTAATGTGTCTACCCGACATCTGGTAACCATCGCTATACTTTACACATAAAGCCACATTACGACCGCCCCCGCTTTCAATTGAGGGTTTTATAATAAACCTATTATAACTTTCAAGAACATTTATTACTCTGCCTTTTTCTGAAGGCCTGTTACTATATTTTTCATAAAAGACTCCTTCAATGTTTCTTACAAGAATTATCGGCATCATGATGTCTTTTACATAATAGTGATACATATTTTTATCCGAATAAGCCTTCGAAAACATTTTATTGTTAAGCCGCGGCTCAATATGAAGGTAATATATCGTTTCCGGAACATATTCCGGACTCCAGTCACCGGAAACAATGCCATAAATTTTAAGCCAGTAAAAGTCAAAACAACCTCGTAATCCGGCCCATTTTCTGTTAAAATCTTTCTTTACCCTGACATAATTATCGTTTAACAGACATTTTTTCGAAATATTCTTAAGTATACGTCTGGCTTTAATTACCAGACTGACGTACTTTTTTAGATCGTACAATCTGACAAGCAACTTCCTTTCTAGCTGAAATCTCATCCGACTTTCAGTTTATCTGAATACCTCATAAAAAGATGACCAAACGCAAATACCAGAGGTCCTGTGTCAGTCCTTCTCAGAAGATTTTCAATGGATATTGGAAAGTTAAGACTCCTGACGACTTCTGTGGTTTCACCAAGATAACTTATTCTGTCTTTCATTTCAATCCATTTTTCTGTTCTGCCTGATGTTAAAAGTGCTGAAAGAATCCTGTCCCAGAATCGGTTTCTGAAATTTACAAAAATAAACTGGGCCCAAAGTTTGGTTAAAGGTTCCTTTCCCAGAAAATCATAACCATATGTTGATTTAACAGCAGCTAATTCCGGATTGATCATTCTTATCATTTCTGCCTCATAATCAAGCCTTAACCCAAGAAATGGAACAGCAAGCCTGGCAAAGCTTTCAACTTCAGGATCAGTAAATGGATAAAGAAACATTGAAAGTCTGTTCTCAAAACTGCTCCTCAACCCCCTATTAGCAGGAATAAATATCTCCTGCATATAATATTTAATCTCAGAAAGATCTATTCTGCCCTTTTTTTTGAAAGGAATACGCCGGATCAGTTTATCACTAATATGTTTCACAATATCATTCAGTATTTTATTTTTTAATGTTTCAGCTCCACAGTAATTTATGATAAGCCTATTCCTTATCCAGTTTTCCAGACCAAGTGACATTTCAGGTAGAAGTCTTTCCTGATTCCTGTATTGCTCTCCACCTATACCGCCTATCCCCAGTTTCTTATCTACCAGTGTATTTATCCTGTAAAATGCAGTATTGTAATCTTCGTGCCAGAATAAATGTGTCCTTACCTGTCCGTCGGTAAATAGCATCGCTTCATCCATAAATTTTTTAATATCCTTCACTGCAGACTCTGAAATAAATCTTACAGGACTTTCAACAAAATTTATACCTGTTATTTTACAAAGTTCTTTTCCCTTAATAAAGTCCACATCAGGGTTTAATCTCTTATGAGAATGAAACTGTATTTTCATTGAATCAAAGTGCCTTATGCACATAGCCATTAGAAGTCTGCTGTCATACCCTCCCGTTATTCCTGAATCAATCCCATAATCATCAGCGAGATTCCTTAGTCCTTTAAAACAATTATCCAGAGCTTCTATCTGTGCTTTTATACTTTGTGTACGATCTTTAAAATGTACTGATTCATATGAAGTATTAGATGGTTTAATAAAATTCAGGCCAGGAAAATCAAAAGGAATAGATGGTTCAAAACGTTTAATTTCACAAAATATCGTTTCGTTCCCTATTATTGATCCGGTCAATATATTCTCAAGAAATGCAGCAGTGTTAATATTTAATACAGGTAAACCTTCGGCAAGTGCTAAAAAAGAAGACGACAGAACTGTACCATCCGACAGATGATAAATACTGTAAATCCCCGATTCATCTGTCATAAATTTTAATTCTTTTGAATTTTTTATCAATGCAAAAAAATGACCTTTAACTTTATCTGTATTCTTACCAATTTGAATATTTCCTATCAATATATCCAATGAGGCAATATATGAATAGCCTTGAATATAAGGGGTTCCGGTCACAAATAATGCCAGATCCTCTTTTATCCTGTAATTCTTCTGCCAGGGTAAAAGTAATTTGGGGAAAATATATAATTCCCAGTTACCCAGATTAAACCTTGCTGGTTCTGTTCCGCATTGGAGTTTCATAACTCCAAGAGCAGATTCTGTGTTAAACCCTTTAGAATTTTCTGAGATTAAGAGAAATGCTCCCAACTCTATACTTTTTAACCAGAAATAATGATTTGATTTTTTGTTTTGCCGTACCGCTTATTGCTCCCAGATAAAGAAATACAAGGCATCTTTCACCAATTGTACCGCTTCCTGTGAAAGAAATCAAAAATGTTGCAACAAGAATTGCAAAAAATATCGCCAGAAGTTCTCTTTCAATTATTTCATGTTTCAATATCCTTCTGAATTTAACCCCCATACTGATAATCACATAATATATTGCCAGATAAAGAAAAATTCCTATTACACCTGCCCCATATAAAAATCCGAAAAAATCACTGTGAATCATCCTGTTAGTATTAAAATACTTCCTTCCAAAATATTCTCCTGTGTTAAACAAATGTGCTCCGAAAAGTTTTTGTGAAATGTCGGCCTCCCTGAATTCCTGAAAAACATATAAAATCTCCTGATATCTTGCTTCTTTCTCAATGTTTTCCATTTGCTTCATTCTGGTCTCATACCTTTCCGTGAACACATCCTGAATTAAAGGAAAAATCAAATAAAAAAAGAAAATAATCACTGCTAGATACTTTATGAATCTAATTCTTGATTGAGTAAAATAAAGATATATCAATACCCCTGCCATTAAGCTAATTATAGCAGCTCTTTTCATGGCAAGAAGTACAAAAACAATTGATAAAACCCCATTTATGTACACTAACCAGTTTAAACTCCGGGTGAAACTGATTCTTTTTCTCAGGAGAAAAGGATAGGTCAGCAATATTAAAGAAAGCTGGTTTGTTATACCAACCCCCGCACCTCCCGTGTAAAAAGATTTTTCAACATATGCTGAAAGCCCAAATTTAATAATCTGGGCCACTACAAGGTTAATACATATAATAATAGCAGAATAAACATATATTCTGTTCAGTAAAAGAAGAGAATATACATTTTTAAAAAAATAAAATCCTACAGGAAACATCATCAGCGGAATGAACCATTTAATATAACCTGATAAAAATGCATAACGGATGTTTGAAGAAAACAGTAGAAGAATGAATAAATATGCAAGAAATGCCAGAATAAAATAATTGACCCGCTCATTTCTTATCCTCTTTATCCCGAATAAAAATATATACAATAACAGTATTACTCCCCTTATTATACCCGGATGCAATCCACTTTCCTTATCAGGTTCCACAAAATAATAAATTGTTGAATCAGCTACAGCATTAATTAACGGAATGGCCAGAAGGAAATAAAAAAGCAGTCTATCGGAATTATTGAATAACTTTCCTGAAAAGGATTTAAGCTTACTTTTTTTATTATTCTGCTGAAAAAAGTTCATTGCTGAATTCTTCAAAAAAAGTCAGATTATTGTTTATCATATCATCAGAATTGCTATAAATAGTATTTGGCCCTTCATCAGGTGTATACAATTTTATCCCCTGTAACCGCTTTAACCTGTGATAATAAACAAAATATACCGTTCTATATAATTCTTCAATGTCAGGACTGAAATCAAGAGTATTATTATTCAGTTTTTCCAGATAATTGAAATAATCCTCTACTGTTTCAGGATAGATTACAAACGGCTTATGTCTGAACCACGGTAAACCTGCCACTATACAGGTTTTACCCGACCATGCAATTTCAAGTCCAATAGTACTTGAATATATCAACCCGTACTCCATTGATTTAATCAGCTCATATGAATTTACTTTGTCTGTTGAATCTACCACGATTATATTCTTATCATCCCCTACTGCTTTTTTAATTTTATCCCCCAGGTACTCACGGGTTGCAGTAACAAGCTTTATTTCCCCTGGATGTACCCTTATTATAAGCTTTAAATCGGGCCGGTATTTCTTCCAGTATTCAATAACCCTGTAAATCCAGTCTTCCATGTCGGCAAAAAGATAATTTTTATCTATAACCGCTGTATCATAGTTAAGATTTGTAAAAAGACAAGCATATCTGCCTGTACCAGCCAGAATCTCATCAGAATGCTCTCTATTTAACACTGCATACATTTCTACACCATTTCTAAGGTTCTCAAAGAATTGTTTCACCTTCTGTTTGCAATCATCATCCATATTAAATTTCTTCAAGAAAACCTTATATTCATCCGACCAATCAAGATCCATAACTGGTCCATTCTTTTTGTATATCAATGAATTATTCCCAATATAGGTTTCATATGTAATATATGGTATACCATTCCTTTTGCAATATTCTCGGGCAATGGCTTCGAAAACCAGAGAACCATTATTAAGAATAACATACCTGATATTTTTTCTTTCATTTATTGTTCTTTTAAATGCAACCCCATAAGCTACCCCCGAAAAAATGAATTCGCGATATACCTGAAGAACTTCATCCGAAGCTTCAAGTCTGCCTGCAAGAAAATAACGTTTTACAGATTTTCGTGCCAATAAACCAATTTTAATCCCATCATATTCATAATCTTCACATTCGCGCAATGAGGTCAAACATTCTATCTTTCTTCGCTCATATACCAATTCATCTTTATATTCCTTTAATTTATCTCTCATCCTCTCAACGTCAATCCCCGTCATTTTTTCAATATATCTATATCCTTTGTAACATTCATGGCAAAACCAGAAATACTTTTTCCTCGATTTAACCATTCCGTCCTTGGTACAGATATCAAAAGCAGAATCACATATATAAAATACAGGCAATAAATTTTTCCTTTCATTAAAATATCTGGCAAAAAGAAGGTTAAGTAGTGTGAAATTACTATGTACGCCTGTCATTGCCGGAAATAATATTTCTCCTTCATATTTTTTATCATCCTGCCTGAATTTGTCTTTAAACCAGTTGCCATAATCGATGTATTTTATGAAATAATGAAAATTTTTTCTTATGCCGAAAAATTTTATTACCCGGTTGATGCTCTTCTCAATACGTGAAGCAATACCGGTTTTAATCAGAATTAATACAACAGGATAAAAAATTGTTTTTATCCTGAAAACTTTTCTTAGATATATACGATTGGCTCTTTTCAGATAATTGCTTTCCAAGGCAATGACTTTATTTTTTTAATTATACCTGTTTCTACCCCAATCCTTTGAAGGAAAAACATAAAAAACAATGCCGAAGCAGTAATCAACGGAAGTGAATACAAAAATATTTCAGTATTTGACAATGAAATATAATAGTCAATCGTTGACTTGTGAATCAGTAATATTATTAGAGATAATGCAGTAATTATTACCATTCTTGTAATAAAATATCTGAAGGTGTGGAATTTAAAGCTGAAATCCGTTACAGCAAAAATTAAAAGTGAAGTAAGAATAAATCCTGCAATAATCGACATCGGTATAGCATCCTTAATTACATTTACAAGAAAAATCATAAAAAATATCTGAAAAATCATTTTCAAAAAAATCACTTTTGACAATTTCCCGTACTCTCCCAATATATACATGGTGCGGGAAAAGTAGTTCATTATTATTCTCGGAAGAAAACCTATTGTAAGAATATTATAAATAGTCAATGTAAGTTTTACCGCTTCATTATCAAATCTGCCTCTTCTGAAAACCAGAATTATTATTACTGGGGCAAACACTAACATAAGAAGCTGAAGAAGAAAGCACATCTTAACAAGTAACTTGAAAGTATTTTCAGTATATGAAATAAATTTTTCTTCAGATTCTCTGTGTAGTTTGGCTTGCTCAATATACGAAGTGGTGAGCACTGAAGATAAAAGTAAATTATTTGGTAGTTCTGTAATGGTTTTTGAGTAATTGAGCGAGCTTAAATATCCAGGGGTCAGATACTTCACACTTAAAGATCTCTCCCAGAATGTAGCAAAATGATTCATAAGTGTCTGAAGGCTGAGGGAAAAAACTCTTTTTAAAAGTACCAGAAGTTGTTTAAATTCATATTTCCATATACTAATGTTAAAAATACCTCTAATATAAAGCCCAGACCTGAAAGAGAATAGAATAGCATTCAGCATTGCAGCTATAAAATAGCTAATTGCAAATGAATAAATCCCAAGGATCTTTACAGTTAATAATATAAATGCGAGTGAAAATATTTGCGAAATAAGAGTTGTTAAAGCATAAAATCCGTACAAACCTCTGTAATATAATTGTGGTCGTAAAATAGAATTAAAAGTACCCGGCAGCATACTGAGTATGAAAATCATTGATAAAGACCTGTACAATAAAATATTATTCTCCTCAATTCCAAATACTGGTATCAGGGTTTTTATAGTTAAGTAATAAACAATACCCAATACTGTTACTGGAATAAGACAGGCTACAATAAAAACCGCTTCAAATGATCCTTCCTGGTACCCGGGTTTATCTCTTTTTATAATAAGTACCTCTCCGGCACCTCCTCCAACCATCGACTGTATTATGGATGGTATAATCATCGCAAGCAGCATCAGGTCAATCTGACCCGAAAGACCTAAAAACCATGCCATAATCATCTGCCTGAGAAACCCCGACAGATTTAAGATAAGATTGCTAAGTACGAGAATGCCTGAGTCTTTAACTTGTTCTTTATGCAAAGCCAATATTAGTCGTAGTTTGCAATTAAACAATAATACCGGAACATTTCAGCCTGCTCCTTAACTGAACATAGCCGATTATAATCACCTTTTAAAAAAGCTTCAACTAACCGGTACAAACCGGGTTTGAACTTTTTATCCAGATCATCCTCTAAATTATATGACTCAGGCTGCAGAGATCCTTTTTTCAGAATCTGAAGCTGTTCAAGAGGTCTTAATATTACTCTGTTATGTGCTGACAATAATTCAACACCCCATCTGCCTGGAGCATTCCAGTTGGCTGTATAGCTAAAAATAGCCCCCTTATCGGTTATTCCGCTTCCTCCGAAAATTGATGCTGATTCATGCCATGGTAAACCTCCGGCAGTATAACATTTAATATCAACAGGCTTTCCTCCAAGATAAAATGCAAGATCAGCAACATGTGAAGAATTACTGATAAACCACCTGTTTTTCTCATCCGTATCAGTTACAAATGCCTCAACCTTATCGCTCCATTCCGTAAACTCAAAATTGAATGAAAGAACTCCTCCATCACTGGCTAAAATCTCTTTTGCCATTTCAACTGAATTATAAAACCTTCTGTTATATGCAATGAAGATACTACTGCCTGATTTTACTGATTCAGAAAACAGGTCATTTATCTCTTCGATAAATAAAGCCCCGGGCTTCTCAAGCAATATTCTTGATACTCCCTTTCGTATTAGAAGCTTGCAAACTTTATACAGATCTACAACATTAACAGCAATTATTGCAATGTCCGGAATTTTTCCGGCTTTCTCAATAAATCTTTCAATCCCGCCTGTAAAAGGTGAAATGCCTGTTATCTGTTTGAAATTTTCTGCCGATTTTTCACTACGACCTACCACAATAAATGGAATATTCATAGCTCTCAGAACCTTTGAATATTCCATGCTCATTCTTCCAGCACCAACAAGTAAAATTTCTTCTTCCATATAATTATGTAACCGGGCAAAATTCAGGAATATTACCTTTTATCTTCCCTATATGATTTAATAATGGTTTAAATAAGAGCGAATGATAAATTGCCGATTCATCTAAAGCAGTCAAACCACATTCCCCTGTTTCAACTATTTCATCCACAATAGCTCCCGTCAGCTCACTCTGTAATGGGAACTTTTCCTTAAGAATATTGCAGACATTATGATCCGAACTTAATTTCATTACTGAACCCGAAGATTCAGAAATAAGCCAGCGTACAGAAGAAGTACATATATCTATTACTGGTCTATGATTATTGTATGCAAAAGATTCAAGTTCAAGATAGCCTCTTGCTGATGAATACCCAATACTACCAGTAAATTCAAGAAAGCCTTTCCTCTTACTTTCAATAAGTTTTTTATCGAGACTTGAATATTCAACTTTTATATTATTATCACTCGTTAGAAATGCAAAGAGGTCAATAAAATGCACTGCATTGCATCCTAACCCCCAGTTTCCACCTGAAACCCTCATCTTTATAATTTCATCATCGGCAACAATATTTTTAACTCCTTGATAAAACCAGTATAATCTTCTAGGGCAATTAACCCATGTTTTTATTCCATACGACTTAAGTTCAGCCGACAATTGGGTGAATAGTTCATCAGATTGAAAAACAACTTTTTCGAGAATTAGATACTTTAATTTTACCCTTTTTATTAATTCCATAATAATAAGGGGTCTTACATCAGAATTAGTAGCAATTATTGCCAGATGTGCTTCCTGAATCTGAATCTCATTTATACTCTTATGAAAAGTAATTTCTACTTTGTTTTCGCTTTTTCTGGATGTAATTGCCCTTTCTCTGGCAATTTTTCGATTCTCCTCCGAAGGCTCAACAACCTCAATAAATGCTCTGTGACTGATATTCATCAAGCCCTGTAAATGACGGCTACCAATGTTACCAGCACCTATAACCAGTATTTTTATAATCTGTTTCAACACTCGTTTTTAAATGCGTTGTTTTTATTATACCATTATGATCCTAAATTGCTGTCCATCCGCCATCAACTATCAGATTTGCCCCAGTCATATATGAAGAGGCATCTGATGCAAGAAACAATATTGCTCCATTGTATTCATTCCTGTCGGCCATTCTGCCTAAAAGAGTTCTGTATGAATAGTTTTTTACAAACAAGTCATCATGATTATCAAATACTCCTCCAGGGCTCAGAGTATTTACACGTATATTCTTTTCCCTGTAATAAGATGCAAGATATCTTGTGAGATTTAAAATACCTGCTTTGGTTATAGCATATGACACAGGTGATGAAAAAGGCATATCTGGAAAATATATGTTTTTTACACCTTCATAAATTCTCTGATCCGGTCCCACATTTCCATAAGTGGATGAAACATTAATAATATTTCCATATCCCTGTTTAAGAAAAATCTTGCACGCTTTCTGGCAGGTAATCACAGCACCACCCAGATTGGCAGCCAGCACTTTTGATAATGTTTCCATTTTATATTCTTCAAAAGGAGCATAAAAACCTTCTGGTTTTGTTTGAACATTGTTTATGAGAACATCCAGACGATTATACTTTTTCATTATAGCATCAAAATAACCCTCAATCTGTCTCTCATCAGATATATCAACATGGTAGGCCAGGGGAGAAGTTTTATATTTCTTTTCCATTTCGGTGGCAAGACTGAAACATGCCTCCCTGTTAATGTCTCCCATTGCAACATTGGCCCCCATCATGGAGAGGAATTCGACATATTGTCTGCCAAGAATCCCGGTAGAACCAATAATGGCAATAATCTTATCTTTTACTGAAAAAAGTTTTTCGGCTGGTTCTATCCCTTTATTCATATCAACATGTTTTTTTGTTTCACTTCAAGTGCAACTCTTACCGATTCAAGACCCTCTTCAAACGAGGGACTGGGTTTAATGTTGTCAACTAAACACTTAGTATAATATTTAATAAGTCCCAGATACATCATGTTTCTTTCAAACTCTGCCTTTTCTTCCAAAAGCATTTTACCCTCAGGCCCTTTTACCGTAATAAACGATGTTTTCAGATCACATGTTAAAGTGCCTTTTTCACCAACTATCTCGATGTATCTGCAGTAATCACGATTTAAATAATCCTGATGAATGGAAACAATAATATTATTATCCGACCTGTAAAGTATCTCTGAAATATCTTCAGTTTCGGTTTCCAGATTAGATATCTTATCTGCAATTGAATATATCTCACCTGCAGGCTTCCCGAACAGATATATGGCAAGATCTATTTCATGAATGAGTTCCATTACAACACCTCCTCCCAATGCCTTAAGCGCCGAAACCCCTTTTCTGTAATCAGTACCCGGTCGCCAATCAGGTAAATACTGCCCAACAAAATGCCTTGCTGAATATACTTTCCCAATCAAACCCTTACTTAAGAGCTCTTTCACTTTTATAATACCAGGATGAAATCTCATATTGTAAGATACCATTCCTTTGCCTTTATAATCAGACAGAACTTTTTTGAGTGCATAGTACTCTTCAAAAGTATATACCAGTGGTTTTTCAACCAGAAGATTTTTATTCCGCTCTATAAAAGGTAAAATTGTTCTGAAATGCAAAGTCGACGGATTTGATACCAACACAAAATCCAACTCTACTTCAGAAAATGATTCCAAATCATAATACTCTTTCAGACCAAAATCGTTCCCCCTTCCCTTTTCCCTCAGAAGAATAATATCACTGAAGCCTGTTTCAATCAGGTTCTTTACATGTCTTTTGCCTATTGACCCGTATCCTATTATCCCAATTCTCATTCTTTGACAATATAATATGGCCACTGTGAAAAAGGCATTTTCCTTATTTGTACTTCCTTACCCGAAAAGTATTCATCCACTGCCTTACTCTCTCCCGGAAATTTTCCATAATCATCCAGTAGTAAAATGCCACCCATTGATAAGCGGGGATATAAATACTCCAGAATTATTACAGATGGCTCATACAGATCCACATCAAGGTTTAACAATGATATCTTCAAATCAGGATTTTTTCTTAAAAATTCAGGTACAGTAACTCTAATGTCTCCTTCAATAAGATATACCTGTTCATCAATACCTTTTTTCTTTAAAACCTCATTGAGTTGTTCTTTACTAATGCTTTCCGCTCCTGCTGATGCAACAAAACTCTTGTATAATTCATTATCCCGTTCAAACTTAGGTTGCGGAAAATAACCAAAAGTATCAAATCCAAATATTCTTTTTTTGTCTGTCAGATTAAATATTTCCCTGAAATGGGCAAACCTTATAAGCGATGCACCCTTAAAAACTCCGCATTCAACAATATCACCTTCTGCCTTAAGCGATAATTTGAAAAGTTCATATTGTGCTACCAATTTTGCTATTCTCGTATTATTACAACTGAGATAAAAATAGTTTTCATACTCAAAAGCTTTATCAAAATCAGGTAGTTCAATCATATATTGTCTTAATTAACGTGAGTTCGACATAAAGTTAAAAAGTTAAAGCCACGGTTTCATCGAT